>JAYUVR010000256.1:0-27106 GCA_043753955.1 Archangium sp. | reverse complement strand
ATCAAACCCTTCGCTCTCGCGAGCTACAACGCAGGTGAGTCGGCCGTGGCCAGATGGCGACGAGAAAATGGCGAGGCTGATCTCCCTGCCTGGGTTGAACTGGTGCCGCTTCAAGAGACACGCGGGTACGTCAAACGCGTTCTTCGGAGCTACAACACCTACAAACTCCTCTACGCACCAGGCGAACAGGCGAAGACAGTGGCCCCTGTACCTCAACGTACCGCGGCTTTGCGAGGAGCAGCTAGGTAGGGAAAGGGCGCATGGCTACAACGATGCCTGTCCTCAAGTAGAATTTATTTCAGGAATTTCGCATTCGAAACGTCTGGCCGACCCGAGAAAGGAAGGCTGTGGTGGAAACGCTGGTACTCAACGCAACTTGGCAACCGGTTGCTCGCATTCCTTGGCAGCGTGCCATCACCCTCTTGTTCTTGGGAAAAGTTGAAATCGTTGAGGAATACGAAGACAAAAAGATTCGCTCGGTTTCCTTTGAAGTCAAAATGCCCTCGGTGATTCGCTTTTTGCGAATGCTCAAGCGTCGCAAGACCATCATTCGGTTCAGCCGCGAGAACGTCTACGCGCGCGATCACGGGCAGTGCCAATACTGCAACAAGAAGGTCACCCGGCCTGAGGCTACCTATGATCACGTGGTGCCGCGCTCAAAGGGCGGCGGTACACACTGGGAAAATATCGTGATCGCCTGCGTGCCCTGTAATCAACGCAAAGGTGGCCGCACACCCGAACAGGCGAACATGCGGCTCAAAATCTTGCCCGTCAAACCCACTCGGCTTCCAGAGCGCTTCAGGCTGACGTTTGTCTTTCACAAAGGCATGCCATCGACCTGGTCGAACTGGCTGCGCGACATGACGTACTGGCACGGCAGTCTCGAAGAAGACTGAAAACCCATCGGTTTAAGGAGGTGTTTTTATCTCCTCGCGCTTGTATGGGTTACAGTGAACACCACGTAATGAATGTTGAAACGTTGATGTGGCTGTTGCACCACATCAAGACCTACTTGAAGGCACGGCTTGAGGGAGCCTGTCGATGATCAACGCCGCCGTATTGGTTCTTAATCGTCACTACCAACCGGTACACGTCACCAATGCCAAACGCGGTTTTTCGCTGCTCTATCAAGGTGTCGCCAGAGCAATTGATGAGCAATACCGGCTCTACGATTTCTGTGATTGGGCTGCGCTTTCGGCAGCGGTCGAAGAAGAATCGGTAGCGACTATCAATCGCCGCATTCGAATTCCCCGAGTGTTGGTGCTGACAGCGTTTGAGAAGCTGCCCAAAGTCAGAGTGCGATTCTCACGGCTGAACATCTACGCGCGTGATGAAGACACTTGCCAATATTGCGGCCGCAAACGAAAGCGAGCCGACTTAAACCTCGATCACGTCGTGCCTCGTTCACAAGGAGGAAAGACCTGCTGGGAAAATGTGGTGTGCTCATGTATCGAATGCAATTTGCAAAAAGGGGGGCGTACTCCGGCGCAAGCGGGCATTCGATTACTTCGTGAACCGATTCGACCTCGATGGACACCGCTGTTGCGAGGCACTCCCATAAAAGGAGCGCATCAAGCGTGGTTGCCCTTTCTCAACCTCACCGATGCGTCGTATTGGAACGTGGAACTGCTGGAAGAATGACGATGGCCAAATTGATGGAAGCCGAAATCATCGAGCTACCGCGCCCACGGGTTGCCGCACCGTCGAAGCGTGCGCGCGCTCGAAAGGTGATCGCTATCGGCGGCGGCAAAGGCGGCATCGGCAAGTCTCTTCTCTCTGCGAATCTGGGCATTGCGTTGGCGCGTCGTGGCGCGAAAGTGGTGCTGGTCGATCTCGATCTCGGTGGGGCCAATCTCCACACGTGTTTGGGTGTTCCTCAACCGACCGTCACGCTTTCAGATTTTGTCGATCGCAAGGTGACGGCGCTTGAACAGGTGCTGGTGCAGACGCCTTTCGAGCGGCTCTCTTTGGTTTCAGGCGCGATGGACGGGCTCGACGCCGCCAACCCTCGACATGCCCAGAAAACCAAACTCATTCGCAATTTGCGCATGCTCGACGTCGACTATGTCTTGCTCGATCTCGGCGCAGGCACTGCGTACAACGTGCTCGACTTCTTTTTGGTCGCCGACACGGGCGTCGTGGTGATGCTGCCCGAGCCCACTTCCATCGAAAATGCGTACCGGTTCATTAAGGCTGCCTTTTTTAGACGTTTGCAGGCGGTCGCTCCGGAAGACGATTTCGCGCAACTGGTGGGTCAAGCCTTGGCACCTCGCCAGGGTCAATTGGGTCGCACACCGTGGGATGTAGTGAGTGAATTGCGCACCTCAGATGCACCCAAGGCGTCGCGATTGGAACAAGTGCTCGGGGGCTTTCACCCGTGGATCATCGTCAATCAGGCCCGCACCCGGGCGGACTACGACGTGGGGCCCACGGTGGGCGCAGCGTGGAAAAAGTTCTTTGGGCTCGAGTTGGGCTACCTGGGCGCGGTGAGTCACGACGACTCGGTATGGCAGGCCGTGAGGAGCCGCAAAGCGCTGTTAGGCGCATTTCCCGACAGTGTCGCCGCGAGTGGTGTGTTGCGCGTGGCTGAAAACCTGATTGCATTAGAGCGGTGAAGTCGTTTCAAACCCAAACGCACTACGAAGTGCTGGAAATTTCCGTCGCTGCGACGTCAGGTGACGTGCGCAACGCCTACGAGCGCCTCACGCAATTGTATGCCGACGATCAAGTCGTGCTCTACGGGCTCATCGATCTCTCGCGCGCTCATGCGCTGCGGTCGCGACTGAAAGAGGCGTTCGATGTGCTCATCGATGAGAGCCGTCGCGACGCGTATGACGAAAAGATTGGTTTGCCTCCGCGTGAGATGCCGAAACGTTCGCCCGTTGCGCCTCGTGCAGCCCCACCCGTGACAGCGCCCGCTCCTTCGCCGTGGGCAGGGTTTACCTATCTCACCCCAGTGGCCCCTGTACCCGCTCCCAGCAGTCCAAATGTTTACACCTATTCCATCGCCCCCCCAGTGGTGCCCATACCGCTGTCAGTACGGGCCCCTCCGATAATGCTTGAAGAGGTGGCACCTCTTGCTCAGCCAATAGACGAGGTGCTTGAGACTCCGGTGGTTGAAGTACAAGAGCCGGTGCCGGTGTTGGTTGATGATGGCGAAACGGCCATCGTTCCTGCAAGAGATGCTCAGAATCGAGAATTTCGAGTCGAACCAAGGCCGAAAATCTACGAAATGCCAGACGGAGTCGAAATCAACGGGGATCTCTTAAGACAAGTGCGCTTGGCCAAAGGGTTGTCATTGGCGCAGGTGGCTGAGAGAACCCGTATCGGCGTCAAGCACCTCGAGAATGTCGAAGGAGATCGCTACGACATGCTGCCGGCGGCCGTGTATCTCCGCGGCATTCTGATGAGTCTCGCAAAAGAATTAGGTCTTGATGGCATGCGGGTTTCGCGCAGTTATCTAACCTTTGTTGAAGCGCATCGGTCGAAAGGTTGACCCCTCCACCTCGCGGCACTACGAAATATGCTGATGACTGAAGAAGAACGAACGAAGGCGATGCGGTTGGCGAGAGCCATTGCTTCAGACATTTCGCTCTACAACGAGCAGAAAATTGTCCGCAGCATCGAACAAGACACGTTCTTTGACACACTGAAAGATGAACTCAACGAAGGGCGCGAGCTCTTTAAGAGTCGTGTCAGCAAAGAAATTTACACTCAAACCAACTTTTTCGATCGCGCCATTGTCGATGTGATCATCAAGCCCAAAGGGCACATCAAGTCGAAGATTTGGTGAAGTCGGTGAAGGTGGTCGCCGGCCCCGAAGACAAGGGCACCCGCGCTGATGTCTTCGTCGTTCGCAATGTACCTGAACTCAGCCGGGCTCGTTTGCACGCGTTGATCGATGCGGGGCACGTGTGTTTCAAGGGCTTGCCCATCAAAGCCTCTCTTCGCCTCAAAGGCGGTGAGTGCATTGAAGTCACTCTTCCTCAGCCGGTTGCGGCCGTGCCTCAGGCTGAAAATTTGCCCCTGTCGGTGGTGTATCAAGACGCCGACTTGGCGGTGCTCGATAAGGCGGCGGGCATGGTGGTGCACCCGGGAGCCGGCCACTCAAGCGGCACGCTGGTCAATGCGTTGCTGCATCACGTTAAAGATCTCAAAGGCGTCGGCGGGGAACTACGGCCAGGTATCGTACATCGCCTTGATAAAGACACTTCGGGGCTCTTGATCATCGCCAAGCATGATCAATCTTTGCGCACCTTACAGGCTGCTTTCAAAGGTCGAGAGATTTCCAAAATCTACTTGGCTTTGGTCCATGGCCACCCTCCTGCACAAGGCACGTTTCGCACCTTTCATGCACGTCACCCCACCCAGCGCACGCGTTTCACCGGCAAACTCAAGACGGGCAAGCTGGCGGTGACGCACTACCAAGTCGCCAAGCAATACCAAGAAGCCGCCCTGGTCGAGGTGGTGCTTGAAACGGGGCGTACTCATCAAATTCGCATGCACTTTGCTGAGGCGGGCTTTCCGCTGCTCTCTGACGCGGTTTATGGCAACAAACAGTCTGCGCGAGCCGATGTGATTGAGCGCCAGGCGCTCCATGCATGGCAGCTGAGTTTTGCTCACCCACGCACTGGAAAGATTTTAAAATTCACCGCTCCACCACCAGCAGATTTCGCGGCCGCCGAAAAGCGCCTGAATCTTACAGGGCGCCGAGAGTGAGCGATTGTTGTCGCTTGGTGAGCACCTTGAGAGGTGCAATGGCCATCACCCGCATGAACACCTTAAGGAGGTCAGGGTCGAATTTATTTTTAAGCTCAGTCCACATCAGCATCACCGCCACGTCAGGGCCATAAGCGTCGCGATAGGGCCGTTTTGAAGTGAGCGCATCGTAAGTCGCCGCGATTGAAATCAGTCGCGCATAGAGCCCCAAATTGGCGCGGGGAATGAGCATTTGAAAGTTGCCCTGTGCGTCGCGCACCGCTGCCGCAAAATCTGATTTGTATTCGAAGGTAGTGACCAACCTCAGCAAGGTTGTGCGATTGAAGTGACGCTCTTGCAGAATATTTCGTATCGCTGTGAGCGGGGCTTGTTTGATCTGCTCTTTCTCTCCTGCAGATAGAGCGCCCTGCTTTTTTAAGAGTTCGTCAGGCAAGCTATCCATACCTGCATCATGAAAGAGGGCGATGTACCCTAAGTCGCATAATTGCGGTTTGGTAAGGCCAAGCTCCACTCCGTAGACAATCGCGATGAGTGCAGTGTTGACCGAGTGGTACACCAAATACTCAGAATCCAATCGAGTGGTGGTGAGGCCTAAAAAGTGAACGCGGTGATCAATTGAGATGTCGACGAGATCTTGAATCACTCGCAGCACGCGAGCAGTGGCAATGGGTTTGCCATCCCTCATCGACTCGAAATATTTGCGTACAAAAAGAATCGCGCGGGCATAACAGGTCAAAGCGTATTTTTTGCGATCGAGGCGCGCTTCGCCCTCGTCTTTGTCGTTCTCAAGTACGCTTTTGAGCCGAGACCATTTAGCCAATTTCATGGTGAGTAATTTGTTGTCTTTGACACCATCTTCGCCCACGTCTTGGTTTTGATCTTTGGCGAAGATCAAAACGAAATTCTTCAATTCAGTAATGGTCACCTGTTTGAGCGCAGTCAATCCGCCGACGTCTCTGGCCCGCATTTCCTCAAGCAGCGACCGCACGCTGTCGAGTGACCCAATGTCCATTCTCACAAGCTGACCGTTCAAATAAAATGACTGCTTGATGCCGAGCAGTTCAAGTTTTCCGTCTTTTTGAATGACGTGGTTGATGGTCTGTTGAAGCTGCGCAATGGGTTTTTCGAAGACTTGATTTCCGGGCTCATACATCTTGGCTGAGCGCACCAGCATGAATAAAGAAGAGACAAGCTGCCGAGCAGCCATCTGCAGCTTGTCATCTCGTGGCTCAAGGTCCGTCGACGCTTGGGCCGGTTCATTCAAGGAAGTGATGGGGAACTCAGACATGGTGGCTTAAGGCCTACTTCCAAACAATTGTTTGCGTACGTGTTGCCAGTGCATTTGGGCGGCGGTCGTCACTTCTGGAGGTTGAGCTTGATCTGCCGCCGTGTCTTGAAGCAGCTTTGCTGTCTGTATCGTGCAGGCACCAGCGAGCCCGGCCAAGGCGAGCAATTTTACTGCGATGAGCTTGTGTTTGTTAAAAAGCCCCGCTTTTTGCTGCAGTGCTTGAACGAAATAGGCAATGGCTTGGGGTGCATTTGTCGACCCAAGGGCTGAATAAAGCCCCTCTTTTTCTTGGTCACTTTTCGACTCAAAATGCTTGTCATTGATAAGGCGAAGAAGGTCGGTACACGCCTTTTCACGGTCAAATTCGGGTAACACCCGCGCTGCTTGAAGTCGCACTTGCAGCATTTCATCTTCAAGGAGGCCCGCAACCAACCGACGCGCTTCGCCGGTTCTATCTCTGGCGATGATGTCCATGATCTCGAGTTTCAGGGCCAAATTTTTGGTGTCGAGAATCTGCGCGAACATTTTGAGCTTGTCAGGGTGATTGGCTTTGTCCAACACCGAGGCCATGTCGCGCTGAACCTGCGGAAGGTCGGTGGTCAATAATTTATTGATGAAAAGCTCAGGGCTCACTCGCGCAAAATTGACCAAAACATCACACAATATTTTTCTATTTTCAGCGAAATCGATGGTCTCCAAAGTGTTTAAGAGAGCGGGAATCGCGTCTTGCGTGGTTGAAGTCAGATATTTGATGACTTCGTTGGGGTGAGCCAACTTGTTGTACTTCAAAATTTCGCCCACTCGGCTCAGCCTTTGGTCTTCACCCATTTGGGTGACGAAGGTCGTCAAGAGCTGTGCACCATCACTTTGTGGGCCGCCTCGTTGCGCCATCACCCGTAGCTTGAGTGCGACCTGATTGATGATGGCGAAGTCTTCCTGCAAAAGCATGGCATCGAGCAATTGACTGAACATTTCCGTCAGAGATTCGATATCGGCGCCCCCGCTTTCGACGACCTGAAAGACGGCGTTGAGAAGTTTAGGAAAGAGTCGATGCCTCTCTTCTTCTACAATTTCGTGTTGCAGGTGCGCCTTCAGTTCTGCAGTAGCGGTGGTGCCTGTTACGACCAAGCCTCGCATTTGTTCGATGTCGTTCAGCTCGACTTCGAGATCTTCTTCTGACAAACGTGCAAAGCGAATTGAATCTTGAGACTCGGTGCGCAGACGGCGCTGCAGAAAGTCGATGACATTGTCGACGTGAACTTGCACTTCATCGTCGTCGAGCTCGTCGATTTTGAAGCCTTCGACCATGATGTATTCAAAATGCGGCAACTGCGCCCGCCAGAGCTGGCTGTTGAGGTCTTCTGACCCGCGATCAGGGTCTGAGAGCGCAATGATGGCAAAGGTCGTCAGCTCTTCCAGCGTAAACCCTTCTCGAAAGACGATGCGTCGAATGCCGTCTTTAAAGAATTTGTATGGAATTTGGCTGTCGTCGCTGAACAGCGGTTGTTTGTGAATGGTGAAATTTGTAACTTCAATTTTGAGACTCAGCCCGCCATAGACTTGTATGTATTCGCACAGTGCTTGCCAGGTGGCGCCCAGATATTCGCCATAGCGATTGCGGTTGTGGCGATACATGCCAATCACTTTGAGGTTTCTTAAGAACAGATAAGCGACTTTACGCCCGGCTTCGACTTGGGCCTGCAGCTCGGGAGCGAGTGCAGGTGCGTCGTCGCTCGGTTCATGAGAGGAATTCTGCATTGCGTCGCTTTTAGGCAATAGCGTCGCGCAGTCGGCGCGTGAGTACTTTGACAATGCCCTGAGCGATTTCTGGTTTTTCAGTCATGATTTCTTGAAAATCTTCCCTGGTTATTTTGAGAAGGCTCGTTTCTTCGACTGCAGTGACCGTGGCAGAGCGGGGGGCCGCATCAAGAATAGCCATTTCACCAAAACACTCACTTTGACCGAGTTCGGCAATCAGTCGCTCGACTTTGTGCACTCGTACTTTTCCGTCGATGACCAGGTAAAGCGCGTCACCGGCCTCGCCTTCGCCAAAAATTTCATCATTTTGTTCACGCCGCTCTTCGGTAGAAATGAAGGCAATCGCGGCGAGATCTTCACCAGGAATCTGGGAAAAGAGGTCGATGGACTTCAAAAACAGTACCTTTTCGACAGTCGAGAGCATCGGTGGGAGCGCATCGTTTCAGTGAAGGCTTCCTTCTGTCTACCCCCGTCGTCCCGAAGCTCACCCCATCGGTGAATTTAACCCCAATAAGACTTCAG
This sequence comes from Archangium sp., assembly GCA_043753955.1. GTDB lineage: Bacteria > Myxococcota > Myxococcia > Myxococcales > Myxococcaceae > Archangium_A. The sequence continues at coordinate 18,819 of JAYUVR010000256.1, read as the reverse complement.
CTTGCCGGCGGACAGAAGGTGAGTCATCGGCCAGTCGAGATTTGAGAAGCGCGGCTGCCCTGGTCGGAGCGCGGCGGCTCAACGTTAAAAGACCGATTTCTCGTACTACCGGGTGCCCATCATTTGCAGCCTGCGCCAGCGCTTCATCTCGAGCGGTGAAGTCTTTACCCGTTTCAGCAAGACACCACGTGGAGCAAGCCCGCACCCAGGGAGTTTCATCGCGAGTCATGTCGCGCAATAGGGCCTCGGCACTGGAGGCTGGGCTTGGGTACAGCACGGCCACCTGTTTGAGTTGCGCCGCCCGAGGCATGTCTTCAACCAGTGGTAAAAATCTCTCTTTGATTCCGCGCTCGAGTAAATTGTCGAGGAGCTCAACGGCGTTGCCTCGCCTTCGACTCGAATCAGCTGCAGACGCGTCTTGAATGCCCGCGCTGATGTGTTCCATGTCTGCATGTGGGTAGAGAATGGCCAGCAGTAGAAAGATTCGACCTTCTACCTGTTTCACCTTTTCCACCAGCGCCGACGCCAGAAGCGCTCGCGCTGAACTCTTGGCATCACCTGGCGTGTGGGCTCCGGGGAATATGTCGAGTTTAAGCGCTTCGAGTTGATGCAGCGCCCGCCAAGCGCGTTCGAGCTCTCGGTTGGCGGCACGTTTGACGGGCCCCACATTTTCAAGCAGTTGTGGTCGCCCTTTTACCGCTCGGGCGACAGCACGGTACATGACACCGCGGAGGTCCTCATCGGCTGTATCGAGGTGACGAATGATGACGCCGATGGCTTCCGCAGTGCCCAGCTTTCCGAGAATGCGCGCGCTGGCTTGGCGAACCTGAGCGTCTTCTAAATGGTTCGAAAGTACCTTGGTCAGGGTAGGGACAATCGTCGCCCCGTACGCAGTAAGTGCCTGTATGGCGTCTGCTTGCGTGTCACGCGATTGGGTTCGATAGATGAGGGGAATGACGAATTCTTGGCTTTTCAGCGTTCCCGCCGCAACGATGGCTTCACGCCGAACGCGAACATCTGTGTCATTCATCAATTGGATAATCGGTTGATAGAAATTACGAACGCCGATGGCGCCCAAAACTTTGGCGGCATGCTGGCGCATCACGGGGTCTGCATTGTCGATGAGGGCCTTGAGCGCTTCGGCCGCGACCAACACGCCGTCGAGGCCGCCGAAGCGAATCATGCCCGTTATCGCCGCGCTTCGAATGCGCGGGTGGGCGTCGGTGAGAAAGGGCTTCACACTGCGTACTGCTTTGTCACGCCCCATAGCGCAGAAGGCGTCGATGGCCGCAGCGCGCACCGCTGGCACGGCGTCTTCGAAGCACCGAAAGACTGAATTGGCGAAACGCATCGTTTGCCTGTGGGCGTAGTATTCGAGGGCTTTGACTCGTACTTCACTGGAGGCGTGTTCCAGTAGCGCTTCGACCCGTTGATCCAGTTCTATCTTTTCGAGGTGGGGCAACAGGGCGAGTGCGTTGAGCACTTCTTGTTCGTCTTCACTGCCCAAGGCGCGTTCCAACACTCGATTGGTGCTGCCATCGATGACTTGATGACGTGCCGATTCGAGATCAAGTCGTCGTTGCTTCACATTTTCTTGCAGCGACTTGATGTATTTGGTGCGCATACCCATCACGACCCCCACCCAAATCAGCGCGAGGGCGAGGGAAAACCAGGCCAAGGTGTACGGGTTGCCATTCGTCCACAAGCGGTAGGCCGCTAAGGCGATACCCGCAAGGCCAATGGCGAGAGGTTTGATGACGCCGTCGATGAATGCTTTGGCCGAAACCCGAACTTGGGCTGGCACAGGCAGGTAGAGAATTTGCGTGGTGGCGTCGTTGACTGAATAGCGAAACAACGTGTCGGCGCCTTTGGCCATCGAAGCTGCCCACAGTGCCGGAAAGAGAAGCAGCGCCAAGTCGCCCATGGCTAAAGAGATGGGGAGCACCGCGAGTGCGCCAATGACACCCACTCGGTTGAGAAGTCTGCTGGTGCCAAAGAGCTGTAGACCCAACGCCAGCGCGCCCACCACTGCATTGAAATAGCCAAAGTAGGCGGCCAGTTCATCGCCGCCCAGTTTGTCTGCAGCGACGACTTTGAACTGAAAGTCGATCAACGTGGTGGTGAAAAACGTCACTGCAGAAAGCACCGCGACGGTGCGCAAATGATTGTCGTTTCGTACTCGGCTCGCTCCTCCGCTGCGTTTTGCAGGGCTGGGCTTGCCGGCTGCGGCGCGAGCAAAGAGACGCTGCCGGCCCAGTCGTCCCCCGGCAAAACTGGCGCCTCCGGTAATCAACAAAAGCAAAGCGCACATCAACAACAGCGACGAGGCGCCGAATGCGGTAGCGACGCGCGCACTGATGAGCCCAAGCAGAATATTGGCGAAAGTGCCGCCTGCTCCGATGAAGCCATAGAGGCGTTTGGCTTCACGGGCGTTGAACAGCTCATTGGCGAGCGTCCAAAATTGCACCAGAATCAGTGCGCCCATCACTTCGACCACCACGTAGATGACGGTGTAAATGCCCGACATCTGCAAGCGCTCGAGCTGCCACAGCAGCACAAAAATGGCCCCAAAAAATGAGGCTGAAATCAGCGCCATCAAATCGCGGCGCACGTGGGCCGCGAGGCGAGTGTAGGCAAGCCCACTCAAAGTCACGAAAATCGCTGAAAGGACATACATCCAAGCGAGTTGGCTGCGTTCTCCATGGGCGAGAAACAGGGCATCTCGAACAGTTCGGCCCGTGAGAAAAGCGCCCACCGCGAAGAGACTGTGGAAAAAGAGAGTGAAAGTGAGGCGTCGCTCTCCGTGTCTCACCGGCAGTACCATCTCGAGAAACTTGAGCAGCACGGTTCAAAGCCTAGCAGGGTGAAACTGTCCTGGCAGAACGGAACAATGCGCCTGCACTAGGCCGAGGGCGTGCGGCGCTTGTCTAGTGATGAAAGTAAAGCGCGGCGTTCTTCCGCCGACATGGGTCGTTGCCCAAAACGCGCTTCGAGGTATCTCAAAGTGGCGTGACTGAGGGGGTCAGCCAGGCGGTGTCGTTCAGCCGTGAGCCGCCGCGACAGTGCTTCGATGTCTTCTTCGGGCTTAAAGGCAATGTGCTGACTGGCCAGACGTCGCTCGAGTTCGAGCAAAAAACTGGCGGCAGGGTGGCGACGAGCAATTGGCTTGGTGAGCAACCGAAAGAGCAACCAACCAAGCAGAGTGAGCCCTAACACCCCTAACATCACGCGAAGCGAAGGAAGGTTTGCACGGTTTACTGCTTTATTTGCGGGCTCGTCATCACCTGCGGCACCGACGGGCGGGCGGATCAGCTGTCTCACAAAATTCCACTGCGTGATGATGGAATAGTCGATGACCCGTGAGCGCCACAATTCTTCCAGTCGCTCATAGGCGTCGGTGAGTCGGGCGAATAACGCTTGGGCGCGGCTTCCTCGGCCATTTTCTGGGGTGGCATCAAACCTGAGCCAGCCACTCTTTGGCGAATAGGCTTCGACCCACGCATGCGCGTCTCCGGCGCGAACCACGAAATGGTCGCCCACTTTTTCTCCGCCAAAAAAACCACCCACGACTCGGGTGGCAACACCTCGCGTTCTGAGCATCACCGCCAGCGCGGTGGCAAAATGTTCGCAGTGTCCCATCTTGCGAACGAAGAGAAAGTCAGCGAGTGGGTCTTCGACGTCTCCAGGCAGCTCGAGGGTGTATTCAAGGTTCGACTTGAGCCAATTTTCGAGCAGCGTTGCCAGGCGTTCAGGCGCAACCTCCCGGCCGACGATTTGGGAAGTCAACTGCGCGACTCGGGCGTCGAGGTTGTGAGGGAGCGACCGCAAGTCGTCAAGGAGACTTTCATCTTCCTCAAGCATGGGGACGTCAGTTCGACTGTGAGCCACATACGTGTACGCGTTGGCACTGGGGCTGTCGGCGAAGCGAACTTCTTCGTTGCCCACTTGAATGAGCAACACGTTGCTATTGCCCGTCATGCCCAAACCGGTAGCGGGCCCAAAAGACACCGGGTGTTCTAACCCGACCAAGGTGCGCGAATCGTACGCAGGCAACAGTTCAATGCGCTGCACTTGGGCACGGTCGGTCTGCCCCAGCATCACCCGCGAACGTGAAGCGAGGGGTTCGCCGGTGCCTCGCCATTCTTTTCCGTCAAAGGCATCGAAGTGGCGCCCGACCCAGTAGCGATCGAGGCGTTCTCCCAAGGGCATCGGTTCAAGAGTGGCTCGCAGCACCACCCGGGCACTGGTCTTGATGTTTCCACCGCCGCTCAACCGAACGCGATCAGTCATTCCCGTCGTGCCGCCAAACAGACCGGGGCCCGTACGCCGCGCTGCCACGTTCCACGACAAGCGAGGGAACAAGATGAAAAAGGCGATGCCTCCCATCAGGGCCAGACCAACCCCCACGCTCACCTGTTTGAGTACCGGCGCGACAGGGAGTTCTTCTTCTCGTTCCACCGGGCCTTCGATGGCGGTCAAGCCCAACGAGAGGCAGGCGAATACGCCAAAGGCAAGCAGACACAAGGCGTACCAGACGTCGCCCGACAAGGCCGCCGCGCCTGAAATCAACAGCAAAGAAGCCAGCAAGACTTGTTGATCTGTCGTCGGAGTGGGCTCTGACAACATGCGGTGCGCGGTGACCAGTGTGGCAAAACTGACGGCAGCCACCACCAAATCGAGTACACCTCGAAACGCCAGACCGAAGAGCAATACTGCGGTGGCGAGCAAGGCAAGTGCTGACCACGCGCGCTGATTCGAAAAGGGCCTTTTGCCCCACAGGCTCAGGCCGAAAGAAACGCCGAACAAAGCGCTGACAAAAGAAGGAATCGCCCCAGAAAGAGCCACCGCACTGAAGGCCGCGCCTGCAGCGAAGTCGCGCAGGCCCAGCCGCAAACGGCGACGCTGGGGGAGGTTCATCTTCGAGACTCCACGTTGGGTATGGCGTAGCCCAGCGTCGCCAACGCTCCGAGTATTCGCTTTTCATGACCAGGCCCAGAGGCGGGTCGAATTTTTCTTCCCCCTGCTTCGAGACCGACTTCATTACCCGCGGCGAGAAGCCAATGCGTGACGGCCGCGGTTTCTTCGCATGCACGTTCAAGTTGTTCGCCCGGCGCGTCATTCTCAATTTTGAGCAGGTATTGTTTGCGGTCTTCTCGTTCTCGCTCGACTTTGAGCAACTTGCCCACCGAAGCGCTTTTTTTCCAATGCACTCGCCGGGCGTCTTCGAGATCTCCCAATTCGCGAAGACCTTGCACGTCACCGGAACCATCGCGATGTTTTTGATTGCCTTGTTCGCCGGTGGCGAGCCCGTGCGCAGAATCAGGAGGCTCACAACTAAACCCTCGCCGCGGCCACACCATGAGCAATGCACCGAGTTCGACAGTGCGTGTTTTTTCGAACAACCCAAAGGGGAAGAAGGTCGAAATCTTAAGCTGCCTGAGAGGTAACGGCCCACGCCGAGGCGCCGTGACGTCAGCGCGCACCACCATCGGTTGACCGGCCACCAGGGTCGGAATCCAAGCCCACCCATCGAGGGTCTCTTCGGCCTCAGAGATTCTCACCGCGAAGGCACGACCCTTGTTTCGCGAGACCTCGTAGCGAAGTGCAAAGGGGTGGTGTGCGAAGACGCCTTCGGGGAGAATTCGTTTGACGTTCACATCTCGAATTACCCGCTCTGAAAGCACGCCCGAGAGCACGATGAGCGACAGCAAAAAACCGAGCACCAAGTACAACAGGTTGTTGCCGGTGTTGAGTGCGCCCAAGCCGATGCCGACGGTAATGACCAAGTACGTTCGACCGACCCGAGTCGTCTTGAGCGTCCTCGGTGGGCGAAACCGCCACTTCAAACGCTCGCGCCAGCTGGCCATGGGCTCACCTCGGAGCGGGGATTTTTCGCAGCAATTCAGACACCAGATGGGCCGCCTCGTCACGAGCAAAAGTGCCTTGAGTCGAACTCTTGAGCAACAAACGATGAGAGAGCGCGGGTACGGCGACGGCCTTGACGTCTCCTGGGCTGACGAATGCGCGGCCTTCCCACAGCGCCATCGCGCGGGCCACCGACATGAGCGAAAGGGCCGCTCTGGTAGAAATGCCACGTTCGATTTCAGGGTGGTTTCGCGTGGCCGCCGCCAGTCGCACGGCATAGTCGGCGATGTCTTTTGAGACTTGCACGGCGTCAGCCGCGGCTTGCAACGAGGCAAGTGCGCCGGCGTCAGCGATAGGTCTTAAGTCTAACAGGGGGTCTGCTCTGCGATTCATCAACAGCTGTGTTTCGACATCTGCAGCCAGATGACCCAGCGACAATCGAAACAAGAAGCGATCGAGCTGTGAATCAGGCAGTGGGTAGGTACCGCTCAAGTCGAGGGGGTTTTGAGTGGCGATGACTGAAAAAGGCTGCGGCAGCGGGTGCGTCACGCCATCGAGGCTGACTTGACCTTGCGCCATCGCTTCCAACAGCGCTGATTGGGTGCGCGGAGGAGCCCGGTTGAGCTCATCTGCCAGTACCACCTGATGGAAAATAGGGCCGGGCCGAAATTCAAATTGGCCCTTCGCCTGAAGAAAAATCTGCGCCCCTAAAATGTCGCTCGGCAGTACGTCTGCGGTGAATTGAAGGCGCGAGAAGCTCATCGAGAAGCTGCGCGCCAGCCCTTCAGCCAAGGTAGTTTTCCCGACCCCCGGCATGTCTTCGAGCAACAGATGCCCGCGAGCGACGAGACAAGTGAGGGCGAGCTTGACTTGTTCTCCTTTGCCCAGCACGAGCTGGCCCACGTGATGCTGCAACCGCTGGAGAAGTTCTGGGGGATGGAGTGGCATCGCGGCGGTTTTTGAGTGTAACGGAGGCTGGGCCATCTGTGCCTTGCAAAATGTATGGGTCGAATTCATCGCCTCAATGACGAGCTCATCAATCAAATCGCCGCCGGCGAGGTGGTTGAGCGCCCCGCCAGCGTCGTCAAGGAACTGGCGGAAAATGCCATTGATGCAGGCGCCACCTCGGTTCGGGTGTCGCTCACCCAGGGAGGGCTTTCGGCCATAACGGTCATCGACGACGGCTTTGGCATGTCGCGCGACGATGCCATCTTGAGCCTTGAACGACATGCCACCAGCAAGCTCCTTGATGCTGACGGGCTCTTTCACATTCTGACTAAAGGTTTTCGTGGTGAGGCGCTCCCTTCAATCGCTTCGGTTTCTCGCTTTTCGATGGTGACCAGCGAGGCAGGTGTGGGGCTCGCCACCAGGCTTCATGTCGAAGGCGGTGGGAAAGTGTCAATTGACGATGCTCCCGCTGCCGGTGGTACCCGCATCGACGTCGAGGAACTTTTCTTTAACGTTCCGGCACGGCGGAAGTTTCTCAAACGCGAATCGACTGAGCTGACGCACTGCGAAGAAGCACTGATTCGCTTGGCACTGGCGCACCCTGAAGTGGGCTTCTTTCTTGAACATGAAGGTCGCTTGCTCATCGCGAGCCCTGCTACCAAGGCTCGCCCCACCGAGCGAATCGCGGCGCTTTTGGGCTCGGAAATCGAGGCTCACTTGCTCGAAATTGATGAGCGACGATTGGGCATACATGTGCACGGGTTTGTGGCCTCGCCCGAATTTACGCTCAATACGGCTCGAGGTTTGTACGCCTTCGTGAACCGTCGCTACGTCAGAGACAGAGGCGTCAATTCGGCGGTGCAGCGCGCCTTTCAAGATGAACTGCCTCCCGGGCGCCAGCCGGTGTGCGCCATTTTCATCGACGTCGAACCCGCTTCCGTCGATGTCAATGTGCACCCGCAGAAACTTGAGGTTCGTTTTGCTGACCCCCGAGGTGTTCAAGAATCGCTGGCCGCGGCGGTAGGCCGGGCGTTGAAGGCAGCGCCTTGGAGGCAAGCTCCATCGCAACCCGTCGGCGCCGATATTAACGCGCACTATGCGCAGGCGGTCGATCGATTTTTGGCTCGAGCGCAAGTCAACCCGGGCGCTGCGCTTGATCTCCAATCGCCGTCATTTGCGGTGTCAGAAGAAGGCACTCGGGCGGCCTTTGGCACTTCGCGGCCGGGTATTAACGACGCGCCACCACCGGGTTATTTTTTTTCGCTTCGATTCATGGGCGAATTGGGCAGGCGTTTCTGGGTTTTTGAAAGCCCGGGTGGCACTTTGGTGGTGCTCGACCCTCGTGCTGCTCGAGAGCGCGTGGCCTTGCACAACTTGGCTGAGCGTTTTCGCAAGCACGCCCTCGCCAGTGCGCCCGCGACACTGTTTTCAACCACGTTGAGCTGTGCCGAGGCGCCAGTACTGCTCGCGGCGAGCGAGCGGCTGCTTCGCTACGGCATCGAAGTCGAAGCCTTTGGAGGCGAAACTTTAGCGGTCAAACGCGTACCCGCAGAGCTCGAACCCAGCGTTATTTCCAGCTGGCTGCCCGCGCTGGCAGAAGCAGAAGATGACGAGAAGGCCCTTCAGGTAATGGCTCACGCTGCGGGTTCAATACCTCAAGGGACGGTGACTCAAGACGAAGTACGGGTGTTGATGAAGGCCCTCGATGAGGCTGATTTTTCGGCGCCAGCGGAACGCAAGGTCGTAGTGGTCAGTGAAATGCCTTTGCTCGACCTCGAAGCGCTCAGCGGCCAAAGTTAAGAACTTGCGAGGGCAATGCAGACCGCTACGGTGTGCTTCATCTGTGTATTTTGCTTTGCGTTGATTGTGTCTTTGGAGAATCGGAAATGAGCGACGCCCTCACGACTCAAGCCGCCGCACAGTTGGTCCCTGCAAGTTACGCCGAGAAGGCGATGGCGTCGCTGATGCAGCTGCATTCAGAGTTGATGGATGAAAAGGAACGACGAGTCGACCTGTTCCGACGCTTGATGGAACGCGAACAGGCGCTCGCAGAACTCAAAATGTACGTGAAGATGTTGGAAGAGAAGCTTTCTCCTGCACCTCCGCCGGCCGCTGTTTCGCCTGTGGCTCCGGTTCCATCTCCTCCGTCCATCAGCCCCCTCGTCAACCAGATGCGGGTCAATCGCGCGCCTCCGGTGCCACCGAAAATTTCGTCGCGTGGCCGAGTTGAAGGCTGGAAGACTTGGTAAAGCGAGGGTGGTTGTTGTGTGTGCTGCTGTGGCAGTGCGCCGCATGGGGTGAAGGCATCGATGGGCTCGGTCGAATCTCCATCGGCGGAGGCTTTCGCTGGGTGCCCAATTGGTGGTTCATCGAGAAGGCCGCACAGGCGGGCACTCCCGTCATTCCCGGCTTGTCGGGTGGGCCGCAGGCCACAGTGAGTTTTGGCTACGGCGCCACCAGTTGGATCGAATGCGCTGTCGACTTTTTGGTGGGGTACGAGCGGTTTGCACTCGCGCTCCCTGAGGGAGGGCGTCTCGATTACACGTCCGTCACCTACGGGGCATTGATAGGAGTGCGCGCCGTCGCCTCTGATTTTCTCGTCGCAGGCTTGATGCCGTACGTCTCTGGGCAGCTGGGCCCAGTGCTTTCGAACATCAGTGCTCCCCACGAGTCGATTCCTGAAAAGGCATTGCTCGCGTTTTCTGCAGGCGGCGGTTTGACCTATCGCCTCAACAGCCGCTTTGGGCTCGCCGTTGAAGCGCGCTACCTGTACGGGCGAAATCAGGTTCCACCCATTTCTGGAATCAATGTGGGAGGGGTCTGGTTCAGTGCCATGTTGACGCTCTTTTTTCCACCGACGTCGAAGCGAGATCTCGATCTGCCTGGCTTCTGATACATCGCATTCCCATGGCCGAAACGTCTGCAGACTCAGTCAAGCTGTTAGAAGAAATTCGCCGCGAAGTGGTCGAGTCGCGGAACATGACCATCAAAACGGACAACGCGCTGAAAACGTTGCACGCCGAGCTGAAGCTGGTCTCAACCCAGCAAGACGCTTTTCAGAAGCGCACCTGGTTTAGTACCGGGGCTGCGTATCTGCTCTTTGCAGCGCTGTGTGTAGGCGGGGTGGTGGTGATTTCGAACACCCGCTCGGCGGGCGCGAATGCCGAGCGAGAGCGACTCGAAAAACAGGTGACCGAGCTCAACGGCACCATCGACAAACTCAAAACTGACATCGCAGGGCAGTTGGCCGCCGAGCAGGGCGCGCAACAGGTCTACCGACAGATGACCACTTTGCCCGGTGAAGAGCGGCTCAAAGGCATCGATGCGCTCCAGAAGATCGACCAAACCAAGCTCTCGCCCTTTGGCAAAATGGTGCTGCAAGATCGCGCCACGTTGCTCCGTAAAGAAGTGGGCGGTGCGGTTTTAGAAAAAGGGAAATCGGCCTTTCGTCGCCAAGATTGGCCCGAAACAATCGCGCATCTCAATCGCTTTTTGACGATGGATCCCGCCCCTGAAGACGCAGTCGATGCCTCGTTTTATTTGGGCAATGCATACTTTCAATCGCGCAAATTTGAAGAAGCGATCAAGCTGCTCAGCCGCTTTGTCGAAGGTGACAAAAAAGCCAAGTTGAGAGACTTTGCCATGGTGATGTTGATGCAGTCGTACGACATGACCGGGGCCCGAGAACAAGCGGCGACGACGGCGCGAGAGGCGCTCAATACGTACCCGTCTAGTGACTTTCGAAATCAGTTCTTGACCCGCCTCCAGCGCACTGCGGCGCAACCGAGTCAAGGCACTCCCGCTCCAGCGCCAACTCAACCCGCAGGAAATGCTCCTGCACCGGCCCCTCGATGAAATCACCGGACCCACGAGATCCCCGTTTTCGTTTGTACCGAGGGGTCTCGTTGGGGCTCTACCTGGTGGTGGCCGTCGGCTTTTCAAGCCTCATTATTTTTAGCGTGTTTCGCTCTGTCTTATCGATGACTCCGTCACGACCCGATGCAGTGGGTGAAAGCCTGACCGAAGAGCAGTGCTTGCTTGAAGCCCAGCAACTGTTTGGCGAACTTGAACAACAGCGAAAATCGCAAGCCGATGAAGTTGATGTCACGCATTCGGACCAACGTTTTTTGAAATTTCGAACGCAGTGGCTCGAGCGAAAACGAGCGAAAGAAGCCCGTTGTGCTCTGAGCGAAAGAGATAGAGCGCGAACTGCATTTGCTTTGCTTGAACGTATTCTTGATCTCTACACCACCGCCTCAGTGCAATTCAGTGGCGCGGTTGGTCCTGCGGTTGACGAGCTTAAGAATCAGTTTCGAGGTTCTGCACCCTAACGAGGAGAACCGACGGTTTTGTTGGGCAGAATCACCTGATATCGACCTCGATCATCCGCGATGGATGACCCGAGCAAGATGGTGGCCGGTCGCCCTTCCACTGAGGTGACGTGAAAGAATCGTAAAATGGCGTAAGGCACGGGCGCCACCACGCTCGTCGAGCCAATGAAGCCTGTTACGACTCCGCTTACCGTGCGACCCACTGAGAGCGAAACGGGCGGGAGCGAAGTGTGTGAAGCTTCCAACGCTGGTGCCACGGTAATCAGTCGGCTCGAAATTGGCAGGAGTTGGGGAGAATTGTACTCAAGACGCCAGGTCCCAGGGTCGAGGGACAGTTCGAAGGTGCCGTCTTGCGAGGTCAACGCTTCCGCAGGCTCCGTCGAAAGTGCTCGGTTGGTCGTTGTGGAGCTGGTTTCACTTTGAAGGGTGGCTTGCACCACCACTCCTTCTGCCGGAACAGAACCACCGGTTTGGTACACCTGACCGGAAAGAACGGTTCGTTCGTCGAGAACAAGGCGTGAAGGACTCAAGGTAACGCCGCCGTCACCCTGAATCACTTTGACCGAACGCGCAGAGTAGGCCGCTCGACTGCCGCGGGGTGGGGCGACGGTGAGTCTCAACGTGCCATCAGGCTTTGAAGGCAGCGTGGTCAGACTGAACTGACCGTTGAGGTCGGTTTCCACAATCTTCGAGCGAAACAGGCCGTCGCCAACCACGGTGCCTTCGAGAACGACTTGTGCCCGGCCGACTGCACTTCCAGCAGCGTCGACGACGGTGCCTGTGACCTCGACCGCCTTTCCGAAGTCGCCATATTCGAGCGTGAGCGGGCCCTTGATTTGTGAAGGTTGCATCATGAATTTCTTGGTGGGAATGGCGACCCCCGCCTCGCGAGGCGACGCCACCAGCAGTACTTGACTCTTCGTGCGCACTTCTGGGCTCATGGTGATGGCGAATTCACCGGTGCTCGCTGAGATGGGGAACCGTTGAGAGAGCGTCTGATTGGTTTGCACATCGAAAAGCTGAACGTCGACGGTGGGCACCGTAATGCCTTGCTCGAGGTAGGTGGCCGACAATTGAATCGGCTCAGGCGGGACGAGGGTTTTATCCATCGTCTTGATCAACTGCCCCGAGAGTGCCGGAGCGCCTTCGACTGAAGGAAAGACAACGGTGATTGCAGGAGGGGGAACGCTGCGTTCGATTCGAACTCGATTGCTGACCGGAGGAACGATGCGGTCAATGGGCGTCGCCGTCATGTCGAAATCGCCATCGCCTACCTTGATGGTGAAAGCGCCTCGTTCTGGGTTGTCGAAGCGGCCTTCATAAACGCGATTGACGCCCGGAATCATGATGCTTTGCCCCACGATTCGTACGAATACGGGCTCGGTGTAAAAGGTGCGCTCGGTGGCTGAGAGCTCTCGCTGAAATTCACCACTTACCGTCTGGGCAATGCCGAGATCAAAGTTCTGAGTGGTGGCGATGCTGCCACCGGTGAGCGCGAAATCGCGGGCCACTTGTCCGCCTCCCGCGACTTCAACCACTAAACCAGAAGTCGGGTCTCCGCACCCTTCTGCAAAACAGATTTGCCCAGCTGCGCACGCCTCATCAGAGGTACACACAGTCGCCGGCCCATTGAGAGGCGCACTCATGCAACCGACGACCAAGAGCCCCTGAATGAGAACGAGTAGGTGTTTCATGGGCAAGGGTCGGGAACGACGTTGAGAACCCAGCTAAACCGGTCCACGTAAGCTTGGTCAGTGACTTCATCGCCGTTGGGGAGAGTCACCTTACGGCTCACAGCAGAGTTTTCGCCTTCGCCGATAAACTTGCTGTCTGTCACATAGGCCGTGAGCACATGAGGGAGATCAGGTCGTAAATTGGCGAGGGCGGCGGCAAAATCAGAAATCGTAGGCCCCGCCACCTGCCGGCGGATGCCACCCATTTGCAAAATGGGCCCAGATTGAAAAAGCCTCCCATCAAGAAACCACAAGGACTCAAGTACATCACCTTCGTCTTCGTCTTCCACGATGAGCGTGAAGGGCTCATTGATGCCAATGCAGCTGTTAGAATTTCGAAACTTGGCCAACAACGCTGTCGCCGGAGTCTGGTTCACGATTCGTAAGGGCCTGTTTCGCCGAGGGGGGAGTTCGCCTTGCACTTGATCGTCCTGCGGAATGAGACACCCCACCAAGGGAATGCTGAGCAGACACCCAAGCAACAATGTGGCCGCGGCCCGAATGCCGGGCCCCTCTCGTTGTTTTGAGTGGTTAGGCGACATCATACTTCCTCGTACTCTGTCTCTGATGGCAGGGTTTCTTCAGAGCGCTCACCTTCCAGTTTTTCTAAATGGCGGAAGATGGTGCGGGGGTCGACTCCAAGGTCTTTGGCTGTCTTGGTTCGGTTGCCATTGTTTCGTTCCAATACTTCATTGATGTATCGCTTTTGGAATTCTTCTTTGGCCTGTGCCAACGCCAGAATGGGAGGCAGATTTTCGGGTTTCAAATCAAGATCTTCAGGCCCAAGCAGCGGCTTATCGCAAAGCACGACTGCTTTTTTAAGTCTGTTTTCGAGTTCGCGAATGTTGCCTGGCCAATGGTATTTCTTCATGGCCACCATGCCGCTGGGGGTAAAACCTCGCGCTTTCGAATCGAATTCCTTCGCGTATCGAGTGAGGAAAAATTTGCCCAGCACGGTGATGTCGTCGCCCCGTTCACGCAAAGGGGGCATCTTGAGCGTCACCACATTGATTCGAAAGTAGAGGTCTTCTCGAAAGGCCCCTTTGCGCACTTCTTCTTCAAGATTCTTATTGGTGGCCGCGACGATGCGAATGTCGACGGGCTCAGGCCGGTTGTCGCCTACTTTGTAAACCACCTTTTCCTGCAGAGCGCGCAGCAGTTTGACTTGTAAAGAGAGTGGCATTTCCCCGATTTCATCGAGAAACAAAGTGCCGTTGATGGCCGCCTGAAACCGGCCCATCTTGGTGACCACCGCGCCGGTGAAAGCGCCTTTGACATGACCAAACAGCTCACTCTCGAGCAAATTCTCGGGTATCGCGCCGCAATTTATTGAGATGAACGGCCCTTTGATCCGCGGGCTGTGACGATGCAACTCTTTAGCGATGAGCTCTTTGCCGGTGCCCGTTTCACCCGTCACCAGTACAGAAATGTCAGTGGGCGCAATCTTATCGATGCGTTTATAGACATCTTTCATGCCTTGGCAGGCGCCGATGATGTCTCCATAGGTGTGCTCTTCCAGCCTTGTTTTGAGAGTGGTGTTTTCGAGCCTGAGCTCATTCACTAACAATGCGTTTTGAATCAACAACGAAGCCTGAGCCGAAAAAATGGTCAACGTATCAAGAGACTTTTTGTCGAAGCGGTTTACCAGGCGGTCATTGCCCAAATAGATGAGGCCGAACAGATGGCCCTTCATCATCAGGGGGGCACACATCACTGAGAGCAGTTTTAAATTCACGACCGATTCTGAGCTGTTGAATTCGGGGTCATCGAGGGCATCGGCGATGATCAATGCCTTTTGCTGCTGAACGACTTTATTGACGATGGAATCAGAGACCCGTTCCAGCGCGTCTTCGATGGTTTCGCGTTGCACATTGCGCGCAACTTTCACTCTGAGCTGATTGCTTTCCATCAGAATCAAAAAGCCTTTGTCTGCGCGAGCGACTTCGATGCACTCGTCCATCAGACTTTCCATCAGTCGATCAAAGTCGCTGCTCAAAAGCAGCTTTTCTGAGAACGAAGTCAGTCGCCGAAGTGCCGCCAATTCTCGGCCGGGCACACCGGGTTGCTCTTGCGTCGATGCGTCGGGGTCCTTTGAATCACCGCGCGAAAAGCGAGCTGCCAATGCGGGCTCTGACTGGGGAGATTCTGCGAGTGAAAAAACGAGCTCAGTCTCACCGATGCGCACCACGTCGTGTGTTTTGAGCTCAGCTTCGTCAGTCGATTTGCCATTGAGTTGAAATCGAGTCTCGCCGCCAACCTTGTAGGTATGTCCATCAAAGATGATGGCCAAAGACGAGTCAGGCATGAGGGCATCGTTGAGAACGATGTCGTTGTCTGCGCTTTTGCCCAGACTGGTGATGCGTTTGAGAATGGTCACCGTTCGGCTTTTGCCGTCTGGCGTTTTGATGGTCAGGCTGGGCATTTGATCGCAGCTCCTGGTTTCTTTTAGAAAGCGATGGTCACGTTGGCGCCGAGCCCGCCAGGCATGGGGTAGAGATTGAGTCGTGCGGTAGGTTTCGTTGGAGCAAGTGTTTCTTTGTGTTCCGTGACGATTTGATCTTCGTGGTGCCAAAGCGCTTCTCCCACGCCGGTGGCCCACAGTGCATAAAAGGCAATACCAGTACCGTATTTGAGGCCAGACCAGACATCGCGCGCAGCCTTGCGATCTGCCGGAATCTCGCGGGTGCGAAGCGTAAACACCCCGTTTTGAGCATCGTCGGTGAGCCGGTCAGTCCATTCTCGGGTCACGGTCGTGAATAGCCCCTCAATGGCGAAGAACGAGACGATGCTCAACACAGCCATCACCCCTTCAGAGACCGCGAACATGGCGCCGACGCTGTTTCGGCCTTGTTGAAATTGCCCCACCCCAAAAGGAACAAAATTCATCAGCATCGATCTCTTCTCGATGGTTCGAACGGTGATTTCATTGCTTCGCGTGACTGCCTTGCGCGCGCTGTCTTCTTCTTCGCGCTTGAGTCGTTCTCGCTCTGCCGTCGCTCGTTTTTCTTGTTCCACCCGAATGGCAATTTGCTGCCTCAGCAGATTCAGGGTGTCTGTATTTTCTTTGCGAATCTGTTCGAAGACTTTGATCGCCGCGGGCGGTACTGCGAAGGGGTCGAGCACGGCGTCTGGGTTGACTCGCAACAGTTGCAAAAAAGCACTTTGAGCCGCTTTGACATCGCCCAAGTTGAAGGCAGAGAGCGCCGCAATTTCGTGGAGCCTTTGTCGCTGTACGGGCTCAAAATTCGCAAGCGAGAGTGACTCGTTTGCCCGCCTTGCCGCGTCGGCATACTTTCCTGTGTCGTAGAGAGACTGAATAATCTCGACTTCGCGCTCGGGGACCATCTGCGCCAGGCAGGGGACAGCCCACAGCAGCAACAGACAAGCGACCACCTTCATAACGATTTCTGCCGTTCAATCAGCAGCGCTTTGCCCGGTAAAGCGAATTGCACACCTTTGTCGACGACTTCCCCTGACACGGTAATTGAGTATTCAACGCGATGGCGCATCTCTGCGCTGCCTGCGGGTGGAGTTGAAAGCTTGAACGGGAGCGCAAGCGATTCTTTGGTCGTTTTTTCGACGCCGCCGACCCGTACGACGGCGTCATCGGGCCAGCCTTGAAATGAAACCAGCGAAGGCTTGAGCGGGGCGATCAATGGAATTTCGTCATCGGGCTGCACCGCGACGGTCACAGTGCGGCCATGGGCTTCGCACAGGTCGCAGGTGACGGTAAATCGATGATTGCCTGGGGTCAGCTTCAAGACATGCCGCGCCAACGCGTCGGCGCTTCGTGGCCCGTCATCCACTTGTACATAGCCAAATGGGCGGACGATCAACGCGACTTCAATCAGCAGCGGCGACTTCACTGCTTTGGGAACTACCCGTTCTTCGCTCGGCGTTGTCGCCGGCATTACCATTTCTTCGGGCTGTGTTTTTGCGCTCTCAGACTTGGGCCAAATCACCCCAGAGAGGGCGACGTCGGTCGGCGCCAGCGTCAATTCTGCCTTAAACGGGAGGGGGGCGAGCACCACTCGAAAGCCTTGCACGGCAGCGATGAGAGCCAGGCACGCAGCGCTGCCCACCCAGGCAAGCCGCTTGAGTTTTTGAAGTCTTGCCTCTCGCTGCCGGCTCGCGCGCATTTGCCCGAGCAACTCATTGGCTTTTACGTTCGAAGGTTCGTGGGCGAGTACTTGATTGAGCGCCGACATCGCTCGCGCTGACTTCTTGAGCGCAATGGAACGCTCGGCTTGCCCCAACAGGGCTTGGGTGACGCGCACGAGTAATTCTTTGCGATAACTGCGCGGAGACAAGAAGAAGCTGGCCAGCTCTTCGTGAGGCCGCTCGAGGCCCAAACCCGTAAGGTATTCCGCCAAGGCCTCTTTGAGTTTGACCGCTGATTCATACCGATGAGCGGGCTGCCTTTGCAGGCACAAGCCAATGATGTCGGCCAGCGCATCAGACACCGTGGGATTTACTTTTCGCGGGTCGTCGTAAACGCAATCGAGAATTCGTTTGAGCGTCGCGGTGGTGTTGGGGGCCGCAAAAGGGAGTTTTCCCGTCGCAAAGAGATACAGCATGGTCCCCAGAGAAAAGACGTCAGCTGGAGCTCCCGCGTCTTCTCCTTCGATGATTTCAGGGGCCATGTGCGCTGGGCTGCCCACCAAAGCCCCGGTCATGGTCATCTTTTCATCGCGATCAAGAATCTTGGCGATGCCGAAGTCCATCAGCTTGAGCACGCCGTCGTCGCGCACCATCACAT
The DNA here is from genome assembly GCA_043753955.1 of Archangium sp. Taxonomy (GTDB): domain Bacteria; phylum Myxococcota; class Myxococcia; order Myxococcales; family Myxococcaceae; genus Archangium_A. The sequence goes on along the minus strand of JAYUVR010000256.1, from coordinate 1,183 downwards.
TTTCGGGCTTGAGATCTCGGTGCAAGATGCCCGCTTCATGCGCATGTGCGAGCGCCGAGGCCAACTCATACACCACCATGGCTGCAATCTCAGGAGGCGACAGCGCTTCTTGCGTAATGAATTCCCGCAGCGTTTGACCGCGAATGTATTCAGTCACCAAGAAGGCTTCGGTCGCTGTTTCACCTGAGTAATCGAACACTTCGAGAATGTTCGGGTGATGAAGGCGAGCCACCGCTTTTGCTTCGCGTTCCAACCGTTTGCGCGACTCGAGGCGCCCTGAGAGGTGTGGGTGAAGCACCTTGACCGCCACCTCTCGATCCAACGTGGTGTCGATGCCTTTGTAGACAATGCTCATTCCACCCTGGCCGAGTTGCTCGAGAATCCGGTATCTCCCGATGTGGCGGCCGACGAGTGACATCGATGTTTAAAAAACTCCCTGAGGCGTGAGGCGCGTCTGTCGGTGCGACAGCAGAGCATATGACATCAGTGCCTCGAGGCAACAGCCACTGATGACAATTGCGTCAGAGAGGCTCGTTCGTCGCCCCGCAAGCGTGAGGAATTTCGTCAGGTGCGCTTTCGCGACGCGATGCGTTTTAAGAGATCTTCAAGAATACGCGTGGGCGTGGGGCGCTGTCGGTGTGGAGTCGACACCTGCGCCAACTGAAAGAGTTCTGCCAACCGTTCTTTGAAAAGTTCTCCATCTGGTCGTTCGAGCAAAAGCGAACGGTAGATGGCGATCGCCTCTCGGTATTTGCCGGCTCCAGCCAAGCTCTCGGCTTCAAGTATGGGGCTCGTTGGTGCCGCGGGTTCGAGCCCGGTTGTCATCGAGCTGCGTCGTTCTTCCGGGTCAAGGCTGAGTTCTAAGTGAGTCAGTCGCACGGCCAATCCGGCATCGTGGGGGAACGCTTTACGCAAACGTTGAAGATGAGCCCACGCGTCTGAGAGCTCTCCACGGCGTAAGCACCGTTCGATTTGAGTCTCGATCGTGGCGCGCTCGGCTGGCGTCATGGCTTTGTAAAAGGAATGTGTTGAAGCACATCAGACTCTGCGGGTCACTTTTTTCAAAGATGCATGACAAACTGATTTTTTTTAAGAAACCCGGAAGGCAAACCTAAAACCATGTGGGGCGTCGTTCTCTTTTCTCTTCTCGGTGTTGATGCGCTGGGGCCGATGCTTCGGCAAG
>JAYUVR010000255.1:0-6067 GCA_043753955.1 Archangium sp. | reverse complement strand
CCCTTCGTGGCCGTAGGAGTACGGGGTGGCTTCGGGGTGCAATACGATTTTTCACCTGTGGTGGGCGTCTATGCCCAACTGGGCATTCAATTCGGCGGGGCCACTTCATTGCGACTCTCTTGTGACGCGATGGCCGGGTTTCAGTTCCGTACGTACCTCTTCGACTGACTTTTTTTTGACCGTGCAGGCGCATGTGAGACCATGTGCGCACATGAACGACAATGCCCGGCTGACTTCGGTGGTATTTCGACTCAATCGCGATCGCCTCGACTTGCTTAAAGATCTCTCCAAAGAGACGCGAATTCGTCAGAGCGAATATTTGCGAGAAGCCATCAGCGACTTGCTTGAAAAGTACGAAGACAAATTGAACGACTGAAAGCTCGCTTCGAACGAATGCCAAGGCGCCAGAGCGGCTGACCCTGTAGGATTGAGGGCAATGGGGCCAACTGAGCAAGGGTGGCTGTTTCGCGATGGCGACCTCATCTTGGGGCCGGTTCCCGCGCAGCAGCTCATCGACAAATTGTATTCGGGTGAACTGTCGTCTCAAACCGAAGTGCAATTGATGGGCTCAGATCGCTTTCGGCGAATCGCTGAAGTAGGTGACTTTAAAGTTCACGTCGCCAAAGCCGAAGCGAAAGGGCGCGTCGATGCGCAGGCTCGCGAGCACCAATCACAGCTCAAGAAACGGCTGAAGCGTGGGGTGGCGATAGTCGCCGGCATTTTGGTGTTGTTGGGCGGAGGAGTAGCCACTCTAGGCAATTACCTCGCCGTGCACACCCCTGGGCAGAGCGCCGAAGAGATGGCTTGGGGTGACATCACCATTGATGCGCCGACCATTTCGAAAGCCAAACGCCGGGTCGACGACGAGATGGTCGACTACCAAGGTGGAACGAAGAAGTCGCCCAGTGGCGCTGTCGCCGCGGCGCGTGCGCCAGTGGGGCCGAAGTCCACGAATGCCGGCACGAGATCAGGTTCAGGAAATTCTGACCCCGATGGCATGCAAATGGGCGAGGTCGATGAAGCGGGCATCAACGCCGTGGTGGCGAAGAACAAGGCGACCCTTATCCCTTGCATCAAGAGCATCGCGAAGCCTGGCGTGTTCCTCAAAATTCCCATCGAATTTTCGATTGCTGAGGCGGGAAAAGTCTCAAAGGTGTGGATCGACAATGCCGAGTTGAAAGATTCTGGGCTTCAAGAGTGTGTGCTGAAGGAACTGCAAAAGTGGCCCTTCAAGGCCGCCCATTCAGGCAATTCAGTCAATCTCTCGTTCAACGTTGGAAAAAAGGGTTGAAGACGGCTGTTGCGCCCGAGCGCTCTCACTGAGAAAAGCGCCTGCCATGGTTACCGCTGAACACGTCGCCCGACACCAGCCGATCGAACTCGAAGCGGGCAGTTTTCGACAGACGGTGTTGCTTGCAGCCAAGCGATTCAAGTCTTCTTGGGTTGAATTCGGCAAACTGCTCAGCCGAGTGCGCAATGACGGTTTGTACGAAGAGTGGGGTTACCCCAGTTTCGAGACGTACTGTCTGGGCGAGTTGCGCATCAAGAAACAGACGGCCGACAAGCTGACACGCAACTTTGGCTTTCTTGAAAAGCACGAGCCTCAAGTGATGCGCACGCCTGAATTGGCCGAGGCGGCTCCAGCATTTGAGGTGGTTGAAGTGTTGGCTCAAGCTGAAGAACGAGGGCAGTTGTCGGCGGCTGAGTACAAGTCGATTCGCGACTCGATTTGGAATCAAGAAAAGCCCACCAGCGAGCTTCGACGCGATTTGACAGAGCGTTTTCCTGCGCCTGAAGTGAGCGTCAACGACACCGTTGAACTCAAACGGCTGTGGGGTCTGTCAAAACGGTTAGCGGCTGAACTTCACGCCAATCGTCAGGTTTCAAAAGCAATTCGCGAGCGAGCCGATGCTTTGGCGAGCGAATTGGCGGCGCTGATGGCAGAAGAAGCTCAGGCTTAAAATGAAGGGTGTCAGCGACTTGACGCGACTTAAGGCGGGAAACTTGAGATTGAAGGTGAGGGGGCCTGTACTTGGGGTTGCAACCTACCCCGACTCAGGCGTTACAGTTGGATCAAGAGGCGCAAAGCCTGTCAGGAGGCTGTAAGTGAAGAAGGGCGAGCACCATGTGAACCTCTCCTGCTCGTTCTGCGGGAAATCTCAGCGAGAGGTGCGCAAACTGATTGCAGGCCCTACGGTCTACATCTGTGACGAATGCATCAAGCTGTGCAACGACATCATTGCAGAAGAGGCTGAGAAGGCTGAGCAAAAGCCCCAGGTGAGTTTGCCCACGCCGATGGAAATTAAAACCTTCCTCGACGATTACGTCATCGGCCAAGACTTCGCCAAACGGGTGCTCTCGGTCGCGGTGTACAACCACTACAAGCGCATCTACCAGCGCAAGCCTGCCGCGCGATTGCGCCCCGGGGTGAAGACTCAAGGGCCAGAAGAAGTTGAACTTTCGAAGTCGAACATTCTGCTCATCGGCCCTACTGGCTCGGGCAAGACGTTGCTCGCTCAGTCCTTGGCGCGATTCCTCAACGTGCCCTTCACCATCGCTGACGCCACCAGCCTCACGGAAGCGGGCTACGTCGGTGAAGACGTTGAGAACATCATTCAGAATTTGCTGCACAGCGCTGACTACGATGTTGAGAAGGCTGGTCGAGGCATCGTTTATGTCGACGAAATCGACAAGATTTCTCGAAAAAATGGTGACACGCCCTCAGCCACCCGCGACGTGGGTGGAGAAGGGGTGCAGCAGGCCCTGCTCAAAATCATCGAAGGTACTCGCGCCAACGTCACCCCTCGGGGAGGCAAGAAATACAATCAGCAAGAATACATTCAGGTTGATACCTCGAACATCTTGTTCATCTGCGGTGGTGCGTTTCATGGCATCGAGCAGGTGATTCGCAGACGTGTCGGTGAAAAAGGTTTGGGCTTTGGCGCCAAAATCGACACCAAGGAAGATCGTTCAGTGGGCGAGCTGCTGGCCCTCGTTGAGCCTGATGACTTGATGAAGTTTGGGATGATTCCTGAATTCATTGGTCGGCTCCCGATGGTGGCCACCTTGAATGACTTGAAGGAAGACGACCTCGTCACCATTTTGACCGAGCCAAAGAATGCGCTCTCGAAGCAGTATCAAAAGCTCTTCGAAATGGAAAAAGTCAAACTCTCGTTCACCAAAGAAGCGTTGCGAGCGGTGGCGAAAGAGGCATTGCGTCGACAGTCCGGAGCGCGTGGGCTTCGGGCCATCATGGAAGATGCGATGCTTGAAATTATGTACGACGTGCCCTTCCGCGAAGGGGTCAAGGAATGCCGAATTACCGAAGGGGTGATCCTTAAGAAGGAAGCTCCAGTGGTGATTTTTGAGAAAGAGAAAAAGTCGGCTTGATGAAGTAGGCAACGGAACTCGCGAAGAGTCGTGGAGCAAGATCACTCACGGAACTGAAACGACAATCATCATTGCTGGGTATCAGTGAATCCCCTAGTGAGGGGAAATGAACAAAGAGAAGAGGCCGACAGGTTGGTCAGGAAAACTCATATTTTTAAGTAGCTGTGCCCTGCTTTGGGCCGGCTGCGCACCCATTCAAGAATCTGAGGCCCCAGACCAGGCAGCTTCGGACCATCACCATGACAACGGACAGCAGGTATCCGCAGTCACCATCACCAACCCGAACGCCAATGCCTATGCTGTCGGACAATTCTCAGCCATACAGAATTGGCCAATTATCCCCATCGCCACCATGGTGCAGCCGGACGGCAAGGTGTTTGCGTATGGAACGAATGACGCAGGTGTTCAGGGTGCCACGGTCATGTACACCGTATGGGACCCTGTAGCGGACACGTTTTCGACCAGAACCAACAACACGCACTCCGATGTTTTTTGCGCGGGCCAGGCATTAATTCCCGGCACGGGAGACACTTTGATGGTGGGCGGCGACATCTCGGTCAATGGCGTACGCAATTATGGAATGAGTGACGTGAACCTCTTCGACCGTGATGTGGTTCCCGGGGGCGATATTGAAGATAGCCCCAACGCGATGACATACAATCGCTGGTACCCCACTGTCGTCACGCTCCCCAGCGGTGCACATGTTGTCCTCGGGGGCCGAGATTCCCGCGATTTCGCGGGGGGAGGCGGAAAGCCACCCACCCAAGACACCTACTCTCCCATTCCGGAAGTCCGTGGCGCCAACGGAGGGTGGCGCTCATTGACTGGCGCTTCCAGCGATGAGGCCTATGGCGCAGACGGTGTTGATTCGTGGAACTACCCCCGAGCGTGGGTCAACCCTCGAGGAAAAGTTTTTATCATCAACTCGGAAGGGTACATGTTTGACCTCGGCACCGCAGCCCCGGGGTCGTTGACCCCTCTGACCGGGAAAGCAAAGGGCGGCTATCCGAACCTTACCGCTGTCATGTTCCAACCTGGGCGTATTCTGATGGCGCGAAATGACCTAGAGGCGATCATCGTCGACATCAATCCGACGACCCCTGTCATCACGGCGGCTGGCGATTTGCACCATGACCGACGGTTTGGAAATTCGACTCTCCTGCCGAATGGCCAAGTGTGGTTCAACGGTGGTTCACCATTAGGCAACGTCGCAGGCCAGGATATTTTTGCATCTGAACTGTACGATCCCGATACGGGCGCCTTCACCGTGATGGCCAGCGCGCAGAAACGACGCTTGTACCATTCAACATCGATGTTGCTGCCAGACGGTACGGTCTTCACCGGCGGTGGCGGAGCTCCTGGCCCATCGAATGAGCTCAACGCTGAAATCTACTTCCCTCCGTACCTCTTCAAGAAAGTGGGCGCCACGAGCCAATTGGTGACCAACCGACCCACCGTGACGACTGCTTCAACGAAGGTTGATTGGGGTGAAACATTCAATGTCAGCTCAAACCAAAACATTGAAAAGGTCACTTTGATACGCATTGGAGGCGCAACCCACAACTACAACAACGAGACGCGCTTCTACGTCATCGCCGAGCCAGGGACTGCCGCCACCACAGTGTCCGCAACGGCACCGGCCAATTCAAATGTAGCGCCTCCGGGTTTCTACATGCTCTTTGCGTGGAACGCGGCTGGCGTGCCTTCCGTCGCGAAAATCATCAGAATCGACAACCTTCCTTAAATTCAGGCGAAGCACGCGGTAGGCGGTCGTCTCGTCACTCGGGATGACCGCTTCTTTTCGTCGACCAATCAGCGTGGTTGTTTTGAGTGCCCAATCGTTGGGAGTTTCTTCGTGAACGTCAGAGTATTGATGTGGAGTGCGGTATTGGGCTTCGCAGTTGCGTGGGTCCCTGCTTGCAGTGAATCTAAATGCAATCACAATAATTTGGATTTCACCCAGTTTTGTTGACTGTTGATTATGCCGCACGACCCATTCGCACGGCAATTTCATGCTTCACTGGTGATGTATAGCCAATCGTCGAATAAAGGCGCTCATGATTGCAAAAAATGCATGAATGCATTCACAGATGATTCAACTGCGCTCTTCGTTTCGCTGCCATCAAGCTCCGCGTCGACTTTGCACTTCAGCGTGGCAAAGAAAACTCCGCAACGGCATTGTCCAGCAGTTACCCAGTCTGCTCATCGATGCCGTCGCATGGCATGCGGCCAACAACTCACCGTATTCATCGCTGTCGTAGTACGCGCCGTACTGTCAGATTTTCTGAGTCGTGCTACTGGGTATCCGACCCATGGATATGCGAATTTTTCGTTTCGTGCTGGTGACAGCGGTCGGAGCACTCTTTGCCCTCGGCTGTCCCCAGTCTGGTGAATGCTTCGAGAGCACCGAATGCGCCGTTGGGGAGGTGTGCAGCAGCCATCAGTGCGTGACGCGCGGGACAGACGCCGGCACGGGAGGGGGTTCGAACACCGGCGGCGGCACCTCGGGCGGAGGATCAGGAGGTTTTGATGGCGCCGGCGGAGGTACCGCGACCGGTGGTGGAAGCACCACAGGCGGCGGGACTGCAACAGGCGGTGACGGCATGACCGGGGGCGGCTCGGCATCAGGCGGCGGCTCGGCATCAGGTGGCGGCTCGGCTTCAGGCGGCGGCTCGGC
>JAYUVR010000254.1:0-6886 GCA_043753955.1 Archangium sp. | reverse complement strand
CAGCCTGATGCAACTCTTCGGCTCTCTGAAGGCCCCTTATTCCACGGTCTCCGCAGCTTGTCGGCCGGTCTACTTTCCCGCTTTCTTTTTCTTGTTCTTAATCGGTATCTCCTCGGTGCGCCCATGACATCGGCGCACTTGCGGCAGGTGCTGCGAACGGGCACTCAGCCCGTGCGCGCGTTCGCAGCACTCGAATTAAGTTTGAACTCCCCCGGACAACCCCTGTTTGATACTCACGCTCGTGGAGCTCGCCAGGTCGAGAAACTTTAAACAATCAACGCGCGGCTTCAGCTCTTTTCCACACGATTGAGTTCTTCAAAACCCGGTAACGAAGACAGGTCAGGCACACGGCAGACCAGAAGCTTCGACTTGAGAATCAGCTAATTCCCTCAGGTGAAATCGGAAGGCCCTGGGTTTCAAGGGCCAATGCCGTCAAGTTGCGGAGCTGACGTACCGTCTGCTGAGAACCAGGCAGGTATTTGAGTCTGGTTGAGAGTGCAATGAGCGCGACCGCATAGGGTTGTCTGTCGACGGCATTTTGAATTCGCACATTGAGAGTTCTTATCATTCCTTCTGAAAGAGTCAGCTCGCCGTCTTGAAGGCTCAGCGCAGACACAATCTCTTGGCCCAGTACGTCCTCAAATGGTCCCTTCATGCGCCTTCTCCGTCTTACCGTTGGGTATTGTTGCGCCCCGCGTCGTCAACGCGGGCCGTAAGGTCGAGCAAGAAACCTTGGTCTGCTCTGCTGCGAGCGATGGCGTCTGCCAACCGATCAAGCACTTTGGCATTCGCGTCTTTCTGATGCCGTAGTGTGTTCGCAATCGCTCGAGCGTCAGCCAATTCCTGAGTGGAGAAGCCTTTGACTTTGGTCAAATCGAAAAGCTCTCGAAGGGCCGCAGGAGTCAACTTTCCGCTCCGATCAACGTTCGACGGATCTCGAACGGCAAGTCTGATGTTGTCAGCCAAAGTATTTTCGGCCCGAATTCGCGGCCTGGGGGGTTGCCCAGACGGGCTCATACGACCCGCTGCGGCGTCTTCTTTCTGCGCGGTCTCGATGAGCTCGTCTGCCGCCTTCTCCGAAACAGTCATGATAGCGCTCTGAATAAAGCTGCCTATGTTTTTGGGGAATACAGAGGCATCAGCAATACGAACTCCCTTGAGCCCAATCACTTGCAAATCATTGTTTACAACTGCCTGAGGGTCGTCTTCTGCTCCGATTTGCGCGGTGCCATTGGGGTGATGGTCCCAACTGTTTTCTTTCACAGCCTTGGCCAACTGCTCGTCGGTTTTAACATCTTTGCCAGGCCATACTTCCTTATCGACGATGTCTGAGTATTGATTGACTAAATCGCGAACAATCTTGATGCCATTGACCAAAGGAATGCTGTCACCAGCCCGTTCCTCGTCATGGAACATTTGGTTGACTTTGGTTCGGCCATGAATGTCGTCGGGGTTGAGCACCACGGTGCCCTTTTCATCTCCCTTGTTTTCATCGAGGATGACCCACGTCACGAGATGAGGGTCTACCGTTGCCTCCTTTGAATAACCCGGTTTGTATCCTTCAAATTTTCCCGGGATTCCAAAGACATACAAATCTGGTTCAGCCTTACTTGGGTCTGATTTGATGCGGAAAGCTGCAACGATTCCGTTGGTAGCCAACAGGCCTTTTCCGGTTTCTTTCCACTTTTTGTATGCAGGATTGTTCGGATCAGCGTTGAAGTCTGATTCGGTCAACATCTTGAGCGGCTCTTTAAGGCGGGTCACCACTCCGACTTCGTAACGGCCTTTGAGGTGGCGCCCCACACCTTCACGAACGAGCTTTTTCTCAATTCCCTTCGAGGCCAGTTTGTCGAGTTCTTCCTCGGGGCCGACTCCTGAGCGCATCAAAATGGCTGGCGTTTCGAATGCACCTGCTGCCAATACAACCTCTCGTCCGACGGGTTCGTCATGCGTCGTTCCATCAGCCGCCTTGTAGCGAACAGCGGTTGCTTTGTTATTCTCATCGAGAATAATTTTCTCGACTCGAGCACCAGTTACAATTTTCACTGTGTCGGGGTGCTCGTTTGCAGCATTCAGAAGCCTTTCGCGTGGCCCATTGCGTCGACCCTCTTTTGTCACCGTGAGCGGGGTCAGCACCATCCCCTCAACGTTGTTCGCACGATCGTGATTGGGGTCGAGCAAGGTACTCAACATTTTTAGTTTGTCGGTCGCCGAACCTACCTTGGTAAAATTGTATTTAGCCGTCTCCCAAACCATGCGCAGCAGCTGGGGGTTGTCTTTAATTGATTTAGCTATCTCTAAATCGAAGGGTCGATTGACATCGAGCCAGCCATCGAAGCCATGTCCACCGATATTCTGAAGCGACTCAAGGTTATATTTTTTACCTACCTCATGAAGAAATTTGAGCGCTGGCTGGTACTCGGCGTTTTCTACTTTTTGGAAATGCTTGATCATCTCTGCGCTTTTCCAACTGGGGTCACCCGTTATTTTTGCGATGTTGTCCCAGTCGACGTCATCCGGACGCACGAAGATGCCTGCGTTCATCAGGGTGCTGCCGCCAATACCTTCCCCGCGAGGAACAAAAATGCCGTTGACTTCGAGCTCCTTGACAAGCGTCGGGTCGTTCGTGTTTTGAGTGACGTGATCGATGTTGTAGCCGGCAACCTGAAGCTTCTTAACGAATTTAGAATCCTTGAGGTCCTCTTCCAGTTGCGCGCGATGACGAATGAATTCCCCAGTGCCTCGAGTCAGTAACTGTTTGTTTTCTGAAGCGAGGCCATGTAGCGCAGGCACTTGAGACTCTTTGACGGCTTCGCCGCTTCCTGCCTCGAGCACCAATACTGAGTATCCAGCTTCGGCCAAACGCGCTGCGAGCGGGCCTCCACCCGCGCCTGAGCCGACGACAACATAGTCGTATTTGGCATTCACCTTTTTCTCGGGAGGTCGACCCACCGCAACGGGTGCCCCGATTGAAACCGGCTGGCCAAGCGGGGGAGCGATTGGCTTTCTTTGCATCTGAAAGTCACTCAAGGTCAGATTGGGGGTGGCCGTAGCTACCGCGCGATTCGGCTGCCATATCGGCTTTATTTTCGGAACAGGAGGGCTTGATTGTTGTGATTTTCCAGAAGGAAGTACTTGTTTCGCAACCGATGTTTCCCCGCTCGCTGAAGGTGGTCGGTCATTACTGAGCTTTTTCATTTTGATCCTTCAACCAAGACATGTAGCCCGCGGCCCATTGGTCTATCAGCGAGTCAGATTTCGTCGCATCTGGAGGGGTGGGCGCTCGCTTCAGGCCGCTGGTGGCGTAGACGGCAAGCCTATGGCGGCCCAGCCCCTCGGCCTTGAAGACTTTGTCGTCGCCTGCAGCGACGTGAGGCACATGAGCGAACCACTGAGCGGCCTTCGAGTCGGCTGTCTGTCTTTGCGCAGGAACATCGATGGTGGCCAATTTGTATTCAGGCAATCCCTTCCAAGCCCCTTTTTCTCCATATTCCTTTTCAATCAGCCCTGGGTCTGCACCGGGGGGAAGTTCAGTGACATACATCGCCAATTTCATGCCTTTTTTGGCGACTGTTTGTGACACGGCATCGAGTCTGGCATTGGGAGATGCGCTGTCATTGGGGTCTGAAAAGTCTTTGGGGCCTTCTACAGCGAAGCGAATTTGTACGTAGCGCCCTCCGACAAAATACGCATGCCGCCCGAAGAACTCGTGTTCATGAAATCGCTCCTTGCCAGCAGAGAGACTGTCACCGAGGGCGGCAACCAATTCTTTGCCCGATGTCAGGGGATTGCCTCCTTTGATCAAATGTTTGAGTCCTCGCACCCCGTTGTTGTCTGTGAGCGTCTTTTTCAGACCGGTTTCGTCTGATGGCAGCGATGTGTCGAGGGTAAATTCGGTGTGCCGGTCTGCTGTTTGGGCGTGAGTGGTATCTCCGCTAATGGCGGTAAGGTCGATGAGTTGGGTCGAGCCATCGGGGCTCTTCATTGGCAACGCCAAACGAAGACCTGGGAGGTGCGGGTCTGAATCAGGTTGAAGAGGGTCAGTCTGACTGCCGGAGACGCGAAGCATTCCTCCGCTCAGCTGCTCTCCAAAGAGATCTTTCGCCCACTCTGGCGCATTTTTTTCAACCTTCATCTTGACGTCACCAAAGGCGACTCCTTTGGCGTGATTGCCCTGAGCGTATGGGCATTTTATCTTGGTAATTTTTGAATTGCGCTCAGCAGTCAGTTCCAGCGCCAATTCAATATTCTTCATGGCAGGCCGGATACTGTTGTCGAACTCTTCAGTAAACGAAACGGCTCCTCCTCGTGGGGTTTCCAAACCCTGACTGCCTGGCAATTGAAAGTTCTGCTTTTCCGGCGAAGGAATGGCTGCCGTGTCTATGCCCTGCTGTATGGCGTTCGGCGGGTCGGTTTGAAGAAGGCCGGCCTTGGCGCTCATGAGCGCGATGCCGGTTTCTTTGTCTGTCCCACCCGCCAAGCTGCTCAACGAGCGAAGCGTGCTCATGAGGCGCTTCGTCTCTGGCTCCGTAAGTTTGACGCTGAGCTTCGGGAAATTCACCGGCACAAAACCCTCAAAGGGGTTCCCGCTCGGGTTCTTGAAGTTCCTTGCGTCGATGCCAGCTTTTCGCTGGTAGGCTTCCGCGATCTGCAAAGTTCGGATCGCCTTTTGAACCACCTTTAAATCCGAAGAGACAAGCGCTGTTTTCAGCGCATTGGCTACTTCGTCCGGTTTGGCCGTTCCAGCAGAAAGCGCTTGAATTGAAGCTGCATTGGGTACAACCGCAACTTTCGCAGCGAGGCGATTTTCGCTGACCCCCACCGTGCGAGCGACAAAGGGCTTCGGCAGAGGACTCTCATTTTGAGCTTCTTTTGTCTGTCCTGCAGAATTCTGAGAACTGACCAGTTTGTTCTCAGAAATGGGTTTCTTTCGGACAGCTTCAGGAAAGCCAGATTTTGGGGGCAACTTTAAATCGGAGCTCATAATTTCTCTCTCTTCAGCAGGTGCAATCGATTTTGCATTTGTTACGGTTGTCTCGATTGAACGAAAACCGGAGGGCATTCCAAATATTGAACTCGGTTTGATGACGACGAATCAATTCAGACACAGAGAATGAATATTCATTCTCCTTTTAATTGTCAAGCCCTGCCTGGGTAACGCAAAAGCTATCACCGCGAACCCTCGCATGGTCGGGCGCCAAGTTTCGCTTCAGCAGCCGGTCCGAGATGTCTTCCAAAGTAACCAGCGCCCAGCAGCGGGAACGAGCGAACATGGACTTCGCCCGTTGCCAGCCAAAAACTACCGTCTCCTTGGCGGACCGCACTCAGGCGAGCCTGAAGGAACCCGATGGTTTGAGAGCGGGTCGGTAAGGGTCTTTAGCTCTTTTCAACGCGATTGAGTTCTTCAAAACCCGGCAACGAAGACAGGTCAGGAACAATAATGATTTCAATCCGTCGATTCGCCGCCTTACCTTCGGGTGAATCATTGGTCGCAGCGGGCTTGCTGTCACCGAAGCTCGCGGCACTAATTCTATCTGCCGGCATACCTGCTTCGGTCATGGTCTTGAGCACGGTGAGCGCTCTGCTGGCCGCCAGTTCCCAATTGGAAGGGTATTGCGCCGTGGCAATGCGCACGTTGTCGGTATGCCCTTCAACCTGAAATTTTCGCGTCGGTATCGATGCCAGCACGGTTGCGACTTCGGCCAAAGCCGTCTTGCCGTCTTTAGACAAGTTGGCCGAGCCCGACGCGAACAACACGTCAGAGGCCAACACCACCACCATGCGTCCGTCGACGATTTTCACTTTCAATTTGCCGGCATCGATGAGCGACTTAAATTTGTTCAGCACGCTGCGAAATTCTGCGATGCGCGCATCAGCTTGCTCTTTACGCCGTTGCAATTCGGCGAGCGCCGCGGTCATCTCGCCCACTGCCGCTTGAAGCGACGACTTGTCTTTAAGCATCGCTGCCTTTTCGGCGTCCATCTTCGCGATGCGCTGCTTCTCAGCCTCAAGGGCGGCTCTGAGCGAAGCTTCACTGCTTCGTTGACGCTCGAGGGCTTCTTCCTTCTCAGTCAAATGCTGCTGTGAGGCGTCGTAGTCGGCCTTCAGTTTGTCGAACGTCCCCTGGGTGACGCACCCAGAGGCCAACATCACCACTGTCAATATGAAGAGTCTCATGGCGCGCGACCATAGACGTCCTCGGCGATTAAGGCATCGTGAACAAACACCGTGTCACAGGTACCGCGATGTCCGCCAAGACGTAGAGATAATATTGTTTGCCCGATTCGAGCGCGCTGGGCGCGCCGCTCAACGGCATCTTCTGCGTCAACTCTTCTGGCACTACGCCGTACTTCACCGAGCCTGATTCAAGAGGAACTCCATCGCTCCAAGACACGTCGATACGCCAATGCGTGCCGAGCGGAATATCGAGATTCGGAGGCACCCCAGGGGAAGTAGAATTCATGTCCATCACGTAGAGGTAACGCGCTTTGTTTCCGACCCAAGTGATGGTGCCGTCAGCAGCAACACCCTGCCCCGCATCGCAGGCACTAGGCACATAGAAACGCTGCGCATCGAGAGGCCCTGCTCAACTGACGAGAATGAGGCCGGCACCAACAACAGACTTTCGAAGCCGACACGACTGGACTGGCAAACCCTTCACCGTCGCACCTTCGGCCGGGATGTCTTGCAATGCCCATGCGGCGGAAGGCGCACCATTCGTGCGTTGCATTCCACTCCCAACACCGCGCAGAGACGGTTGCAGCAACTCGGACTCCGAATTCTCCCGTCAGCCATGCCACTGCCGCACAAAACAGCGCCGCCACTCCAGGCTTCGCTTGCCTTCGAGTAGGCGATTCAACGGCGGTGATTTCACGGTGTTGCCCAC
>JAYUVR010000253.1:0-10888 GCA_043753955.1 Archangium sp. | reverse complement strand
CAATTCTTCAAAAGCTGGGTTTACTCGATTCTTTGGGCGGGCTGGTGCTGGTCTATGCCACTTCGTCTTTGCCCTTCTGCGTGTGGATGCTCAAAGGGTACTTCGACACCATACCCAGGGAGCTTGAAGAAGCTGCCATCATGGACGGAGCGTCGCCCAGACAGGTATTTCTGAAAATCGTTTTGCCATTGGCTCGACCTGCGTTGGCGGTCACGGCGCTCTTCAGTTTCATGCAAGCATGGAACGAGTTTATTCTGGCGGCCACCCTGCTCAATGATGCCTCGCGTTTTACTTTGCCAGTGGCGTTGCAGCGCTACGTGGGGGAATACAAGACAGAATGGGGTCACTTCGCTGCGGGCGCACTCGTTATTTCTGCCCCGGTGATGGCGGTTTTCTTTGCGTTGCAGCGCTCGCTGGTCGGCGGGTTGACCGCCGGGGCAGTGAAGGGGTGATTCACGAGCTGAGAGGATCGTTCCGCCCGTGACTACGGGCGCACCAAGTCAATGACTCGCAGCGAACCCCGAGGGACTTGAATCGCAAGGCCGGCACCAACTTGGCCCAACGACTGATTGGTCACGCGGTCAGTAACATTCCACGTGCCGGTGGAATTCGAGGTGATTTGTACCAATGGAGCCTCTGTATCGAGGTACCCAGGGTCGATGAGCGTGATCACAAACCGGTTGTCATTGATTTTTGACATTGTCGAAAACACTCTGCCGGAGATGGCAAAGGGGAGGGCCGACAACGCCGTGTCGATGTCCGCCTGCATCTCTACCTGTGCCTGTGCCGGAGTGCGTGGGTATCCTTCAGGGTTAAAAATCGCATCTCCGTCAGTTCTCCACAGGCGCGTCCACCGTGAAGGAGTCGAAATTGGCAGCGGCAAAACGCTGACAAACCCGCCCCCGGGAGCTGCGGGTATAAAATTGCCGAACTGCACGGTGCGCCCCCATAACGTCTTTGAAAGGTCCGTCGCCGGAGTGGGCGACATTCCCCAGTAGCAGGCGTTTCTGGTGAAGGCCCCAGTGTTAAGTTCGGTCGTCGAGAAACCGCTGTAGACATGTCCGTTGTTCGCGCCCTTTTCAAAGCGCGCGGCCACCGGCTGAGTGAAGCGAAGCCCGACGGGTATCGCCGAAACCAATTGCGTCACCGTAGGAGGCGCTATCACTCCACGGCCGAGCAAGTGAAGGAAGGGAATGACACCCTCTTTGCCGACGCGTGAGGGCGAAGCGGGTAGCCCCTCGCCGACGACCACCATGAATACGGAGGCCCCGAGTGCCGCTTGCGCCGCGAAATAGCGGAGATGAGGATGCCCGGCCATGGGGTATTCCCATTCCCACAATCGGTTAAATGAAAAGTCGTCAGCCGTCATGCGCGAAGCCCAGCGGTCGACCCACCCATCTCGCCACAAGCCAACACGACTGGCGGCTTGGAGGTCAGGGGTGCGCGAATTGCTGTCTTCAGCCGAGGGCACAATGATGGATTTATAGGGGTTGCCGTCAGGAAAGAGGGAGGTACGTGCTTCGTCTGTGCCCGTAACCATTGTCCACCAAGCGGCCTTTTCACGCAAAATGACTTGCGGCTTGGGTTGAGCAGCCGTGCGACTCATCGCAACAATTCCATTGAGCAGCGGCTTAATAAAGTTCTTGAGGTAGTAACCAACCGTGGCTGCATTTCCTTCGTCTTCCGCACTGACAAAGCCCAGACAGTGATTTGGGTTTTCATTGCAGGCTGAAAGCGCGGTTTCCACCTTCAGGTGAGGGTCACACCCATGACCAACCTGAATGTAAAAGGGCGCATCGGCATTGGCCAGAGTTCGGGCCGCGGCGCGAATGTCTTCTGATAAAAGCCCATGTGTCCAACGCGTATCGCGATCCCACAAGGTCCCGTCGGGGCGGAAATAATTGCCTTGTTCCATCGTCCAAATCACTGCGGCAAACTTGAGGTTTTCGTTCGCAAATTCAGGTGCGTCGCGGTACGCCTTCACGTCGTTGATGGCATTGGTTAAGGCCTGCACCGATTGAGTTTTCGTTTCCAGAATCCGATGGTTGATGGCGATGACGTACGGCCCCGGTTGCCCATTGAGCGGCGTGGGAGACGTCGCCGGGCGATTCTTCACGTCGGTGTTGAGGCTCACGTTATTGGCCGCGATGGCCTTGATGCGCCCCACTCGAGGGGTAGCGTCGTAGGCGCTGCGCCATGCATCCGTCGACAGGTCTAATTTATACAGTTGATTATCGTCATTGGGTGCACTGCCCAGAATCAGGGAAGTCGTCGATGACGGGCTGGTTTTTTCTTGGGCCACCAGGTGCGTGAAACCTTGCGGTGCGCGCACGGGGGCACCGATGGCCGTACCGTCGTGCTTGTACAGTGACAAATCAGGCCCTGAAAGCACCGCGATTTCCAAGCCTGGTGCAGCAGTGAAATTGCCAACCTCAACCATGCCCATGCGGTAGCTAAAGTCGTAGGTCGGGTTTAGGGTGACGTCGTTCAACTCGGCAACAATCGTCAGGGTGAGGTCATTTGCAAAGCGGTAGATGCGTTCATTGCTCACCAATTCACAGCGCCCGTCTGCATCAATGTCAGCCAGCTGAAAGTCCCAGACTTTGCCGGGCAGTTTTTTCCCTGCTGAGGGCGCTACGAGTATTCCAAATACAGACGCCGCAGACGGCTTGATGTCAAAAATAGAAACCACATAGTCACCCCAACTCTTCTGCCGAGTAAGGACGAAGAGTTCGGGCTCTGCGTCACCGTCAATATTGCCAACGCGCAAGCGAATCACGGCCCCGGTTAGGCCTGTGTAAGTGCCCAGCACCGCGCCGGTGTTGGCGTTGAACATGGTGAGCGTTTCAGAGGTACCCCCAGCGAGCAAAACCAAGGTGCCACCGACCTTTGCAAATCGAACTTGGTAGACAGGCCCCGAGAGGTTGTATTGCCAGCGCACTTTCCCGTCGCTTCCTTCCAATACATACACCATGCCGTTTGCGCCAGCGACAGCGACTGCGCTTTCAGCAATATCGAGGTCGAAAGGCAGAGCGGGCGTCTTCGTGCCCCACAGGCTGTCGCCGTTGGCGGCAAAGGCACACACCGTCCCGTCATGCCCTCCGCCCACGATTTCTGAGTCCGCAGTGCCACTGAGTTGCCCTGTCGCCAGGCGGTAAAAGCTCGGGCCTTCCACTGAAGCTGGCGTCTGAAACACGGGTCGACACACCGCTCCACCTGTACCGGCACCGCCACCTGCTGCTGGGCCGCCGCCAGCTGCTGCGCCGCCGCCTGTACCGGCGCCGCCACCTGCTGCTGAGCCCCCACCTACACCCCCAATACCTTCATCTCCGCTACAGGGTTGGAGCGTCGCGAGATTAAACGGAGGGGTGATTCTTTGTTTCAGAGGCCCGACGTAGATAGCGACCGAGATGTCGGCAGGCTGCAGGCATACGCTTTGCGTCGAGCCATAAGTCACTTCAAAGGAGTCATAGTTGGTCGTGATGAAATTCTTAAAGTGAAGGCGCCCTGGCGAGGTCACTGCCAAGGTGTCATTCGACTCGGAACGCAGACGCACAAAACTCGGGCTAACCGTCGAAATGAGGTCGCCTTCAAATGTCGTCAGGTTCCCTGCGGGACCGGCGTAAAAATCAAAACGCCAACGCCCAACACCTGGGGAAGTAATGTACATGCCTTTAGGTACGTTGAGTGCGCTGTTGTCTTCGGCGGCAGATTGAGGGCTCGCAACATTCTCAGGACTGCACGCGTTCAAGAGGCCCAAAAAGACAAGCGACAAGCAAAACGCCAACAAACCAGCCATCGGTGATTTGAATTGCATTTACAACCCTTTCGGCGCGAAGCACCGAGGGTCATCCAAGCAATTCAGTGACCAGGTATTTTATTGTATCAATATAGATGGTTGTGTTGTGAAGCCGCATTGTGGCGAGGTGTGTGCTTGGTCCAATCGTGGTGTGCGCCTGGTCCAAAGTAGTGACTTGCTTAAAGCGCGCAAAACGGGTTTGGGCAGGAATAAACCTTCGTCGGAAGGCTTCCCAGGCTCCACTCAGCCGCCGAGAGCAGGACGCCAGAAGAAGGTTCTTCGGCAGCCTGCGTCGTCAGACACCAATGGGGAGCGGTTTAGATCGCCGCCTTGATGATGTTGATGGGCCCTTTGCATTTCGACGCTTCACCAAACGTGGTGCTCGGCATACCCATAGCCTGCATGATGGTGAGCAAAAAATCATTGTGGCTGCGGGCTGAAGGCAACGTATGAATTTTGCCAGACGTCAACGCGCCGCCCGCCTTCCCCGCCATGATGAAGGGCATATTTGCATGAGAATGCGTGGCCCCATCAGCTACTTCAGTGCCCATCAGCAACACTGAATTGTCCAACATCGTCTTTCCATCACCATCATTGATGAGCTTCATCCCAGCGATGATGCTTGCCAATTGAGTCATGTACCAGGTGTCAATAATCTTCAATTTACTGCGGGGAGCGTCACCCACTTGGTCACGCATTTCGTGAGTGAGACCATGATGCTGGGTGGTGATGGGTTGATTGTTGTAGGAGAGGAAAGGAAAGCCCTGGTTGCTCTGTCCGCCGCTCCATAGAAGCGTCGACACTCGAGTGAGGTCCCAATCAAGGGCAAGCAGCATCAACTTGACCTGGAGCGCACTGAGTTTGTCGTAATTTTGCATCTGATTCAAAACCGTCGGCCGCGCCATCGTCGGGCACGCGCGACTGGTGGGCACGTTCGCACTGAGGCCCAGTTCGATTTCTTTAATCGCCGCTTCATACCGCTCGAGCTTTTGCTTCTCTTCACCCGTCAGCCCTAAGCGAACTTTCGCGTCGTTCAACTCAGCCTTGGTGACATCAAGCAAACTCAATTCACGATTGACAAGACTGGGGTCTCCGCCGCCGCCGCATACCTGAGTAATTTTGGCGATAATCTTGTCGTACATGACTGAGGGGTCATCACCGATTTGCAACGCCTGCCGAGGGGCGTCAAAGGCCATTCTGCCGGGGAGAAGATTGCTTTTGATGCTGACGCCAAATTCTAACGAACGAAACGGCGTAGTGACCCCAAGCGTGTCCCTAAAATAGGCCGCGATGGCTTGGTCGATAGAAATGTCGTTAGGGAACCCGTAATCGGTGGCATCGCCACTGGGCGGAATATTGACTGTCGCCCCGGTGAAAGCCCGTGCCATCCCTTGAGCGTGGGGGTTTCCCGGAGGCCTGTCGTATTCCAAACCTTTGATGAAGGTGAGGTCTGCTTTGTGAGCTTCCAAGGGGCCTACAATCAGGCTTGCCCACTCATTGTTGACACCGGCCGTCAGCGTCGTCGGCCAAAAGTCCGCGGCAACAAAGCCAATGGGCTTAAAAATGCCCACGTATCGTTTTTTAACGGGCAGCGCGGCCTGGGCTCTCGTCACTCTCAAAATAGGTGACAAAAAAGCAGCCGCCATTCCGAAGCGCTGAATCAATTCTCTGCGAGACCAATGGGTTTTCGGCATGAGTAATTTTTCAGAGCGGGACGTGCCTCTGTTTTGAACCTTTAGGTAGCGGCGCCCTTGATGATGTTGATGGGCCCTTTACATTTTGAGGCTTCACCAAACGTGGTGTTCGGCAACCCCATGGCTTGCAAAATGGTGAGCAGAAAATCGTTATGACTGCGCGCCGAAGGGAGCAGATGCAGCTTGCCAGAAGTCAAGGCGCCCCCGGCCTTCCCAGCCATGATGAAGGGCATATTGAGGTGGGAATGGGTGGCACCATCAGCGACGTCTGTACCCATCAACAGCACTGAGTTGTCGAGCATTGTTTTGCCATCACCATCGTTGATGAGTTTCATCCCCGCGATGATGCTCGCCAGTTGTGTCATGTACCAGGTATCAATGACTTTCAATTTGGCGCGTGGAGCGTCACCCACGCTGTCTCGCATTTCGTGCGTGAGCGCATGATGTTGCGAGCTGATGGGCTGATTGTTGTATGAAAGAAAATTGAAATTTTGATTACTCTGCGCTCCGCTCCACAACAACGTTGACACTCGAGTGAGGTCCCAATCTAAGGCAAGCAGCATCAACTTCACTTGGAGCGCACTGAGCTTGTCGTAATTTTGAATTTGATTGGGGACGGTCGGCCGCGCCATCGTGGGACACGCCCTGCTGGTGGGCACATTCGCGTTGAGTCCCACTTCGATTTCTTCAACAGCCGCTTGATAGCGCTCAAGCTTCTCACGCTCTTCACCGGTGAGCCCCAATCGTACTTTCGCATCGTTCAATTCAGTCCTGGTGACGTCGAGCAGACTCAATTCACGATTTCTGATGCTGGGGTCAGCCCCGCCGCCGCAGACCTGGGTAATTTTGGTGATGATTTTGTCGTACATCACGCTGGGGTCATCACCAATTTGCAGGGCTTGCCGGGGAGCATCAAAGGCCATGCGACCGATGAGAAGATTGCTTCGCGCGTAGACTCCAAATTCTAACGATTTAAACGGAGTGGTTACCCCAAGCGTATCTCTGAAATAGGCAGCGATGGCTTGGTCGATAGAAATGTCGTTGGGAAACCCATAATCAACTGCATCGCCACTGGGCGGAATGTTGACTGTCGCCCCGGTGAAGGCACGCGCCATACCTTGAGCGTGGGGGTTTCCAGGGGGCCTATCGTATTCCAACCCTTTGATGAAGGTGAGGTCTGCTTTGTGTGCCTCCAGCGGGCCCACAATCAAATTCGCCCACTCATTGGTGACACCGGCCGTCAACGTTGTCGGCCAAAAGTCAGCGGCAACAAAACCAATGGGCTTAAAAATCCCCACATATCGTTTTTTAACGGGCAGCGCAGCTTGGGCTCTCGTCACTCGCAAAATAGGTGACAGAAAGGCAGCTGCGACGCCAAACCGCTGAATCAACTCTCTACGGGACCAGTGCGTTTTTGCCATTGGTATTCTCAGAGAGCGCGTTGGGTAAAGGTGGGTGAAGTGACAAAGAAATGCTGCAGTTCCTTAATATTGTATTCTGAGTTGGCGAATTGCAGATACGCCGCTCGCAACAACGGGTCATCGCCCTCGGTCTCTTGGCGGCCCATGGTGTAGCGGAACATCTGCCTTACGAAACAAGAATGGAACTCAGGAGCCACGGCCAAGAAGCGGCCCAAGTCTGCTGCTGTAGTGGTGTTCGATTTCGAAAAGGGCAAAAATTCAACCACCGCACTGGCATCGATGTTTGTGCCTTGCTCAGTCGCCCTGTAGGCGCCAATGGCATCTAAGTTTTCTAAACCAAAGCCAAACGGGTCAATGGACTTGTGGCAGGCACGACACGATTCGTCTGTCGAGTGACGGGTGAAGCGTTGGCGCTTGGTTTCACCTGGCAATATGTCAGGCAGGCTGACGTTGACGTTGCGAGGCAACGAAGGCGTTGACTGACACAATGCTCGAGTCAAAACAAACAGGCCTCTTCGAATAGGGTGCGAGTCTGCTAAATCAGACATGCTGGCCATCAGACTGGGCTGAGTCAGCAACCCGGCGCGCTGAGTCGGGTCAAGTTGCGTTTCAACGGCTGTGGTGGTGAGCCCTGTAACTTTGTACACCTTCTCAAGTGGCTGTTTAAGAAAGCTCTTCGACGTCGTCATCAACTCTCTCAAACTGGCCGCGGGCTTATTCAGCTCGCCCACAATGAGGTTCGCTGTTTCTTCAGTCATCGCCGCCTTCATCGCGGTGTCAAACATCGGGAAAAGCGTCTCATCTTTCTCGACTTCAGACAGATTCTTGATTCGCAACCACTCTTTGAAAAATTCGACCAGCGTGAGATTGGTCGCTTGGGTATTTAGCAACCGTCGCGCTTGTGCAGACAATTCGGCAGGTGAAGTGAGCGTGCCGTCAGTCGCCTTTGTTGACAATTCAGCATCAGGCGCCTTACGCGTCAGTGCGGCCGAAAGCGAAGAAGCCAATTCTTGTGCAGACAACGTTCGCGCGCCAGTGCCTACCGTTCCCACTTCTTCGCGAAAGAGAAATGAGGGTGAACGCAACATCGCCTCAATGACAAACTGTATCGAAACGGCCACCGTCGCTCCGCCTGCTTTGACGGAAGTGTAGAGCGCGGCCAGGCGGTCTTCTTGAGCCTTATTCACCGGTGCTCGGAAGACTTTTTTGCCAAAGTTTTTAATGAAATTGCGCACACAGGTATCGGGAGGGGCAACTTGGCCAAGACAAGCAGCCAACGCGGGCAATTGAGTCGTCTGTGCTTTAGCCAGCGTGCGAAAGAGCTCGTACATCGAGCTGGAATTCGAGGTCTGGAGGTCAAGGGCTGAAGCATTGTTGGTGAACCCCAAGGCCTCGGTGTCACGACCGAGTTCCCCAATTTGCGATTCAGTCAAGGTGACCGCAAACAGGCCTTCGAGGGCGAAACGAAGTTGCTCCTGCGTCAGCCGGTACAGCCGCGGCGGAGTCAGGGTGGTGGTCTGTGAGGGGAAAAATGACATTGCCATGGCTTGAAGCGCGGCCGCACTCGGTGGGCCTGCATCTGGGTTCGTGGGGTCTACGGGCTCTAATGGATCGGGGTTATTTGGATCAGGGTTGTTGGGGTCGGGGTTGACCGGCGTTTGGGTACCTGGCGTGTCAAGGTTGTTCGACGAGCCGCTCTGATTCAGCAGCCCCTCACAGGAAGCTGCACTGAGCACAAAAAAAGCCGTTAACAACCACACCGGTGCCTGTCGCTGCATTCTGTCAGAGCGTGTCGTCACGAATCGTCCAATCCAATGATTTGTGGGCCGAATGTCGCCCGGGGTGAAGAAGGTGATCGCTTGCTGAGCACACCTCATGCCACGTTTTAGACGCTCGCAGATACGAGGAGATAGGATCAAGTGTTGGTGCGCTTACACTCCATTTCAGGTCTTAAGTGACTGTATCAAAATCAGACACTTGACAGCGTGTAAAGCTTGGAACCACCCACATCAGCGGCTGAGGAAATGGCCCTCTGGGAACCGACTCCAACCACCACCGCCGCAAGCGTGCCTGACGAAACCAGATCCACCCACCACCCAAGGAGCCCTATTGGATCAGAGAATGTCGATGGTAGCGATTTCAGGCCTCAATTCTTTGAGTTCCGCTTGCACGCGCTCCAAGGTTTCGCGTTGCTCGGCAATAGACTGTTCGACGCGAGGAAGGCTGGCTTTGGCACCTTCCAATGCGGCGTTGAAGTCTTGACTGAGCGCGTCTTGCCACAGCGCGATGTTGCTCATGTGAAGCTCGCGCGTGAGAAGGAGCTCGCGTATGCCCTGACCCGCACCGAGTACGATGTCGGCGGCAGCCAACAGCTCATCGGGAAGAATGGTGGCGACCGCCTTTTTAAACAAGTCATCGAAGGTGGCCTTCTTCGCTTCTTCGTCACTGGCAGCGGCCGCTCGTTCTGCTTCAGCAGCAACTATCGTCTCGCGGGGCATGAGTTCGCGGATGGCTGCGAGATTGTCTTTGAGCCGTACGTGGTGACTTGAGGCAGCGACGGCAGCGTTCGAAGCGGGGATGAGGGCATCGCGCCAAGCATCGCCGCCCTCCTGCCGACTCATCGCGGAAAGGACAGTCAGCAGCTTGAGGTTCCCTCCGTTTTCATAGGCCATCTCGACCTTGGCTCGTGCGAGGGCGAGTTGTTCGTCTGTTGACTGGAGCCTTTGCTGCGATGAAGCGAGCTCTGCGGTGACGTACGTGTGGTAGGGAGCACCGTTCACCCAAGTCGTGTTGTAGGCGCGTTCAGTGTGCGCGGGGTCAGCGATGAACGCTTTCAGGCGGCTCGCGCTTTCCTCGAGGTGTGTCAGTTTCTGAGTCGCAGCGCTGATGGTGCCTTCCAAGTTCTGCTTCTTCTGCGCGGTGGTGTCTCGAACGAGCGTCTTGGCGCGCACGTCGACTTGTGTCGATGGCCCCTCACCTGTCTGTATAGAGAACAGCGCGTGTGTTTTTCCACCCCACGATTCGGTGTCAGGAATCGCGTCAGGAACGCTGATGCGTACGACTCCGGCCTCAATGACAAAGGGTAACGCCTCACCAGGGCTCGCTTCGTGGCGCCAAGGCAGGCCCAACGAAATCTTTGAAGGCAGGGTGCCGTTGAGGCCAAGTTGCGCCAGGGGAATTTGGAGTTCTCCCCGCCACGACATTTTTTCCCCGAGGCCAGAACTGACGAAATGAATGGGTCGGTCGAGGGTGATTGATTGGTGATTGTTGTACACCTTGACTGAGGTGACGAAGGGGCTCGTAGGTCCGCTGCCTCCGGGGACGTAGACGTCAGGTGTGTTCTTGACGGTGGTATCTGGAATCGGAGCTTGAACGAGCGGCTTGGCAGCGCTCGTCGTGTCGGGTCGACTGACAGGAGAAGTTCGAGACTGAAGACCGACGGAAGCGACCATAATGGTGAGTTCTCAAATGATTTTTTTAAAGAGCGCTCCATGCGCTCACTTGGAGAGCGCCTTCCACCCGATTTGTTGCAGGGTCTTCTTCTAGGGCAGTGTAAACACTGAGATTTTATAACCAATTGGCTGATTGGAGAAACCAACCCCGGCTCGTGACGAAACGAACCCTTTGCGCTACGGGCCTTGCTGTCGTGACGGAAAGTTCATGCCGACCCAATACAGAGAATCACCACCGTCACTTTCTTTAAGGGAAATGAAGCCATGAAAAGAAGTTCGCTCGTTTTGCTCGCCCTTGCGGTTGGCCTCACTGGTTTGTTCGGCTGCGATCAATTCTTGAACGTGGGAAGTCGATGTAACGCGAAGACGTGCATGGGTTGCTGCGATGCCGATGGACGGTGCCAACTTGGGTTAGCCAATGCCAGTTGCGGCACCCAAGGAGCGATGTGTGCGGACTGCGAGGGTCAACAATGTCTGGCTGGAGTGTGTGAACTTCCCGGAACAGGAGGCACTTCTGGCTCA
>JAYUVR010000252.1:0-3063 GCA_043753955.1 Archangium sp. | reverse complement strand
CGTATCATGACTGTCAGGGACTCCGATAAAACTCAAGCACTCCTCGGCATAGCTCGGAAGGGCCCTCTGCGCGCACGCGACCTGAACGAAATGGGTATTCCGCGCGCCTATCTCAAACGGCTCTGCGATCGCGGTTTGCTTGAACAGGTGGACCGCGGAATCTACAGGCTTGTGGAAGGATCGGTCACCGAACTGAGCTCCCTCGCTGAGGTCGCCAAAAGGATGCCAGAGGCAATTATTTGCCTGCTCAGCGCACTCCAAGTTCATGGGTTCACAACCGAAGCGCCGCACTCAGTTTGGGTGCTTATCGACAGACACGCCTACAAGCCAAAATTTGCTTCGCCAATTATCGATGTGGTTCGCGCGAGCGGTCCAGCTCGAGAGCATGGGGTTGAGAAACGGATGATTGATGGCGTAAAAGTGCAACTCACTACGCCAGCCAAAACTGTAGCTGATTGCTTCCGCTTCCGTCGTCACGTCGGGCTCGAGGTTGCGCTGGCAGCGCTCCGCGAGTATCTGAGGAAGAGGAAGGGCAGTATCGATTCGCTTATCGCAGCAGCGTGCGCGGACCGCATCTACCCGCTGATGCGACCCTATCTCGAGGCAATTGTATGAAGTCGACGAAAAACCTGGGTGCATCAGTACGCTCTCGTCTGCGTCGACTCGCTGACGAAAGCGGTGAAGACTTCCAACTTTTTGGCGACCCGGATGAGGGACATATTCGAAAGATATTTCACGAAATACTCATGCTCGAAGTGGATGATGACGGCATCTTCTTTGACCTTGAGACACTTATGGTTGGCCCAATCAGAGAAGACCAAGCGTATGGCGGTGTGCGCGTTGAGGTAGTTGCTCACCTCACGAGCGCCCGAGTCTCATTACAGGTGGATGTTGGGTTTGGAGACGCCATCACGCCAGACGCAAGCATGATGGAATTTCCACCGCTGCTGGACTTCCCTGCACCATGGCTTCGAGCCTATCCACGTGAGACAGTTATCGATGCAATACGCGCATTTATTGAGACCCCGCTTCGAGCGGCGGCTCGCGGTACTCGATTCACTTTGTCTTGGCGTGCAGGAACGTGGAGTTGATGAAACTAAATTGTGACGTTTGCCAATAATCTACAAACTCCCACTCTGTTCCGACCGTGCTGCCCGAACCTCTCTCCGCATGGGTAAAGCCCTATGCCGCGATGGCGCGCGAAGAGGAGCTGCACTGGCGCTCTCTCGACGAGATTACGAAGGCTGCCAAGGCATTGCTCGGTGCTCTTGATGCTACGTGGGCCCCCACAACATGGGTTTGGGAAGCCCCTCATCAACTTTCAACTGAAATCGATTCGAACTGAGCCGCTACGGAGCCGACTGGTATCGAGCCAACAGTGCATCAAACCCTTTTGCCAACGCCTCATTGAGCACTTCTGTTTCGTTAGAAACAATGTCTGCCCCCATGGTGTTAGCAAGCCCCGCCGCTGCCGTTTCTCCGCGAGCGTACACATCACGCCACACTTCTTTTCCGCTCGCGTCATAGACTGCAAAATCAATGACCGCTCGTGGGTAAATGGTAGTGCTTCCCATGCCTCCGATGGAAACACCGCTGGTGCTTCCCACTTCATACCGAATCTTCGCAGCAACCAGCGCATCGACTCCGAGTTCGGTGGCCATCGCAGCGCGAACTTCGGGTTTTGCCGACTGCACAATTTCCGGGCGCAACACATCAGGCAGATGCTGAATGCCAACCACAAACACGCCCGAGTTGGGTGCCTTGTTCAGCTCGCCTGAAAAAGTCTGACTGCTCGCAAGCGTCGAATGGGCGTTGACGCTGTAACCAAACGAAGCCTCTAAGCGCTTGGCCAATTCTTGATAGCCCGCCTCGGCTTGCTCGATGCGCCTGGCATTGAGCTTCCCGCTGAACATGTCGGTGCTTCCTTTGATGTCACCCACCATAGCGGTGATGCTATTTTTCTGAGGCTTGCCCGACTCAAGCGCCAAGCTGCCTCCGTAACCAACAATGGCCACTTTTTTAGCTGCCGCGACCTTGTCTTTGCTTACTTTGAGGGTGGCACAGCCAGACGTCACCAATACTGCGGCACTCAACACCATCAATTTGTTCATATGAATCAAGCCTCAGAGAATCGGCCGGCATGGCCGAGCGGGCCCTTGGTCGTTCGGGCCGTAAAAATGGGGTAGTACCGCGCGCAGTTGCAAGCAAGTCAAAGGTCTGCTTCGGAAAGCCCCTATGCGTCTCCTCTGCGCCCTGGCCGTATTCCTCATCGCGTGCGAGATGCCCGTTCCCTCAAGCGATGGAGGCGAGACGATTGCCGACGGAGGAGAACCTACGGACTGCCAAGAGCCTTACCGGCTCTGTGAAACTGAGTTTCGCTTCCGATTGATTGATGAAAGTGCGGTTGAACTGCGCGGTGACTTCAGCCCGCAAGGCTGGAAGCAAGGCGTGCCCATGCGCAAAGAGGGTTCGAGCTGGGTCGCTCGGGTACGGGTGGGCTACGGCCGCGACGTTCAATACAAGTTTCTTATCAACAATTCTCTCTGGCTGACAGACCCTGAAAACCCTGAAGTGGCATCAGCCGGCGGCGAAACAAATAGCCTCCGTACGCGTGTCACTTGCGAACGTTTTGTCTGTGAGCCCAACGCGCCGCAACAAGACGCCTTCGACTGGCGCGACGCGGTGATGGCCTTCGTCTTCGTAGACCGTTTTTTCGATGCAAACGCTTCGAACAACTGCGTGGTGCCCGGCGCAGACCCAAAGGGCCAATACCAAGGAGGCGATTGGAAAGGCGTCACTCAGAAAATAAATGAAGGCCACTTCAATCAATTGGGCATCAACGCCCTGTGGCTCACCGTGCCGGTCAAAAATGCCACTCGCGCGGGCACAGGCAGCGACGGCCACACCTATTCGGCGTACCACGGCTATTGGCCTGTCGATTTAGAGCAATACGAATCATGTTTCGGCACCAAAGAAGACCTGTTGGAACTGGTGCAGGCAGCACATCGCAAAGGCATTCAAGTGCTCTTCGACTTCGCCATGGTGCATGTGCATAGTCAGTCA
>JAYUVR010000251.1:0-2487 GCA_043753955.1 Archangium sp. | reverse complement strand
TGATCTCCGCCGCATGCCCAAAAGCACAAGCATACAGTCGAGACGATGGTGGCCAATCTGGTTGTCTTCTTCATTTTGTATTCCTCGGTAGTGCAGAGCAGAGAAGCCCAGCGTGCGATTGACTGAGCAAACGACACGCCACCGCTCTGTCGAACCAAAGACTGCGCAATTACGATCAGCGTGTCGCTCCCACACGGACTACCGATGCCGCAAGTGTCACTTCAAAATCACATGCATCCAAATCAACCGCACACTGCGAAGCGCTCAGAGGAAGTGACGAGCGCATGAGGCCAGAGAATCGACCTCCTCAATTCTGAATTTCAGAAGCATCTTCGGCGCACCACGAAACGCACTCTGTTGTCTGACAATACTCAGGGCAAATAGCAGCGGCGCAAGACTGCGCACTTCGTGCTGAAAATTGTATACAGCGTCGAAGTTCTCGTACCCAATCTTCGCGTCGGAGATTCATTGCACCTCGCTGCTCTCTTTCAACGACCCGCTTCGAGGCTTGTGTGAACTTCGCGGTATATTCCCCACTCCGAAAGAGCGCATCGGCGAAGTCTCGACAGGCCCCCCCAATCGCTCGTTCACCGAGCTGGAACTGAGTGCTTCGCTCATAGGTTCCACCCAACATGCTTCTTCGTACCGGTAACAGAATTTCAATTGAGCAAGCGCGCGAAGCAAAGGTGTAAGTCTCCTGGGGTGACGGAGTACTCAGTTCGCCTTCAGCAGACGCACGAGCAAGTCGCGAGCAAGCAGCGATTTGGCCATCGATGGGTTCGCCAGTGTCTGCGCAGAGTGCTCGAAGTCTCTGTTCACCTGCGCTTTTTTGAGCCGGTACCTTTTGTCTGCCTTCAAAGAGAATTATTCCTTCGAAATAACATTCGTCTCGATTTCCCGTTTCACAAGCTTCGTGAGAGAGTTCGAGCGCGACTTTCCACGATTTGTACAAGCGGAGCGTCTCAGCCAAATTGGCGCAAGCTCCGCTTCCAAATTCCTTCTTTGCTCGATGGAGGTCGCATTCCTCTGCGAACTCAGCAGTGGCTCGGTCCGAAGAAAAGCTGGTCGATGTCATGTCAAGCAGCGAAGGTGTTCCGCCCGCAGCGTCGAGTGCGTTGTAAACGGGCCCATGAGCACAACCAACGAGCAGGAGGAGCGCCGCAAACACGGCTGAGCGTAGGGAATGCATGGTGACCTCTATATTGGCGGTTCAACACTGTATCTAGAATCACGCCTTGTAGATTATTTCCGAAAACTCGTCTCGGCAGTAATTCGCATTCCACCTCAGCCATGCCGCTGCCGCACAAAACAGCCCAGCCACCCCAGGCTTCGCTGGCCCTCGAGTAATGCCACTCAACGGCAGTAGTTGCACGGTAAAGCCCACCGATGCACACGTTTGTCTATTAACGGAATTAGAGCGGCCACCGCGACTCAATCAGCCTGGTGTAAGCACTTCGGGCGCTCTGAAGGCCTCATATTCCTGCCCTGGGCCACTGAACGGCAGGTCTACTTTCCCGCTTTGTTTTTCTTGTTCGTCATCGTCTACGTGCCCAATTTAGACCTCTTTCTTGACGGTACCGCAGAGTTTAACGGCAGCAGAGAATTGGCCAGTTCAGACCGAGTGGCCAACGTGCTCATCATCAAACGGGCGGCTCACATGCGAAACGGGTGGTCGAGAGAGTCTGCTTCGCGAACAGTTTGGGCAGGGGTTATCACCGCGATTTCATCGTGAACGTTCTCCCTCGCTGGGTCTTACGCGTGGACGCCAGTGCTTGGGTTACGTTTCCAGAAACAAAACCAAGAAGCAGTACACCTTCGGCATCGACTGCGCTTGCCGGCGGTCGCTTGCGAAGCCACGCGTCCCTGTGCATTTCGGTGGTTTCCAGTAGTCGGGTGCTCAACGCTCGCTGAGCCACGCTTGTGCATGACGCCTTTTGATATTGCAGAACAAAGCGTCGTGACGGGTTTCAGTTTTCGGAGGGGTGAGAAGCTTCTTCATTTCAGAAAAGCCTTTTCCCCTTGAGCCCGCTGCCCAGAGTTGCTGGGCATAAGCAATCTTGCAGGAGAGGGAGATGTCGCAAGAGGTGTCTTTGTTGAGCTTCGTCATACATTCGTCGGTCAATGGAGCCAATTCTTCCCATTTCTCGGCGTTGGCGTAGCTCTGGGCAAGGGCAGATACGGCCATATCTCTATTTGCATTGGAAAACTGTTTTGAACTCTCCAAAGCGTGTTGGTGGGTTTCAATGGCTTTCTCTCGTTCGCCGCGTTCCAAAAAGATGTCCCCCAGGAGACAGAGTAGACTGACTGCACGTTTACTTTTGTAGCTCCCTTCACTGTCTGTGATAAACGCCAAATATATTTCTGTATGTTTCTCAGCCAAATCAAGTCGGCCGGTAACGTAATACAAATCTGCAATGACGTTGTGTGCGAGAGACGGCTTTGAAGAAGGCTGTTTCTGTGCCTCAGAGAGACTGAGAGAAGATCTCA
>JAYUVR010000250.1:0-2938 GCA_043753955.1 Archangium sp. | reverse complement strand
GCCGACCCGCTGCCACTCAGCTTGATCTGGTCAAAGACCCCGCCGACTGTCGGGTATGTGACGGTCTTCC
Source organism: Archangium sp. (assembly GCA_043753955.1). Taxonomy (GTDB): domain Bacteria; phylum Myxococcota; class Myxococcia; order Myxococcales; family Myxococcaceae; genus Archangium_A. The sequence goes on along the minus strand of JAYUVR010000250.1, from coordinate 2,868 downwards.
GGGTGAGATAGCGCAACGAATTGTATCGGTCTTGAAGATAGAAACCCGTCTTGCCGGCCTCGGAGGTGTACTTGAAGTTGAGGTAAGTCACCCAGGAGGAACCGATGAATTCCGAGAGCACGTAGTTTTGAAATACCTCTGCATCACCCGTGACGGTTTCGTCTGTTGAAACACAGCTCGCGATATACGAAGTGGGAAAACCGGGCGGGTTACAGAGTCGAAGCGAAAAAGGTTTACACAGGACAATATGCGTCGGCGTCTCGTAGATGTCCCACCTCTGCGCGCGTGGGCCGCACAACTCCGTGGTCACTTTTCCGATTGAATGAACTGGGTTGCCACGTACGACGCCGTCATCTTTTGCGCAGAAGGTGCGCCCTCCGATGACATTTGGAAGTCGCAAACGCGTCAGGCTGTCGGTGAGAATGAAGCCCACGCCCGCAGGCGGAGTGACAGAGACAGAGTCACAATTCAGGGGGCCTGTACCCGTGATGATGGGCGATCGCCGAGTTGCGACTTCAGGTTCGGTGCCTTGAGACTGCTCATCAGGTCCGCAAGCTACGAGTGAGAAACTGACCGCTGCACAAAAGAGCACTGTCGTTTTAAGATACTTCATGGATTCCTAAGGCTATTTAGAGCCGCGAATTTGCGGCTGGCTGGCCTTAGTCACTGCAAGCGCACGCGAGCAATGAGTCCGTTTTTACCATCCAGCCCGGTTAAACAAATTCGCTGAATTAGAACGTTCCGTAAACGCCGGTAGGGCCCCACGCAACGCTGAGGTGGGTCTTTGGTTTGGGCGAAGTGATTTCAAGCGCAAAAACCGCGGCAGCCGCGGCCGGGAGCGCTCCGATGGCGGTGATGTAAACGGGTGTCATTTCACGACCTGCATCGAGCGTTGAAGCGATACCGGCAGAACCGGCCATCACCAATGCGGCCAACAGAAAACCCAGAGTGACTTCTCCGTGACCTCCCAGCAATTGATCAACCGTGAAGGCCGCCCCGGTAATCAAGATGGACGACAACGCCGCAGTGGCAAACGCAGGGTCGAAGTTCGGGTTCTTCGACACCAATAGATAGGTGATGCCCAGACTGATGCCACCAGCGAGGGTCCCAGCTCCCGTGGCAAGAAGCGAACGCGTGAAAACCGATAGCTCCGTTGCTTTTGGAGCTTCGGGCGTAAGGCGCGCCTCAGGGGGGAGTTCAGTTTGCGTTAACGCCAAGATGAGAACGAGCGACCACACCATGGGCCCCATCCTGCGGCCGAGCGCGCTGTAAGTCACCAACGCCCTTTCACGCACTGCACCCTGGCGTCTGCCGAGCAGACGTATTGTATTCGCAAAGCAGGTCTTTTCGAATTTTGAGGTATGTGATGTCTATGGCGGAATCAAAGGTGCTGCTTCACGGCGATGGTTTGTTGAAGGCGTTGACAGAAACCGCCCTCGACGTGCAGCGAGCTCATTCTGTCGATGAACTGCTCATCGCAGCGGGAACCGGGCTCGAAAAGCTGGGCATTGACGTCGCCATTCTCGCGCTCGACGAGGGAGGGTATTCTGTTCGTTACCTGACCGCGAAGCCCTCGTTACATGTGCTCAAGCAGGCGATGTCAGCCAGCGCACGGCATCAGATTGGCCCTGGCGGTCGGTTTCGTACGTTGACTTCGCAAGAAGAACCGGCGCTGTTTTCGTCGCTGCGTGAAACCGTTCGTCGCTACCGCCAGATGGTACCCGGCTCGCCTGAATATGCTTTCGTCGACCAACTCGCCAACGTCGGTGCCTTGGCGTCTTTGCACGTTCGTCGCATGCAATGGGGCGCTCTGGTGCTGATGCACGACGATTTGCGCGAAGAAGATTTAGCCATCATTCGGTTGTTTGCTCTGCAGCTTGGCTCAGGCATCGAAGTGTCAGAAGGGTTCGAGCGGCTCGAGCGCCGCACCGCTGAACTCGATTTGGTGCATGAACTGGCCATTGCCGGGCCCAGAGCTGATTCGCGCATGCTGTGTCGCCGCGCGCTTGAGACGGTCTGCCGTACTTCTCAAAGTGATTCGGGCCTGCTGCATCGATTCGATGCCGACTCAGGTGACTTTGTGCTCGTCGGTGATGCTTTCGGCTACCCCGGCCGAGAACTCGACGAGTATCGGCGGGTACGCATCGCTGCCGACGACATCTTGGCTCGCGCGCCTTTGACTGCGGCAGTGAAAGATTTGCCGCAAGGGGCTCAATGGGTCAAAGCCCCAGGTATTGTGCAAGTGGCGGTGGTTCCTTTGAGTATCGAAGGCAAACCGGTGGGGCTGTTGTCGCTGGGTCGTTCGCGCGATGTACCCTATTCAGATTTAGACATTCGCTCGGCCGAAATTTTGGGCGTACAGATGGCTTCGCAGCTCGAGCGAGCTCGATTGTATGACGACGCAAAGGGGCTCTATCGAGATCTCAAAAAGTCCTACGACGAGCTCGCCCGCACTCAACAAGAATTGGTGCGCCATGAACGATTGGCTGCTTTGGGGGAATTGGCTGCGGTGATGGCGCATGAAGTGCGTAACCCCCTGGGCGTCATCTTTAACTCGTTGACCACGCTCAAGCGGTTATTGCGGCCGACCGGCGATTCCGAAATGTTGCTCAACATGGTGGGCGAAGAAGCTGATCGACTCAACCGCATCGTAGGAGATCTCCTCGACTTCGTTCGCCCTTATGAATTGGTGAAAAAACCAATCGCGGTCGAACCCATCATCGCCAGCGCAGTCGATTCAGTGGCGCAATCTACTTTGCCAACCAGCGTGCGCGTGTTGACGGAATTTCCCAAAGAGCTCCCTCTCTTTCCGCTCGATGCCCATCTGCTGCGTCAAGCCTTGGTCAATCTCATCGTCAATGCGGCTCA
>JAYUVR010000249.1:0-21241 GCA_043753955.1 Archangium sp. | reverse complement strand
GGCGCTCATGACCATGATGCGGGTTCGCCATCTGCCAGTAGTGGACGGAGGCCAAGTGCTCGGCGTGGCTTCGATAGGCGACCTGGTTAAAGAGGTCATCAGCGACCGAACCTTTGTCATCGAACAACTCGAGGCGTACATCACCCGCGCCGCCAACGCTTAGAACAGCCCCAGTGGCCCCTTCGATTGGGAAATGCGTTGAAGGGGTACAGCGTCGCGCCGTTGAAGTGCTAACTTGAAAAATTCGATGCGACGCGTGCTGGCTTTGATGTGTGTGGGGTGTGCCTCAACTTCTTTTGCCCAAAAAGAAGAAATATTCGGCTCAGGAAAGCCACCCCACTTTCGTGAAGAGACGATGGACCGTCGTTTCACCAAGTCGAAGTTTGCCAAAATACTCGCGAACGGAACCGACGAGCCTGGCTGCGTGCAATTGGCGGGGGGAATGTTCGTCGCGCTCGCAGAGTTGGCGCCGCTGCTTCACAAACGAGATGAGAATTTTTCGCTCGCCCCTGAACTGCAAGAGGCGCTTCAAACGCAGCTTTCAACCCCTGTTTTCCCCGCCCTCGCCTACCTGGCCTCGATGGTGCGAAAGGTGATGATCGACAAGCACATGCCAGACGAATGGTTGACCACGGCACAAGCGCTCAACTCAAAGGTCAAACTCATCGATGTGGCCAAGCTCAAGATGATCAACGAGCAATTGGCACTGGCTGATTCTTCGTACTTCACCATCTCGCTGTTGCGGCAACGCTACGAGCAAGAAGTACTCAGTGCCAACAGCGCCATTCCTCAAGCCGAAGTCATCAGTTCCTTTCGCGACCTCTATCTCGACCGCGATGTCGCATGGAGCGGAGCCACGTTGATCGACATCGGCATCAACAAGCCCAAAGGAAAGAAGAAGAAACGCTATCGCGAAGCCGAACCCGAAGAATTGGTCGCGGTGCTGCAGTGGGTTCCTCCTGAGCCGCGCATTACGCAGCTCAACCTTTTCGCCACCGTGAAGCCGAAGATTAAACCGGTCACTCTTTACGCACGTCTTCAACCCAAACAGTACACAGACATCGAGAAACTCCATCGTGGCCAGCGGGTAATGGTGAAAGGCCGCTTTTGGGAAATGGACAAAAGCTTCACCGAAATCGAATTGCGTGAAGGCCTCGTCTTCGATGATCGCGATTGGTCAGCAGGCGTATTGTTAGGTCGCCCCGATGACGTTGCGACCTGCGAGGCGGCGGTAAATGAGTTGACGGGCATCGCTCCGCAGCAACCGGGTGGGTTTAATCACTAAGATCTCAAAATGCCTTCCCCTCGAGTCATGCATTCTCAGTGTGTGCCTCTCTTTATTCGAGGGCTGCGCGCGCCCATCGCGAAGAGATTGATTGAACAATTCGAGCTGCCTTCAAGTACAGCCCAACTTGCCGAAGTCTCTGTGTCCCTCAAGACGTTGGAAAGTTTCAGTGAAGCGTGTGCACAAGCCCATGGCGATGCGCTGTTTGGCTTTCATGCTTCGATTCAGGTGGAACGAGGCACCTGGGGTTTACTTGAATTTGTCGCTCGTCATGCACCCACTCTGAAGGACGCTCTTGAACGATTTGCTCGGTATTGCGCGTTGCTCAACGAACTCGTTTCCATTGAAGTGACGCCACTGCAAGCGGGCCGAGGTCTCACACTCTGCCATCGAGTGTCGGGGGAACCGATGGCCGTTGGCCGGCACTGCAATGAGTATTTCGTGGGCGCAGTGGTGAATACCATTCGGCAAATGCTGGGCCCGAGCTTTCACCCCCTTCGAGTCGGTTTTGCACACCCCGCGCATGCGGGTGCTTCTGCACTCCGAGACTGGTTGAAGTGTCCTGTGGTTTTCGACCTGGGCTTCAATGAAATTCAAATTTCGACGAGCTGGCTCGAGCAGGCGATTCCCCAAGCCGACGCTGTGCTTCTGCGAGTGCTGGAACAGCAAGCACAGCACGCCACCGCAAAGCGACCTCAACGGGTGGATCGATTGTCTGAGCGCGTACGAGAAAGGCTTCCTTCGGCGCTCCTTGAAGGCGGTTCTCTGGTCGAACGCGTCGCGACCGGGCTCCATATGAGCGGTCGGACGCTGCAACGACACCTGCAACAAGAAGGGGTTCCTTTCGCAGCATTGCTCGAAAACCATCGGCGTACAGAAGGTCTGCGGTTGCTCGCACAGCAGCAATACCCTTTAGGAGAAGTGGCTTACTTGCTCGGGTACGCTGACATGAGATCGTTTTCTCGCGCGTGTAAGAGGTGGACAGGTTTTCCCCCCGGCACCGTGCGCGCGCGCCAGTTGAAGTCCACCTCCCGGGCCCATCGATAAGCCGGACTCGGTGCAAGTAACTGAATTTGCAGCAGGATGCCTTCGGCACAATCAATGCTTTTCCGCCGCCTCGTGAGAGCGACTTTGAAAGAGCACCTGCCAAATAGGTCGCCCGAGAAAACGACAGAATTCAAAAAGTACGTAAATCAGCCCTCTGTCTTGCTCTTGCAGAAGCGCGACGGGCCAACGCTGAAACAAGCCATTGCGACCGTTCCAACGCGACTCAAATCACCGACGCTGAAAAAAATACCTTTGGGAATGCGGCTGTTGCCTTCAAAAAATGAGGTCAGCGCGTCTCTAGGGTCGACCTTGATGCGCGCAAGGGCCCATGCCCATGCCGAAGTTCAACGCTTAGGAACAGCGCGAGCTGAGGCCCATGAATCAAGTCGGGCTCAAGTGACCGCGCGAACTGAACGAGGTCAACATCTTGAGGAATGCGCTGAGGTGCGGGTGGTCGAACACATTGTTCGAGAACTGAATTTTGAGCCTCCCCCACGCATGCTTCAACCAACCCCGGTGCAACTTCAAGGAGAGAGCAAAACGCAGAACCTGCCTCCAATTAGAGCAGCGCAGGCGATTGCGTTGATCGAGCGCATTGATGTCTTCGTAAAGTCTCAGCGTCCTGCGCTGGCGTTGACTTTGAACCACAGTTTAGGCGCCCATGCAGAAATTGAACGCATTGGGCCTAAAGAAGTCTCTTTGAAATTGAAAGGCCACGGCGGCCCTCTCGCCACTCAAACCATCGACCTCATTCGAGCAGAATTGAAAGCGCGAGGGCTCAAGGTGCGCGAACTGCACGCCACCTAAATGACCTACTTGCCGCCCGGAGTGGGGTCGAACAAAGCGCGCTTGTCTTGAGTGTCTTTGAACGATTCAGCTTCCGGTAAAGCGGGACGCTTTTCGCTGAGGACCGGCCACTTCGCGGAAAACTCGGCGTTGATGGCTTTGTATTCGTCAAACTTCTGCGGGAGATCGCTTTCCGCAAAGATGGCTTTGGTAGGACACACCGGCTCGCAGGCACCACAGTCGATGCATTCGTCGGGGTGAATCACGAGGAAATTGGCTCCCTCGTAGAAGCAGTTGACTGGGCACACTTCGACACAGTCGGTGTACTTGCACTTGATACAGGGTTCGGCGACGACGTAGGCCATAAGCTTTTCTCTAGCGTCAGACGCTCTTTGATTCACCAATAAAACCCCGAGACTTGAGCAGTTCGGCTGCAAGCACAGCTCCGCGGGCGGCTCCCATCTTGGTGTTGTGCGACACCAGCACATATTTCGTACCATTTTCGAGTACTTCATCGTCACGAATGCGGCCGACAGAGGTGGCCATGCCCCCGTGGGTATCTCGGTCGAGGCGAGGCTGAGGCCGGAAGGGATCTTCGAGCACCTCTATCCACCGAGGAGGAGTAGAAGGCAGACCTGCTGTCCACGGGTGCCCTTTCCATTCGCGCATGACTTGCGCCACTTCGCTGGGCGAAGCCTTCTTCTCCAACGACACGAACGCAGCCTCGGTATGCCCTTCAAGTACCGCGACGCGAGTGCACGTGCACGAGACCTTCAGCCCATGAGCGGCTTTACTGGTGCCGAGAATCTTTTTCGTTTCGACTTCGACTTTGTGTTCTTCCTTTGCGATGTGAGGCACGACATTGTCGATGACGTCGAGGGCGATGACCCCCGGGCTCCGACCAGCGCCCGAAATGGCTTGCAGCGAAGTCATCATCACCGCTTTGACCCCAAATGCCTGCTGCAATGGAGCCAAAGTGATGGCCAGCCCCGTGGTGGTGCAGTTCGGCATCGGAGCAATAAACCCTTTCCAGCCGCGCGTAGCCTGCTGTTCCACAATGAGTTCCATGTGCTCGGGGTTGATGGGCGGAATGAGCAAAGGCACATCGTTTTCGTAGCGAAAGGCGCTGGCGGCAGAGATGACGGGTATCGCCTTGGCGTAGAGCGGTTCGAGCTCTCTGGCCACATCAGCTTCTACGGCTGAGAACACCAAGTCGAAGTCTCCCACATTGAGCTTCTCACCTGAGAGAACGACCATGTTTGCAATGCGCTGCGGCAAAGATTCTGAAAGGAACCACCCCACCATGCCGTTGGGAGCTCTGAGCGCGTCGACGTATTTTTTCCCCGCACTCCGGGGCGAGGCGGCGAGCCCGGTGAGTTCAAACCAGGGGTGCTCGTTTAAGGCCGCGATGAATTGCTGACCCGCCAAACCGGTAGCTCCGATTAGTGCGCAACGCAGTTTCTTCATGACGAACATATGAGCTACTGTTCGCGCGCTTTCAAGATGCGCTGCTCATATTGGTAAACCGTCATGGGTGGGCCGTGGCCGTCGGACCACCGTCAAGGAGTACTATGTTGCTACCGATCTCGTCTCTCATTCTTGCAGCCAGTGTCGTCATTGCGCCGGACCCCACTCAAGTCGTGCTCAACCCGACGACAGGCGCTCCGAAGTTAGAAATTGGAGTGCTGTCGCAACCCTTGACCGGTGAGCTGACGGGCGCCGTGCGCAATTGGGCACTCTCACAACGTCAGCACTATGGGTTGTCAGCCACGTCGACCTTGAACTCGAGCGATGCGTTCAGGACGCGGTTTGGGGCGAGTTTTCACTTGAAGCAAATGGTGAAAAACATCGAGGTGTATCAGTCGAAGTTGGTGATTACCCTCGACGAGAAGAGACAGGTTTCACAAGTAGCTTCAAGCTTGAGCCAGTTTGACAAAGTACTCGATGGCGAGGCGCTGACCATCGATGAGGCCATGGTACGAGCGTCGCGAACGCTTCCCTTGGTTGCTCTTCGGCCCAATGGAGTGCCGTACGGTGGTGCGAAGGCTTTCTATTTTTCTGTCGGCACTGAATTGCACCGTGGGTTTGTGGCCAATGTTCAGTCTCTCGATTTCTCGAAGAATTGGTACGTTGGTTTAGACGGGGTGACGGGGAAACAGCTCTTCATTGAGAATCGAGTGCATCACGCGGCGTTGGACGCTCAGGTGTACCCGGTGAGCCCTGGTGGGCTTGATGCAGGTGTCGGCGTGACGCCGACGGTGATGCGCGAACTTCGGCACCCTGATGGAAGTTCGATGATTGGCGACAGCTGCGTCGTTCCTCAAGACGGGGGCTTCCCCAGCTTTCCCAACGACGCAGGTGAGCTGTGCGGGACGCAGTTGATGATGTACAACTGTTGCCCGACAGACAATTGCCAGGCTGATGGGGGATATCAACGCGCCTCGGGCACTTTTCAATTGAGTGAACAGCTCAGTATTAATTACGATGTCGCTGTCTGCAGCCGGTCACGTCGAGCCTCCAATCTCCGCAACCCAAGCGGTGACTACTCGTACAGTCCCGTAGACCCCCCGACAGACCGCACCACGGTGCAGGCGGACGACGCGGCAAATTTTGACGAGTTTGCGGAAGTGCATGCCTTTTACCATGTCAATGCGGTCTATGACTGGGTGCGACGACTCTCCGCAAAGGGCCAGCCCATTTTTGGCAACGACCCAGAAATTAAACCTTTTCAAATGCGCGACGAGCGCCTGGTTCCCCCCGCACGACCTTCGGTGTGGACCAACGTGATGTTCCCGAACACCGGTGATCTCTTCACACTGCAGTGCATTCTTGGACAACCTACACCCTGTGTATCGAACAAGCTGATGCGCGTTGACAACGCTGCGTTCTTTCCTCGCGAGAACTTCTCTCAGGTTGGAATACCCGGCTTCGATACTGGAACTGACACCTTGATGATCTTTCAGGGGAATGCGGCTGACGCGGCGTACGATTCCACCGTCATTCAGCATGAGTTTGGTCACGGGGTCGTCTATTCAACCGCGAACCTCACTTTCACGGACATCGCCATTGATAGTCGTTCAGCGAACAATGAAGGTGGAGCGCTTCACGAAGGCTTTGCCGACTACATTTCAGCCGCATTTAACAATCTTGCTGAAGTAGGCCCCTATTACGGCCCGCGAATCACCGCCAATCAACCGATGGTGCCCGGCGTCAGCACAGACACCTATCTCCGCACAATGAACAACACGTTCACTTGTCCAAATGTCCTCTGGGGAGAGGTGCATCAGGACAGCTTGCATGTCGCAGCGGCATTGTGGGCAGGGAGAAAAGCGCTTCTCGGGAACGACAGTGGTGAAACCTTCGACGCCGCATTCTACGCGATGCTGGTTTCCATCACTCCAAATGCAGACTTCAAAATGGTCGCAACAGCCATGGCGGCCCGCGTTGCCACCGCTTTCCCGACCGTCACTGATGCGTCGGTACAAATGACACAGGCTTTCGAAAGTCGCGGCGTCATTGGTTGCTCGAAGGTTCTACCGGTCGATTCGACGACGATGCCTCGCACGTATTACGGCACGCCTTCGACTGACAATGGTCCACTGGGTGATAACGGTCCACTGGGCAAGGCGCTGATCCCCGGCCCCTTTCAATTCAAAATTTCTGCGCCGACTGGGGCCACCAGCATTCATGTCACTGGTTCAAGCGGCAGTGGAGGAAACCCCTTAGCCATGCCACGCCCGATACAAGTGCTCACCCGCATTGGGTCTCCAATTACCTTCACGCGCCAAGGCAACATGTTGAACAATGATGCCGAGAAGAGCATCCTTGCCGTAGATAATCGGGGTTCTGTCAGCGCGACCGTCGGGGTCGACGCGCCATGCAACTCTGAGATCTACGTCACCTTAGCTTCCGTTGGAGGGGGGTCGACATTGCGGAATCTCAACATCACCTTCGAGCCCGGTACGGCGCAGTGTGTAGTAGACGCGGGAACGGGTGTTGTTGATGCCGGACAAATCGAGTCGATTGAATCTGTCGGCCCTGAAAACATCACTCAAGCAGACAAGGTCAGCGGCTGTGGTTGTACCGCAGTCAACCTGGCAGCGCCTCTGCTGGGCTTAGCGCTGATGTTCGCCGCGCGCCGCCGTAAGCAATAACGGCGGCGGTTTTCAAGGCAGCGTTTTTTACGATTCGCTGCCTTGAAACATGCTCTCGTCGGGTGGCTTGCCGTGGGCGTCAAGCCAACGAAGGCAAGCGCGAACGCTCCCGGTGGCCAGGGCGACGCAACTGTCAGCGCCGCCATAGTACATGTTGATGGTGTCACCATCGTCACGCAACGTGGTGCCACAGGGAAAGGCGACATAACCCACGTCGCCTTCTCGCTCGTAAGTCGCTTCAGGGCCAAACACCCACTCGTCACCGCGCAAGAGGCACACGTCGGGCGCATCGAGCTTAAAGAGCGCTAACCCGAGTCGGTACAAGCTGCCGGCGGCGGTGTGTCGAACCCCGTGGTACAGCATGAGCCACCCGCGTTCGGTCTCGATGAGCGGAGGTGAGAGGCCCACTTTTCGAGCGTCCCACCAGGCTCCGGTGCGCGCGAGCAGCATGGGCTTGTGGTTGCCCCAATTGCGAAGATCCGGTGAGAACGAAATCCAAATGTGGGCGGCCGCATCGGTCACTGGCCGGTGAATGAGGGCGTAATTTCCGTTGATTCGACGCGGCAACAAAGCGGCATCTTTGTCGTCAGGCTGCATCATCAACCCGAGGCGCTCGAAGGTGTGGAAATCTTCAGTGAGCGCAAGGGCAACTCCAGGCCCGCTTTTGCTGAAGGCCGTATAGACGACCACATACTTCTTAAGCTCGTCGACCCAAGTGATTCGTGGATCTTCGATGCCCCACAACTCTTCGGGGTGTGTGCGAGGGTCAGGCATCAACGTGGGGCGCTCATCGACGACCCAGCCGTCGATTCCATTTTTAGATCTCGCAGCACACAGATGAGAGTGGCCGCGGCGATCTTCCACGCGGCACAACAAAAGCGTGGTGCCATCGCTCAAACGCGTCGCTCCGGGGTTAAAGACGGTGTGCGCTGGGTAAGGCAAGTCTGCCGACGTCAGAATGGGGTTGGCGGCATGCCTCGTGAACAAAACTTCATAATCGCGGCGACCAGTCATGACGTGCTTCCTCTCATCACCAATGCTGGAGGTACAGTGCGGGTTCTACCTTTTGAAATTGCACCCGCCAAAATTGAAGGCGTTTTTGCCACCCGTCGATCGATGGCACGCATCTGAATAAGCGCCGTCAAAAACGAAAGCGTCGATTCGGCACCCTGATTTTCGTTCATGCGATCGGCATGAATGCCATCTCTGCAGCCTCCCGTCTCAGTGTCGTACACGCGGGTTTGAAGTGGGTTTTCGCCAAGAAACCATTGAAAGGCCCAACGGGCGTTGTCGAGCCAGCGCGTCTGTTTGGTCACAAGGTACGCGTCGAGACACGCTGAGACCATGGCGCAGGCTTCGACAGGCTGTTGGTCGAACATGGCCCGCGGCCCACCACGAACATAGAAACCGTCGCTCCCGATGGGTGCAAAGCTGCCGTCGGCGGCTACGTGCTGCTTGACCAGCCAGACCAATGAGCGCTCAGCGATAAGGGCCATTTCTCGATCTCCCATGCGCGCAGCCGAAACCATCAAGCCCTGTGCGAGGCGCGCGTTGCAATAGGTGAGTCGGTCTTCAAACCAAGGCCAATCATCGGTGCAGGTATGCTGAAAGCGTTCAACCAATCGGTCCGTCAGCAGCGCACGCATTGATTCAAGACCGCTCTCGCTTGAGTGCGTGCGCAGGTATTCCTCGATGCCCAGTAAGGTGTAGGCCCACGAGCGCGGGCTGGTGAATGCAATGGCGCCGTTCAAGGCTCGATGAAAGAGGCGCATCGATAAACCACGACGGCCAAAATCAGCGGTACGGCCCGCGACAGCTCCGAGCGCCCAAAGAGCACGACCATGGCTGTCATCGGAACCCGGTTCGAGATGCCACGTACGAGAGTAGGTCAGAAAGTTTCTAAATCGCCCTGTCGTCTTGTCTAAAGCGTGGTCGACGAAAGCCAGATATCGGGTGGCCAGCGAGCGAACCACTGACGGAAATTCTGTGCCTGTTTCTTCGATGTGAGTCATCAGCAACAAAGCGCGGGCATTGTCATCGAGACAGTAGCCGTCTTCATACCGGGGTATGTCGAAGGTAGCGTGCTGAAGAATGCCGGTGTCGTCGGTGAGCAAGCGCACGTGGGCGAGATCGAGCTGCGGCAGTTCCACTCGACGACGCTCGACTTTGATGGCGGCCAAACCCATTCGTTTGTGCTCGGCATGTGTCGCGCGCGCTTGTTTGAAACACTCGACATACCGTCGAGCGACCACCGGCCAGCCCATCGATTTGCCAAACGCGCTCGCGCGTGCCTGCAGTTCAATGCGCTTCGATGGATTATCAAGCAAGTCGATAATCTCTTTGCCGATGGCCTGTGAATCACGCCAGGGGACCAGCACCCCTCGCCCTTCGGCCAACAATTCTCTCGCGTACCGATAGGGAGTGGAGATGACAGCCTTCCCACACCCCACGGCGTACGCCAGGGTGCCAGAAGTGCTCTGCTCTTCTTTCAAATAAGGCGTCACATACAAGTCTGCCGCGCTCAAAAATTCGACGAGCTCTTCGTGACTGACGAAGCGGTTATCAAAAATCACCTGAGAAGAAACACCCAGTTGTTCAGCTTGTGCCTGGAGCGAGTGACGATAGGCCTCGCCGTGATGTGCTCTCACATGCGGGTGGGTCGCGCCCAACACGGTGTAGATGGTGTTGGGGTGACGCGCGAGCAACGCGGGCATCGCCTCAATCACATACTCAATGCCTTTGTCAGGCGAGAGCAGCCCAAAGGTAAGAATGTTCGAACCGTCGTGCACTTTGTCGATGGCTGAGCGGCTAGGGACCACAGGAATGCCATGGGGAATGACTTCTATTTTTTTCGGGTCGACCCCGTGCACTGATTGCAGCAACGCTGCTCCATCGCTGCTCATCACGACGATTCGTTCAGAGAGTTCAACCACGGCTTCAAGCACAGCGCGCTGCGACGCGTCGGGCTGAGCCAAAATGGTATGCAACGTGGTGACGATGGGCATGCGCAGCGCTCTTAAAAACTCGAGAAGATGCTCGCCGGCTTGACCGCCAAAGATGCCGTATTCATGTTGCACAGAAACCACGTCGACAGAATTGACATTCAAATACTCAGCAGCCCGCCGATAGGCATCAATCTCTCTTTCAGGTATTTCAAAGCGCACTCGCGATGGGTAGGTATGCCGAACGCCGAAGTCATTCATTGCCACGACAAAACAATCAATACTTGGTACTTCGAGTTCGATGGCGGCGCTTAAGTCGGTGGTAAATGTGGCGATGCCACATTGTCTAGGTAAGTGATTGCCCAACATAGCAATGGTTTGAACGGACGACTGCCCTCGAGCGACCTGGCCCATAATCAACCCCTTCTGGCCTCGAAATAGGGCCCAAACGCGCGCAATCGCCGAGATGGCAACACTTCACGCCTACAAACTCACCATGCACTTATGAGGCGAGAAGCGCAAGGTGCCAGCACCCATCAGCAGACAAACGTGTTTTTCAACACTCGAAATTCAATCATCTCATCGCTTGTGTGAATTGAGTGACAGTGCGTGATTTACCCAGCCCGAGTGACCGGGAGAGCACAGCCCGTCGATGCAGACATTGCGTGTGTGGCGAATCGCAGCGGGAAATGCGTCTTGCTTCAATCATCGTTCATGCGCGGTCAACGGGAACTCGAACGCACTCCCATTCCGAGTCGCTAGGACAATGAGTTTTAGGCTTTGAAAGAGCCCCGGGTGACTTGGTGCACGACGACGTACTCTGTGATGACATCGAACTTTCCTCATGGGACGGCCCTCAAGAAACAAGAGGTTTGTTCAAGCAGAAGTCATCACTGAGTACGTTGCTCAAGACCCTCGCCCGACGGGCTCCACCACTGGCCCCAATGAGCGATAGCTCGGCCCGTTTCTGAACATGACTCATTCAAAAAGGGTGCTCCTTGAAGCATTAATGGCTACCAGCCTTTGATGTCAGCATTGCCCAAGCGAGCTTGCCACGCCTTGAGTTGCTCTTCAGTCGCCGCAAGTCGCAACGAGAGATCAACCGGCACGGACTGATGCTCAGCACTGATATGCCATTCATTGCCCTCTTTGACCCAAGCCCACAAAAAGCGAAAGGGAGGTAACAGCTGTTGTTTGCGACCTGTTCGCTGGCGCTGCACCACCACCGCCGCAGCCCAGGCCGATTTCCCGTCAGGAGCCAGTCTCGCTTGAATGTCACCTTCGACTTTCCAGGAATATTCAGCCTTCTTTATCTCAGGCAGCATGGGCTCGACCTGCGATTGAAAGGCCTTTCCCCCGATGAAAATCTCTGCAGGGGAAGTCCCCACCTGAATAAATTCAGCGCGAGGGCTCGTCATTCGCAGCTTGGTTTCGTAGTCCTGAAGACTGCGTGTTGTCAGTTCGATTACAGATTCTGAATTCTGTTCCTTCACCACTCCCATCGGCGGCGTGATTTTTTTGCTCGCATCAGGCGCCATCACCATTGCATCAGGCACGGGCAGCGAAACATGCAGCGCATCGATGAACCAGCGATCGCCTTCTCGAATCAAATGCGCCGTCAGTCGCGGCAACCACATTGCCCTCGACCGTTCAGCGATTGAGACGAGCGGAATGTCGAAAGCCCACGCCGAATTTTCGCCTTCAGTGAGACCTACCACGACGTTTGAGTGTTGCAGCTTCAGACCAAAGTTCGAGGTTCCTTTGGGGCCTCGCAGCAGCAGGGCCAGACCTTCAGCCACTGCCTTTCGCCCTTGCCAGGTATCGAGTGGACCCAAGCCAAAAACCAATGCATCGACAGACAACCCTTCGGCAGCGCCTTCCGCATCACCTCGTTCAATCGAGACATACATTCGAGCAAACAGGCTTTTGATGGCGTTGCTTTGTTCGACGACTCTCGCTGTACGCACCTCAACAGGTGCACGAAGACAAGCGCAGCTGAGCAGCGACACCAAGAGCACAGTCAATTGGCGCTCGAAGCAACACGCTGTAGAACGATGAGAATGCATCAGCTCGCCATGTAGCTCAAGCCGGAGGAATTGGACCCAAGTAGTCGAGTGGATCAACGGGTACACCGTCTTTGCGCACCTCAAAATGAAGATGAGGCCCACTGGTTCGCCCTGAATCACCCACGGTGGCCACCACCTGATTTTCGCGCACGCGCTGACCCGTTTTGACTCGGAGATCTCGATTGTGAGCGTAGAGCGTAATCAAGGCCGCTTCGTGCTCGACGATGACGATGAGGCCGTAGCCTTTTTGTTCGCCTGCAAAGAGCACGGTGCCGGGTGCAGCAACTTTGACACTCGCTCCAGCGGGAGCCGCTAAATCGATACCGTCGTGGGCTTCTTTCCCTTTCTTGCCGAAGCGTGCGTACAACACGCCCCGCAAGGGCCATTGCAACACCCCAGTGCCTTTTCCCACCCGCACCACTTGAGCTGGCCTCTTTTCGGGCTGACTTACGGGAGCATTCGACTTTTGTGGAGCCTCTGGTTCAGGAGCATCAAACGGGGGCACCTCTTTGCGTTGGCGCGCCCCGGGCACGTACAACAATTCACCTTCTTTGAGTTCTCGGGGGTCGTCGATGCGATTTGCGTCCATCAGTTCTTCAACCGAAACGCCGTAGGCGCGGGAAATTCGATACAGCGTTTGCCCTTGCATCACCTTGTGCGTCGCCACCGCGTGTTCTGGTTCGCGATGCGGTGCGAGCGTCACCTTTTTTTGAGCTGGCCCGACTGAAGTCGTCGTCGCGCACGCCGAAACCAGCAGGGCCATCACCACCCCTGCCGAACTTCGTGCTGGTACAAGAAACCACCTCATCGGATCAGTCAGTCTCACCCCATCAGCGCTGAGCTTAAAATTTCTGCCCAAGTGCTCTTCTTCTAGTGACGATTAAAGCCGTCGATAGACCACGCCTTCAATGGCTCTAAAAAACTGTGTTGGGTGAGATCGAGCATCAAAGGCGTAATTGAAGCGTGTCGATCATCGTGTACAGCCGTTACGTCAGTGCCCTTCTCTTTGACGTGCTCGTAGCCGGTACCCCCAATCCAAAAATAGGGTTTCCCTCTGGGGTCTGCCTTCTCGATGACGTCAGCGTTGTACGTATGCCGACCAAGGCGTGTGACTTGGTAGCCCGTCACCGCTCCATACGCGGGGATGTTCACATTGAGCAGCATGCGCGCAGGCAAGGTCGAGGCGAGCGCTGCTTTCACCATCGACTGGGCAAATTTAGCTGCATGTTCGAATTCAAAATTGCGTCTCGAAACCAGACTCAACGCCATCGCAGGAAAACCTAAAATGCACCCTTCCATCGCTGCGGCGACGGTACCCGAATAGATGACGTCGTCAGCCAAGTTGGGGCCATGGTTAATGCCCGAAAGTATCAACGTTGGCTCAACACCCTTCATCAAGTGATTGACGGCCACGTACACACAATCAGCCGGGGTACCATCGACGGCAAACCATCGCTCTTTGTGCTTTCGAATGCGCAGCGGGTGATGCAGCGAAAGCGAATGGCTCATCGCACTTTGCTCGTGTTCAGGAGCCACCACCCACACCTCGCCCAAAGACGAGACGGCGTCGACCAGAGACAACAGTCCCTGAGCGCCGATGCCGTCGTCGTTGCTGACCAGAATGCGACAACCAGATGTTGGCATCACTGTTTAATGGCGCCGCGACCCGCGTAGCGGGCGTGCTCACCGAGCTCTTCTTCGATGCGCAGCAGTTGGTTGTATTTGGCGATGCGGTCGCTGCGGCTGGCTGAACCCGTCTTGATGAGCCCGCAGTCGAGCGCCACCGCCAAATCAGCGATGGTGGTGTCTTCGGTCTCACCTGAGCGATGGCTCATCACCGAGGTGTACCCCGCGCGATGGGCCATGCGCACTGCATCAAAAGTCTCGGTGAGCGTGCCAATTTGATTCACCTTCACCAAGATTGAATTGGCGATACCTTGATCGATGCCGCGCTTCAGCCGCTCGACATTGGTTACGAAGAGATCGTCTCCCACCAACTGCACCTTTTTGCCGAGCGCATCGCTGAGCATCTTCCACCCGGACCAATCGTCTTCAGCGCACCCATCTTCAATCGAGACAATGGGGTACCGGCCGGCCAATTCTTGATACCACCCGACGATGCCAGCGCTGTCGAGCTGCTTGCCGTCAGCCTTGAGGGTGTATTTCTTCGCACCTTTGTCGAAAAACTCACTGGCCGCGACATCGAGGCACAACGCAATCTGCTCACCGGCTTTGTAACCGGCCGCTGCAATCGCTTCCATAATCAGTTTGAGCGCCTCTTCATTCGAGGGGAGATCAGGTGCGTACCCGCCTTCATCACCTACCGCGGTGGCCAACTTCTTCCCCTTCAGAATCTTTTTCAGCGCGTGAAACACTTCGGCGCCCCAACGTAACCCTTCGCTAAAAGAAGACGCACCCCAAGGCAGCACCATAAATTCTTGAACATCGACCTTGGTGTCGGCATGTGCCCCACCGTTCAAGATGTTCATCATCGGCACTGGCAACGTGCGCGCCTGAGCGCCTCCGACATACCGGTACAACGGGAGCCCCAATTCAATCGAAGCCGCACGCGCTGCCGCCATCGAGACGGCCAAAATCGCGTTGGCCCCCAACTTGCTTTTGTTCGGCGTTCCATCGAGGGCATTGAGTTCAGCATCGAGCGTGGCTTGCTCGGCAGCGTCGAGCCCAATCACCGCAGGGGCGAGTATCTCGTTGATGTTGGAAACGGCCTTCAGCACGCCTTTGCCCAGATAGCGGCCTTTGTCGCCATCGCGCAGCTCTGCAGCTTCATGTTCGCCGGTGCTAGCCCCTGAGGGTACCGCGGCACGACCGAGCACTCCGCTTTCGAGGAACACTTCCGCTTCAACGGTGGGGTTTCCCCGGGAATCTAAGATTTCGCGAGCCTTCACATGAACAATTTCACTCATGGCGTCACGGTTTAACGATTCGCAGCGCTTCCGTCACTCATTGCCTGCGACGAACAAACCTCAGAGTTAGAAATTAGTGGGTGCGGCGCGCGCTTGTTTTGTCAGACCTCCATCTGGGCACCGGCCATCGCCGGGGTCGAGTGAACATCTACGACGACTTCAAAGAAGACGAGCGCTTCGCTCAACTGCTCGAGCGCTATTCGGGCTCACATCTGATTCTCAATGGCGACATCTTTGATCTCCTCAAAGTGCCGGTATTGGGTCAATTCCCTGACGAGATTACGGAACGCCTGGCCTGCATTAAGTTGCGCAAGTGCCTCAAGGGTCACCCCAAGGTGGTCGCGGCCTTGGTGCGGTTCCTCAAGCACGAAGAGAGCCAACTCACGTACTTGCCCGGGAATCACGACATGGAACTCATCTTTCCCCGGGTTCAAGCGCTCTTCAGTCGGCTCGTCACGGGCAATGAAAGTCACCCTCGACTTCGATTCGTCACCGAGCAGCCGTATTTCGAATTGGATGGCGTGCAATTTCACCATGGCCATCAGTTCGAAGCGCTTCATGCTTTTGACTGGGGTCAGCTGACGCTCCCAGGGGCGAATCGAGAGCGGGTACTCAATCTGCCCTGGGGGAGCCTCTTCATCTTACGGGTACTCAACCCGCTCATTCGCGAGCGGCCCTATGTGGACAAAGTGCACCCGTTTTGGCCTCTTATCGCCGGAGGCATGCTCTTCGATATTCGCTTTACCTCCCGAATGGTGGGCGACACGGCCAAGGCGTTAGTCCAAGCGCGGTTCAACCCCTTGTGGTGGAAAAAGAGACCCTTTCAAAAACTCAGTCAATTTTTAGGCAAAGACATCGCCTTTTTTGAGCGCCTCGACCACTACGCCGAGCGCATCTTCAAGCAGTCGAGCCACGTGCGGGCCGTATTCATGGGCCACACGCACGTACCCATGTTGCGCACGTGGAGATTCGGCGGCGGTTCCATCTGCACCTACGTCAATACCGGCACCTGGATGCCGATGGTCGACTTGGGCTTTGGTCGATTGGGCCAACATCTAGAACTCCATTATGGGTTGGTTGAGTGGCACGATGATGGGCCACGCGCGGCGCTTCATCGCTGGCACGGCAGCAGAGCCGAAAGCGAAGAAGTCATCGCCTGAAGCACCCAAGGCCTACATGTCTTACTTTGCCGATGGCGCTTCGCACTCGAACGCTGGGGAGCAATTCCGAGAAATCTTCTTTATCAGTTAAGGGTGGGGCTCCATTGGCTCAGATGGATGTGGGCAATGGCGCCGATTGCCCTACTCGGCATTGTTTTCAGTTTGAGCGTCCGTCCTCCTTTCCCTGAAGAAGAGCTCGTCGAACTGAATGGAGATTGGAAATTTACCAACACCGAAATGCGGTCATGGGCCTCGCCTGAGATTGAAACGAGCAAATGGAAAAGCCTGACGCTGCCAGTCGCAATGCCAAGAACAGGTGCGGTAGGCGAGGTGTGGCTTCGCCGGGAATTTGAGCTCGCACGGGTGCCAAATGACAACCTGGCGATTGTTTTAGGTTCAATTCGCGGAGGCTTTGAGTTGTCAGTCAATGGGCAATCATTGGGCTTTCACGAGGCCTTCCGCATCATCGCATTCCCCGACATCGGAGGCACTCGCGCGTGGACTGTGCCCAACAGCCTCTTGCGCGTCGGCAAAAATGTCGTCGGGCTTCACTTTTTTGACTCGAACGCAATACTCGATGCGCGCAACTTCGGCGGCCCCGCGAAAATTGTGATGCCTTGGTATGCGCGAACTCAAGGCGTCAATCGCTTTCTCCAAATCGGAGTCGTACTTGGCTTTGGGTTACTCGCGCCGATTCTGTTTGGGCTGAGGGCAGTCGCGGAAACCATCAAAGCCAAGCGACTGTATGGCGCGGCCGCCTTTGGCGCAGCTACGTGCAGTTTCTATTCTGCAACCACGCCCGGCTTCGTATTGATTCCTTTCGACCTCTCGGCGGCTCAATTCACCATCATCGCCTCCTGGGCAACCGTAGGCATCGCGATTGGCTTGATCGAATTTTTCGAAGAGCATTTTCGACGCGACGTGTCTGTCTTTCGCAAAGCCAATCGATACATCGGCGCCGCATTCACCGTCTTCATCATCATCAACACCGACATCGCATACAAAATATATTGCCTGTATCTCTTTGCGCCTATCGCCTACCTGGTCTTTCTTTCTGTCCGCGAGCTCCGCAAGCCCACTCTCGTCAACGTTTCGATTTTAGCAGGCATGCTCGGTCTTGCGACCAGTGCAGTGATGGCATTGCTCAACACCTTAGGGGTGGTGTTTACGCCCCATTTCTTTGTCTACGCGTTGGCCTGGCTGGCCTCGATGATGGCGCTGATTGTTTTGGAAGACGTGACTCGGCGCACTCACGAAAAGGCACGGCTGTTGGCCGAACTGGGTCGCAAAGCCATCGCCGCCGAAGCAGCCACCAAAGCCAAAAGTCAATTTCTCGCGGCGATGAGCCATGAACTTCGCACGCCGCTCAATGGCGTCAGCGGAATGGCTGACATCGCCCTCAATGGGCCTCTGACGGTCGATCAACGAGATGCGTTGTTGACGATTCGCGCTTCAGCCGATTGGCTCATCAACACTGTGGAAGAAGTCCTCGAATTCGCCAAAGCAGAGGGTGGAAAAATCGTCATGCAAGACGGTCCTTGGAACCCCAGGGAGCTCATTGCAGAAATCGCACGGGTCCTTTCCCCTGCGGCGCAGCAGAAGAAACTTGAGCTCACCGTGGAAATAGCGAAAAACGTGCCTGAGGTTGTTCGAGGTGACGGGTTTCACGTACGGCAAGTCATCAGCCACTTGGCTAGCAACGGCATCAAATTCACGCACACAGGTTCAGTGACGCTTCGCGTTTTTTCGCCCGCCATCGGGCGCCTCGCCTTTTCCATCGGAGACTCAGGCATCGGCATTTCGCCAATCGACCACCAACGCATTTTCGAAGCTTTCACTCAAGTTGATGCAGGTACCGCGCGACGCTTTGATGGCGCGGGTTTAGGGCTGACCTTGGCTCGCGAATTGGTGGGGCGCATGGGAAGCGAGCTCAAAGTGACCTCGGCTCTCGGCAAAGGGAGTACGTTCTCTTTCGAATTGAACGCACCGCTCGTGCAAGCACCGCCAAAATCTTCTTCCGAGTTAACCCCCATGCCTGCGCCGGGCACACCCCCCTTGTGCAGTGTGCTCATCGCTGAAGACAACCCGGTCAATGCCAAAGTGTTGGTGCGTTTGCTCGAGCGATTGGGCGTTCAAAGTGAAGTCGTCGTCAACGGCGTACTGGCGTGTCAACGCGCAGGTGAAAAGCGATTCGACATCATCTTTATGGACATCAATATGCCCGAGATGGATGGCCTCGAAGCGACTCGCAAATTGCGAACAGAAGGCCACACGGTACCCATTATTGCCGTGACCGCGCGCAGTTCATCAGATGAAGAACAAGAGTGTCTTGGCGCTGGTATGAATGACTTTTTAGCCAAGCCAGTGAATGCGGCGCTGCTTGAAAAAAGCGTGCACAAAGCGCTGGGTGGCGTTCCACGCGAGCGGCCTACTGTGCCTTAGGCCCGTTTGCAGTAGATGAATTCTTGCGTCATGCCTCCTCCTCCGCAACGGCCTCAGAAGAAGAAGACCAAGGCACCGACAACGGCCTCGGCTGAACAACTGGCGCAGCGGCAAAGAGGCGCCCTGTTGGGGCTCGCGGTCGGTGAAGCGTTGGGCATTTCGAATGATCAACGCAGGCTCCCTTCAGCGCCTTTTCCAGAGCTCAATGTGCACCCTATTGATGAGCCGCGTGGAGGCGGGCCTCTCGAATTTCGTGCGGGCCAAGTGTCTTGGAGAGCGGAACTGGCGGGAATTTTAGCTGCGCACCTGCGCGATACCGGCCACTACGAGGCGACCGAAGTCGGAAAAGCGTATGCGCGTTGGCTGCCTCATGCGCTCGAAGTGCCCGACGCGGTCAAAGCGGCACTTAATTATGTGCGCGAAGGATATTCGAGCGAGTACGCGGGAAAACTCGTCTGGAAAGAGGGCTTTCAGCGCATTCATGATGGAGCTCCATTGGCTCGCACCGCGCCTATTGGGGTGTTTTTGTATTCGAAACGAGATGAGAGGCTCAGCGCCTCGTTTGCAGACTGCGGTACCACTCATTTTGATCCGCTCTGTCGGCTTGCTTGCGCGACCTTGAATGGAATCATCGCCGCCGCTTTGGTGACACCGAGTGAACGATTGAGCAACGCCGAGCTC
The DNA here is from genome assembly GCA_043753955.1 of Archangium sp. Taxonomy (GTDB): domain Bacteria; phylum Myxococcota; class Myxococcia; order Myxococcales; family Myxococcaceae; genus Archangium_A. The sequence continues at coordinate 1,751 of JAYUVR010000249.1, read as the reverse complement.
ATCACCCTGGCCGAGGCAGAACTTTCAACCGCGGCGTCAACCTTGGGCCGCGTCGACCCGGACTGGGTGGCGAAGACGAAGCTGGCGGCTGATTTCCTTCGTGAAGATTTTGAAATGGCTCGCCGCGATGACCCAGAATTGTTTGGCCCTGAGCTGCATCTGTTTTTTCCTTTGCCAAGTTCAATTCGAGTCAGTTACCGATTGGCCTTATGGGAACTGTTTCATGCGCCTTCGTTTGAAGCAGCACTTCTTGACGTGGTGAACCGCGGAGGTTCCACCGCCACCAACGCGGCCGTCACGGGGGCACTACTTGGAGCTGTCTTTGGTGAGAATGCCGTACCGGAACTCTGGTCGACTCGGGTGTTAAGCGCCGTCGGCCCCTCGGGCGGGGCGCACTGGAACACCTATCACCCTCGCCTGCTCATCTCGCTGACCAAGGCCGAAATCGAACCGTATTTCTAATCAACGAACATTGGCAGCACCGGGGGTCGGTGCCGCACAGAGATAAAAATCGAAATAATTCGAGTCTGTATCCGCCCCGTTGGGATGGCGACAATAGGTGTCATTGGTGGTGTTGCTCTCAGCGTCAGAGGTCACTACGTCTCCTTCAAGTACACTCACACTGCCCCAGAACGCTTCGCCCTCGTAAGATAGAGAATCAATGATGGTTGATGTAGTGGTGTCGACCAACACCACTGCATCTGGAGCGCCGTTTTGAATGAGGCCCGTGGCCCCTACCATCTCAACTTTTTTGGCGGTGGAAGGCACGGTACTCAAGGTGGCGGCTGAGGCGATTACGAGGTACTCACCCGCACCCAAAGAACCTGCCGCCGACAAATCGATGGTCGTATAAATCGCATTCACAGTGGACGCGCCATTCACCAATACCACCGAGCGACCGATGAGATTGAGGGGACCAGAAGTCGGGTTGAGCAACTCGATAAATTCGGCACTGTCCTCCGCAGCTCCAGGGTTGTCGTAGTCGACTTCATTGATGACGATGTGCCCAGTCGGCGGCTGAAAACCGGTGAAGTTGGCCGTGTTGTGCAAGGGGTCAATCGGCGTACCCCTTAAGTCAGTGACCGAAGTAGCAGTCACTGTGTAGTTCGCAGCTGGCGTCTGCACGTTGCTGGTGCTGACAACCCACGATTTGTCACTGCCTGTGACTGCAGTGACAGTCAGGCCATCAATTTTCATATTGGTTGGCGTCAACGACGCGACGTCCATCGGGCGATCAAAGAGCACCACTACCGTCTTGCTTGAAGTCGAAGTCGCAGAAACCAACCGCGGAGCTGGACACGTCGTGCCGGTCAGTGACTCTTTTGCAAAAGGAGAGGGCTGCGCTTGAGCGTCGAAACGCCATAGCGGTACGCCTGCTAACTGCACGGTACAACCCGCTTCAAGTTTTTCAGATTCAGCCAACGCGTTGGGCAACCGCAGTTTCAACACCCCCGCCATTGACGTACCTGTAGTCGTCAGGTCAGCCGACTGAAAGCCGCCGCCACTTTCTACCATCGAGCTGGAAAGGCTCCCTGACACCGAAATCAGTTCGCATTCGTGTTCGTCGATTGCATCTGCCTGCGCAAAGTTGACTGAACTCACCGTTTGAATGAGCGCCTTAATGTCGTTGCCAGTGCTCTCAACCTTCACAATCGAAATCGAAATCGCGGCGCGAAGGTTGCCGACCATGATGACCCCGGTCACATCGAGCGAGATGCGATCTCCTACGGCCACTGGCACAGACGCGGCGT
>JAYUVR010000248.1:0-9394 GCA_043753955.1 Archangium sp. | reverse complement strand
ATGGCGAGCAGCAATGCTGGCACAGAGACTGCGATTAAAAGACGTGCACCGATGGAGTTCAGACAGGGCCTTTTCTAACGAGAGGGGCGACCAGCATCGTGCAGCTCGACTAAGGTGTGAAGCGTGGAATCGCTCGTCTCTTCATTGATTCGTGTTCCTCATGGTTTCTTGGGGCGTAAAGGCGGAGTGTCTTCTCCGCCATACGATTCACTCAATACTTCATTTTCAGTAGGGGACGATCCCCTTGCGGTCACTGACAATTTGGTTCGAATTGCCCACATCGCAGGAGTTCACGTTGACCAACTGCTTACGGTCAATCAGGTGCACGGTGCGAACGTGGTTCACTCCTCAATGGTGACGGGGGAAACCGACGCCGACGCAGTATGGACAAATGTTTCTGGAATGGCGGTGGGTGTACGTACGGCTGATTGCGTGCCGCTTTTAATCGAAGACCCAAAAGGTCGAGTAGCGGCGGTTCACGCCGGGTGGAGAGGAGTGATGGCGAAAATTGCGGCTCGTACCATCGAGCAACTCATCGCCCAAGGCGGGAAAGTCGACGAATTCCGCGTTGCTGTCGGCCCATGTATTCAAAAGTGCTGTTTTGAAGTTGATGGTGATCTCCCTGCTCGTTTTTCGGCGGAATTTGGGGCCGACGTAGTGCACCCTGCAGAGCGAGGAAAGGCGCGTCTCGATTTGCCCTTGGCGGTGCTGCATACGTTAGAAAATGTGGGGCTGACCAGGGCGCAAATAGAAGTTTTCCCCCACTGCACCCGCTGCGATTCGAATTTCTTTTCGCACCGCCGAGAGAAGGGCACGACGGGCCGGCAACTCTCATTCATCACGTGTGAGGGTGCTTCTGGCCTGTAGCACTCTCTTCGATGTGAAGTGCTTTTCTTGACCCCCGCTTCAACCGTTCCTTATCCTCCTCGCTATCATTCGTTCACTCACCGCCATTGCCTGCCTCGTGCTCTCAGGGTGCGCGACAGATGTCGCGTCAGCGCATCAAGGTGAGATAGTTGCGTCTGTGCGCGCGCTTCGGGCCGATAACGCGAGATTGGAAGCGCGTGTCGAAAAGCTTGAAGAAGAGATGATGCTGCGAAAAGCGAGTGCTTCTTCCGAGCGCAAACCGCTCGAGAAAGAAGCGCCCATGGCCGCCGGCGACCCTTTGCCGGCGCTGACGGTGGTGAAGCTCAAACCCCGGCGTGACCCAGCGCCAAAGCTCGATACGCAGGTGAGCGTCAGTGAACCTCCAGATGCGCTGCTTCAAGAAATTCAAAATGATCGCACGTCATTGCCTGACGAGACGACTTTGGCCTTGGCTGAGGCTCAGTTCGAGCGCGCGTTGGGTTTGATGAAAACCGGCAATTCCCCTGCTGGCGTGGTGCAGATGCAACAATTCGTCAGCGATTGGCCCAAACACCCGCAAGCTGACAACGCCTTATATTTAGCGGGGCTGGCTCTTTTGACTGACAAAGAATTCGAAGCCGCTGCCGTGCAATTTGAGCGCGTTATCAATCATTACCCAGCCGGAGACGCAGTGCTCGACTCAATGCTGCGGCTGGCCGAATGTCGGCTCAAATTGAACCGACCGATTGAGGCGCGTGCCACGTGGGAAAGAATTGTGACAGGCTTTCCGGGAACAGCCGCCGCCACTCAAGCGCAGGCTCGCCTCGCGTCTTTGTCGAAGAGTTCCGCAGGTTCACCGTAAGAGGGTTTCGAATATGCGCTCCTTGTTGAAGACGGCTGCAGTCACGGTGCTCGCCTTGGGTCAGCTTTCCGCATCTGCTCAGGAACAAGACTCAGAAGAGTCGGGTGATGAGGTCTCAATGCCCGAGGGAAGTTCGACCATAGCGCCTGATAGAAAGATGCCGGCAGTGACGGGTAAGGCGTCTTCGCCGGGGACTCAGCACACCGTCGAAAAGGGCGACACCCTGTGGGACCTCTCGCAGAAATTTTTGGGAAGCCCTTGGTATTGGCCGAAGGTGTGGTCGTACAACCCAGAAATAGCCAACCCCCATTGGATCTACCCGGGAAATGAGGTGCGCTTTTTTGGCTCAGGAGAAGAAGTGCCGATGCGTGTCGATGTGGGGGAAGCTGAGGTTGAGGGCGAAGCTGTCGAGCCGGTGGGTGATGGCGTCAAGGTGTACGGTGAGATCGGCTTTCAACCCAAAAAAGGCTTGCGGGTGGCATCGCCAGGGTTTGTGACCAGCCGAGAGGTCGAAGAGTCGGGGCGAATCGTGGGCTCTTTTTCGGAAGCAGCGATGCTCACCTACCCAGATCACATTTACATTCAGCTCCAAAAGTCGCCGCGGTTGGGCGAGATGTATGTGGTGTTTCGCAGCGGCGGCGAAGTGATTCACCCCGTGACTGGGGCGCCCATTGGCTTCATGACCGAAGTGCTCGCTGAAGTTCGGGTGATTCGCATCGACAAGGGCAATCGCGCGACCGTGCAAATCTCGAAGCAGTATGAAGAAGTGCGTCGAGGCGATCTGATCGGGCCGTCGAATGAACCTGTGGTGCGCTCGATCTCGGCGCGCCCCAATGAGCGTGAAGTCAAAGGTGCGTATGTCGTCTCTGACGTTCGGCGGTACCCCGTGCAACTGGGCGAGAATTCTTTAGCCATTATGGACAAGGGCAGCGACGACGGCGTGAAGACTGGGAATGTATTCACCATTTTTAGGCAGCACGATCCACTCCCGCCTGAATCGCTGATGCAGCCGACGACTCTTGACGACGAATACCCGGCTGAAGACATCGGTCGGTGCATCGCGTTTGAAGTCAAAGCCAAGGCTTCACTGTGCCTGCTCACCCAGTCGATACGTGAAATTGTGTTGGGAGATCACGCGGAAATTCGAACTTCCGAGAGCTCAAAACACGCCGCCCGGTAGTTCTCCCGAAAGATGTCAGAGCAGCAGGCTAGAGCCCTGGCCTATGAATTCAGCAGATCGTCGGGCCACGGCGGCGCTCTGGTCCATTCAGGGCGTAGGTCCGGTGACGCTCAGAGAGATAGAAAAGCGTTTTGGCTCACTGGGCGATTTGCTCGAGCGCAAACCTTCGGCTTGGGCCCCATTGGTTTCGTGGCGCGGCGATGCATTTGAACGGGTGATGGAATTGGAAACGTTGGCCTTCGCCGCCGATCACGTGGAACGTCGCTGTCGTGAAATGGGCGCCCAGATTCTTTTCAGCTCAGACAAGGCCTTCCCCTCACGGCTCGAGAGTTTGAGGGACAAGCCGCCACTGTTGTTTTCGTTCGGCCCAGGAGCCGCTGCGCCCGCGCGCAGGCGACTGGCGATCGTCGGCACTCGTACTATCGATGCCGGTTCAGCGGTGCGCGTGAGCGATATGGCTGCCGAAGCGGCGAGCTGTGGTTTGGGAATTGTCTCGGGCGCCGCGAGGGGCATCGACCAGGCCGCGCACCGGGGTGCATTGGCTCAAAAAGGTGAAACCTGGGCCTTCTTAGGTTCAGCGCTCGATGAAATCGACGCGTTTCAAGAGCCGATTTGCCACGCTATTCTCGATTCGGGGGGCACGCTGTTTTCCGAATTTTCCCCCGGGGCTCGGGCGAATCAGAGCAGTTTTAAACTGCGCAATCGGCTGATTTCGGGAGCCAGCGATGCAGTGCTCATTTTCAGGGCACCTCTGACTTCCGGGGCGCTTTATACCGCGCAGGCAGCTCTGGAACAGGGTAGACCTCTGCTGGCGACTCCGGGTGATCCATGGAACCCGTCGGCGCAGGGCTCAAACCGACTTTTACGCGACGGGTTGGCTCGACCTCATCTTGATCTCGAAGATCTGTTGCAAGCGGTGGGGTTGACCGGTTCAATCTCACCTCCGCCGGCAGTGTCGTCAGACACGATAAATTTAAGCCCGCTGGCGCTCGAGGTACTCAGTGTGCTTCAAAAGGGGTCGGCGGACTTCGAAAGCCTGCTAGGGGCAATGCCTGGGCCGACGTCGGGCCAATTGTCGGCGGCGTTGGTTGAATTGGAAGTTGAAGGTGCAGTGGTACACAAGGGTGGCCGTCGTTACGAAAAGCGTTGAAGGATCACCAATGTTGACGCGGTAGATGGGTCCAACTAGAAACCCTTACGTCTTTTGATGGTTTGGCTGAAAGGAAAGCCGAAAAAACATGTCCGCCCTAGTCCTGCTCCAGCACTCTCTCGATGTGGTGCTCGCCGCGGAACCCGCTAAAGAGAGCTTGAAAGACCTCGTCGTCGGTTTTTTTCATGACGGCGGTATCTTTCTCTACATCAACATTTTTTGGCTGGCGGCTGCAGTGGCTGTCGCGGTGGAGCGCATCGTTACGCTCTTCTTCCGCTACAACCTCAACGCCGGCCCTTTCATGGAGCAGATCACCAAATTGGTGATGGCCGGTAATCCAGATCGTGCCGTCAAGTTGTGTGGGGCTGCGCCCAATTCACCTTTGGCCAAAGTGGTTCGAGCCGGTTTGACTCGGGCCAATCGCGGCGAAATTGAAGTGGCGAAGGCTCTTGAAGAATCGATTCTGGAAAATGTGCCTCACATTGGTGCCAGAATTCCCTGGTTGTGGTCGCTCGCGAACATCGCCACCCTGGTCGGTCTCGTGGGTACGGTGTTCGGTCTGATTGGCACGTTCCGCTCGTTGGGAAATGTGCCGGCAGATCAGAAGCAGGCGATGCTTTCGAAAGGTATTTCTGAAGCCATGTACAACACCTTCTTCGGCCTCACGATTGCCGTCATCTGCATCATCGCCCATCTGTTTTTGACGGCCTATGCCAAGAAGATGATTGAAACCGTCGAACTCCAGGCGATGAAACTCGAAAATCTCTTGGGCCGCCGTGCCGCAGGAGAAACGAGCGCGATGGATTTCGAAAAGGCTTCTTGACCAGAAAGAGCCATGGCCTTCTATTTTTCTAGACGGAAGATCAAGCCCAAAGAAGAAGCGGAATCGGGTGAGTTAAACATCATCCCTTACCTCGACATTCTGATGAACTTGATCATCTTCATGTTGCTCTCGATGGCGGGTCTGGCCACCTTCGGGATGCTGAACGTCAATGCGCCCACGTACGGTGGCGCAGCGGTCGGCAATGAAAATGAGAAGCCTCCTTTGACGCTGACCGTGTCTGTGGCCAAGACAGGTTTTTTTATTGGGGCTACCGGTGGGGTGCTCCCTGGTCAGACAGAGCCTGTTGCAGAGGGCCAGAACAGTGCACCCACCATCGGAAAGAAGGCCGACGGCACGTATGACTTCGAGGCGCTCACGGCGAAGATGATGGAAATTAAGAACAACTTTCCTCAAGAGAGCAAAGTCATCATCGCCGCTGACGGTGAGGTGAGCTACGACACTTTGGTTTCTACGATGGATGCGACGCGAGAGACGGCAGATCGAAAGTTGCTCTTCCCCGACGTCACCTTAGCGAGCTTCTAAAATGGCGCCTCCCACGGCTGCGAACTCTGCGCTGGACATCACCGATGAAGATCGGCAGCGGATGCGCTTTCGCAAGGCGATGGCGCGAAAGAAGCGCCGAGATCGTGAAGCTGAAGGTGAAATTAAAGAACTGAACATCACCGCCATGATGGACTTGATGACCATCATCTTGGTGTTTCTCATCAAGTCCTTCAGTGCTTCGTCCATCACCGTCACATCGTCTGAAGATGTTCGGCCTCCGATGTCGACGGCGAGAGCAAACCCGAAAGACACCATCGCCATTACCGTGACGCCCAAGGCCATCATGGTGGGCGATAAGAAGAAGGTCGAGTTGAACAGTGCGGCGGTGCGTAAGGGCGATCTTCAAGGCAAATTGATTATTCCGCTCGATATCGCTTTGAAAAAAGAAGTCGAGAAACTCAAGTACATCGCTGAACGCAACCCCGGTGCACCGTTCAACCGTGAAGTGTCAATCATCGGCGACAAGCGCGTGTCGTACGACTTGTTGCTCTCGGTGCTGTACACGGCCGGGCAGAACGAACTTGAGAATTTCCGCTTCATCATCCTCCAGAAGAACCCTGACTAAAGCTGGTGTGATGCTTTTTTCGTGCTCGCACTGAAAAGTGAAGTGCGGCAAGGGTTGCACCATGACGTCCCCAACTTCTCCTCTCACCGTCATTGGAGCCGGTTTGGCCGGTTCCGAATGTGCCTATCAGCTGGCTCGGCTTGGCCATCAGGTGGTTTTGCGCGAACAGAAGCCTGAGCGTCGCTCGCCGGCGCACCAAAGCCCAGGTTTTGCCGAACTGGTGTGCAGCAATTCGATGCGTTCTGACAACCCCGAGAGTGCGGTGGGGTTACTTCATGCTGAGCTGCGGCGGGTGGGCTCGCTGATTTTGAGCGCGGCAGATCAACATCGAGTGCCTGCAGGTGATGCCCTCGCCGTCGACAGAGAGCGATTTTCGGCCGAGGTCCAAGAGCGCTTGTCGAGGCACCCGAACATCACCATTGTTCCTGGTGAGGTGACGGAAATTCCCCCAGGGGTGGTGGTCATCGCCACTGGCCCTTTGACTTCTGAAGCACTCACCACTGCGCTTTCGTCTCATCTCGGCGAAAAGCTTTATTTTTACGATGCGATTGCGCCCATCGTGAACGCCGAGTCGATCGACATGTCGATCGCCTTTCGCCAATCGCGCTACGGCAAGGGTGGGGGCGATGACTACTTGAATCTGCCCCTGACCAAGGAAGAATACACCCGCTTCGTGAGCGAGCTCCGCTCTGGGGTGAAGGTGAACCCGCACGCGTTTGAAGAACCAAAGTATTTCGAAGGGTGTCTACCCATTGAAATCATGGCTGAGCGAGGCGAAGAGACTTTGGCTTTCGGGCCGATGAAACCAGTGGGCTTAAGAGACCCGCGCACGGGGCTTCAGCCGCATGCGGTGGTGCAATTGCGCATGGAAGATCGCGCTGGCACCGCGTGGAATTTGGTCGGCTTTCAAACGCGCCTGACGTGGCCTGAGCAAAAAAGAATTTTCGCCCTGATTCCCGGCTTGGCGCAGGCCGAGTGGGTGCGCATGGGCCAAATTCACCGCAATACCTTTCTTGATAGCCCTCGGCTTTTGGCGAATGACTTTTCGCTCAAGACTGAGCCTCGATTGTTTTTTGCCGGCCAAATTACGGGCGTGGAAGGTTACGTTGAGTCGACGGCGTGCGGGTATTTGACTGCACTGGCGCTGCACGCTCGGTTGAAGGCGATGCCTTTTGTGGCTCCTCCCAAGTACAGCGCGTTGGGTGCGCTGTACCGCCACGTCACTGGGGAAGCGCACCCTGAGGGCTATCGCTACCAGCCGACGAATGTCGTGTTTGCGCTGTTTCCACCTCTTGAGGGGCGTTTCAAAAAAGCTGAGAAGCGGGTGCGCTACGCTCAGCGCGCCATTCAAGATTTTGATGCATGGGCGTCTTTAGCGCCCCATCCCGTTTCTCCTATGCCTGCTGGTGTGACTGCACCGGTGGCGGCTTGAGGTGTTTCATGGGCAATCGCTCGTTGAGCCTGATGCGTGCCGTGGTGATTTTCAGCTGCATGGGCAGCTGTAAGGAAGCAACCACCGCGTCAGGCGACCCCAAAGGTGTCATCGCGCGGGTCAACAAAGAAAAACGAGCAGCTCGCCTTCCGGTACTCGGGGAAAGGCGTATCGAGGGCGACGCGCAGGAACTGCGAGCTTCTCCTGATGGCGAAGTGTTGACGGTGTTGCTCGACGGCAAGCGGCCTGCCATTTCAGGAGTGCCACCGCCGATGCGTTTGGGCTCGTTGTGGGCTGTGGCTTCAAAGGGCGGGAAGCCGCAGAAGTTAGGCGCAGAAGTCACCAACACTCCTGGGGGTTGGCTCTTTACCGCTGATTCACGGTGGTTGCTCTTTAGCGCCTCGTGGGACCCTTCACTTCAAGTGGGCGAGCTCTATGTGCAAGATGCGAAGAAGCTCGATGCGCCCAAACAGCGAGTGGCTTCTCGGGTGACGTATTTCGTACCCAACGAGCAAGGCACTGCGGTGGCCTACGTCGAGGGCGGAGTGCTGTATGCGGGCAAGTTGCCTGAAGGGCCGTTTGCGCAGCTCGCGGGTGAAGTGTCGACGGCTGAGTATTCAGCAGACGGCAGATACCTGTACTTCAAACGAAAATTTTCATCAGCAGGCGGGTTGTACCAAGTTGATTTGAAAGACGAACGGCCTCAACCAAAACGGTTGATCGATCACGTCACTGAATACACCGTGTTGCCCAATGGCAAACATGTCTTGGTCAGTGCCCGGGCCACCCCAGGTGAGCGCACATTTCAGCTGCATGTTTTTGATGTCACTACCCTCAAGAGTCGCAAGTTGAGTGACGACGTGCATCGCTACCGAATATCGCGCGATGGGCGCACGCTTGCTTTTCGAGACAATGTGCCTGGGCCCGACAAAGGCTCTCTTTTCATGCTATCGCTTCCCGATGGGAAGCCTCGGGCGCTTGGCACCAAAGTGTCTGACTTTGAGTTTTCTGCCGACGGGAAACGCTTTGTCTATCGCGACAATTACATCGAGCTGGCTTTGGGCGGCCGTGACGCGCAGCACGAAGAAAAGAAATTGGTCGAAAAAGTAGGCGACCTCTACGTGCTTGAAATGCCCATCGGTGAACCCAAGTTGCTGGCTCGTCAGTGCCCGAATTACCTTTTTGCCCCCTCGGGTTCTGCTTTGGCTTTTACCGCTCGCATCGATAGACCGGAAGTAACTCGGCGTTTGTTTCTATACCCAGTCGGCGCGAGCGAAGCTTTTGCGCTCAAAGATTGGCTGTACGAATACCAATTTCCCGAAGCGGGTGACGTGCTGTATTTTCGCTCAGATTGTCTGCGTGAGGGAAGGGCGTGCGACCTCAATTCGATTTCTGCTCAAGCTGGCAAAGAAGACAAAGCAAAAAAGGAAACCGACAGCACGTATGGGTTTCGTTTGAGTGCCGATGGCCAGCGCGCGTTGATCGCTTCGGCGCATTTGACTGATCAAACATACGATTTAGCACTGAGGAATTTTAAGACGGGTGAACAAAAGGTTATCGACCAATACGTTGAATGGCCGGCCCTCTTGTTGGCTGATGGCTCAGTGGCATACCTGGTCAATGAAAAGAATCGGCCAGGGCTTTATGTCGCAAAGTCGCCATCGCTTTAGATTTCGTTAGAATTTCTCAACACCGTGCCTGAGTACGTCGATGCGTTTTTGAAACATCTTGAAGTGTCGCGCGCGGTTTCGCCGCATACGCTCAAGGCCTACGCGGAAGATCTCAAAGCGCTCGGGGCCTATCTTGAACCCCAGGGTATTGCGCTCGAGAAGGTGACGCATCTTCACATTCGTGGCTTCTTGGGCGTGCAATCGGTGAGTTTAGCGCCCGCATCTCGAGCTCGACGTTTGGCAGGAATCAAAGCTTTTTATCGCTTTTTGGCCCGACGAAAGGTGATCGACGTCAGCCCTGC
>JAYUVR010000247.1:0-28755 GCA_043753955.1 Archangium sp. | reverse complement strand
GAAGACATCTCGACGATTGAGAGTGCGTTTCCCGATGGCAGCGAACCCGAGTTTTCAGACGACAATCAGCAAGCCATCATCGACGAGCAGCAAGGGCAGATTTCCTCGACAGAAGAATTCGTTCCCGCACTTCAACCCTATGGAGACTGGGTCGAAGTTGAAGGGCAGCGCGCCTGGCGGCCTTCAGTCACTGTCGTCGGCGCCAACTTTGTTCCCTATTCAACTGGAGGCCGTTGGGCTCTCACTTCTGCCGGCTGGGTGTGGCAGACCGATTGGCCGTGGGGGTGGGCAGCGTTTCACTATGGTCGGTGGTGGCAGTCAGCTGGGTATGGGTGGGTGTGGTACCCCGACGTACGTTGGGCTCCAGCATGGGTGTCCTGGCGTTATGGAGGTGGTTATACCAGCTGGTCTCCGCTTTTCCCCCAGCATGTACGCGTAGACCCCTATTGGTGCACCGTGCGCAATGAGCACTTCTTAAGTCGTCGCATCTCGTCGTACGCGCTACCCAACCATCATGCTGCAGTGTCGGCTCACTTCCGCACCGCCGTGACGACACCCTATGGTCCTCCTCATCGCGCTTTCGCCTCGGCTGGAATTCAGATTCCCCGTGCTTCACTCAGGGCGAATACTTTTCACCCTCAAGGCGTGCGACAGGCACCTCCTCCGCCTCGCAGTTCAGGGTTTGGTTTTCCATCCAATTCGCAACGGGTGCCAGCGCCACCGCCACCGAGTTCAAACCATTTTGGCTCGTCTCCCAACGCTGGGTTTCGCGGGGCAACACCTCAGCAAAGCGGCCCCCATCTTCGCGCACCTCCGCCGCCCAATAATTCAGGGTTTCGTAGTGCTCCCCCACAAAGTGCTCCGAATTTCGGCGCACCCAACAACCCCAGTTTTCGTGCTGCCCCACCCCCACAAAGTTTTCGTGCAGCCCCCCCGCCACCAAGCAATTCGGGAGTTCGAGTGGCACCTCCGCAGCAAACCTTCCGTGCAGCACCGCAGCCCAGCGCCCCAAGTCTTCGTGCAGCGCCTCCGCCTCAGCAAAACTTCCGTGCAGCGCCCAGTAACCCGGGTTTGCGCGCGGCACCACCGCCGCCGTCGCACAATGGCAACTCAATGCGTTCCGGCGGGCCTCCGCCTCATCGGTCTCCGCGGGCTGGAAATTTCGGGCACCGCTAAAGCTTAGAAGCGATAGCCAATGCCCACTGAGCTCTCGAAAGTGACTTCGGTGGGTCGACCTAAAGTTCGAAGCGTAGGACCGATGCGAGCCCGGAAAAAAGCAACCAATTGACTGGTGAGGAAGTACTCGATGCCTCCTCCCGTCAAGATGGGGAAGTTGAAGCCTCCAAAAGTTCCAAACTCAACCCACATCGGGAAGTCGAGCGACACCGCCACCGAGAGCGCACTCGAAGCTGCGATGCCGAAACGAAGCCCTACTGGCAGCGCGAGATTGACGCGAGCACCTTGAAGATAAGACGCATAGGTAGCGATGCCGGGCTCGAAGACGAGGCCCAGAGACACCTGCCCCGAATCGAGCAATCTCAACTTAAATAAACCCTGCACTTTGAGGCCCGGAGCTGCTTCCCGCAGCATGCCTTCGAAACCGTAGACGAAGCTCAGTCGAGCCCCAATGTTCACCCCCGTCGAAACGCCGCGGACAAAACCCACCGAGACTGCCGGGTAGCCTGCGGAAGCTTCAAATACATTGGCTCCTGGAGTTACCGTCTTGGGGCCAATCACGCTCCACGTTTGCCCGACGTTCTGAGGCTCGACGTGTACGCTTACGTCTTGCGCCCAAGCAGCGCTCGCCAGCAGCGCAATCACCATTACTGTTTTCACAAGAGACCCCTTTCGCGAGCCAGCACTAAAAAGGCGGCTTCCATCGAATGCAGCCGCTGCTGCGCTCGAACACGTGCCGCTGCCACTGGTTCATCAGAAGTCAGCGACTCGCGCCACTCGAAATACACTTTCATCTTGGGTTCGGTGCCCGATGGGCGCAGGGTCACTCGGGCTCCTCCCGCCAGTTCCCACGCGAGCACGTTTGATTTGGGCAAGTCGAGCAACGTGGCATTTCCATCCTGCATTCGGGTCTGCGCGAGGTAATCGGAGGTCACTTCGACCTTCAGTCCATCGATTGCCGAAAGGGGCCGCGAGCGGAAGCCATTCATCACCGCGAGAATGGTGGCCGCCCCGGTGACGCCCGGCAAAGTGGTGTTGAACTGTGAAGCGACAAACAAACCGTGTTCACGTTGTACTTCTTCGAGGTAACCCAACAGGGTCGTGCCGCGCGCTTTGCACCAGGCGGCCATGTCGGCGACGACCAACGCGCTCCCTACGCCGTCTTTGTCACGCACGACTTCGCCCACGGTGTAACCCAGTGCTTCTTCGAACCCCATGACGAATCGAAACCCTTGAGCCGCCAATTCGAGAGCGCGATTGGCTATCCACTTAAAGCCGGTGAGGGTTTCTTCGAACCGAACTCCGAGGGTGGCCGCGATGGCTTTCAATTGCACCGAAGAGACAATGGTGGTGACGACCAAAGGTTTTTCAGTTTGAAGTTGCGTCAACAGAAAATGCCCGAGCAGTACGCCTACTTCGTTGCCCGTAAGCAAGCGCAGTGCACCTTGAGCATCGCGGGCCATCACTGCGAGGCGATCAGCGTCAGGGTCGTTGGCCAGCACTACATCGACGCGCAATGATTCGGCGAGGGCGGTGGCCAAATCCATCGCGCCTTTTTCTTCTGGGTTGGGGAAGCGCACGGTTGGAAACGCGCCGTCGGGCTCCTGCTGCTCGGGCACGACGTGCACCTGCTCGAAGCCTGCACCCTTCAACGCAGCGACAACCCAACGGCCACCGACCCCGTGCATTGCGGTGTAGACGATGGACAAATGGGCTGTTTGTTTCGTTGGGCGGAGCGCCGTGATGGCATCGAGGTAGTGCTTCTCGAGCGCAGCAGGCACATCGACCCAAAGGCCTTTCTCACGGGCGGCCGATTCGTCCATCAAGAGAACATTTTTTGCCGCACCGACTGCATCGATGGCTCGCGCGATACCGATGTCATGCGGGGGCACAATTTGCGCTCCGTTGCCCCAATAGACTTTGTAGCCATTGTATTCGGGAGGGTTGTGACTCGCCGTCACCATGACTGCGGCAGCCGCTTTGAGGTGTGTCAGGGCAAAGGCAGTGACGGGTGTGGGAACGACGTCGGCGAAGACGTGTGACGGAATGCCTTCAGCCGCAAAAACCATTGCGGTTTCTCGAGCGAATTCAAGACTCATGCGGCGGCCATCTCGACCGATGACAATGCCTCGGCGGGTGACGTCGGGCACGGTGGCTTTCAAGTAACGCGCGAGCCCAGCCGCAGTCCGGCGAACGACGGCGAGATTCATTCGATTGGTTCCGGCTCCGAGAAGGCCGCGAAGCCCGGCGGTGCCAAATTCTAACGCTATGCCGAAACGGTCTTCGAGCTCTTTCCAGTTTTGCGTGCGCAGAAACGTCTGTATTTCAGATGCTGCCTGCGCATCGGGGTCCTCTGCCGCCCAGGTCTGCGCGATCTCCGCTAAGCGTTTTTGGTCCATAACCTCACGCTTACGGCAACCTGTCGGCTCGAGGAAATAATTCTCGTTTGCGAAGAGCTATAGGAAGACCATCACAGCCAGCCCAGACGCCGAAACCAGAGCACCGTGCCCACAGGAAGCACGGTGATCGATATCAACATGGGGATGAGGAAAATATCGTTCGCCAGTACCGCAAAGTTTTGGCCAAAGAAGCCAACAATGAATGACAGGGGCATAAAAATGGTGGCGAATATTGTCAATTGTTTGGTGACGTCTCCGGTGCGGTTAGCGACCACCGAGAGGTACGCTTCCATCGCATTGCCAAGCATGTCGCGTGCAGTATCGATTTGCTCGTAGAGGCGCACAAGATGGTCGTACACATCGCGAAAGTACAGCGCTGTACGCTCTAAATCGTGCTTCATTTCGAGGCGGGCCAACAGCCCAATGATGTCACGTTGTGGCGACAGCACGCGTCGCATTTGAACCAAAGCCCGGCGCAATTCAAACAAACGTTTTAAGTGTTTCTGGTCAGGCGCTTCGAAGATGGCGAACTCTAACTCTTCAAGTTGCTCATTGAATTGATCCAAAAGTGGAAAATTCAAGTCAACGAGAGCGTCCGCCAAGGCGTAGAGAAGAAAATCAACGCCGTGTCCAAGTGTTGCCTGTGGCGTTTCATCGACGCGGCGGCGAACATTTTCGAGAGCGGGGTTTTCGAATTCATGAACAGTGATGAGCCAGTCCGCCCCGAAAATAAAGTGCACCTCGTGCAACGTTGCTTCGCATGGGTTGTTGTTTGGCGCTGTGAACCCGTGAAGCACTACAAAATGGTGGCCCGGGTACTCTTCAAACTTGGGACGTTGATCAAGATGTAAGCAGTCTTCAATGACCAGCTTGTGCAGGGGAAAGTGCTCGGCCAGGTGCTGAAGTGAGGCTTCAGTCGGTCCTTGAAGGTCGATCCATTTGATGCCGTCGGCCTTGAGGAGCTCGTCAGCCCCTAAGATCAATTGGCCGTCTTTGCGCAGGAGGCGAACAGTGAGCATGCTGACGTTGACCCTAGACAGGTTTCAGCGGAGCCCCAATCGGCATTTACGGTCTGCGCCTGACTTTCTCTAAACGCTCAAATGGCTCGTCCCCTAGGTCGAACACTCGGTTGAGTGGCGCATCACCGAGAGCGCACGCGGCCAAGGCAATCAGCTGGGGTGTTGCGCGCTGCGACCCCGGCAGGTGCTTAAGCCGGGTAACCAAAGCAATGAGTGCGCTGGCCAACGGCTGCTTGTCTCCGGCTAATCGAATACGTTGCCCGAGCGCCGCCATCAATTCTTCCGGTACTATCAGCATGCCTTCGCTCAGACTCAAGCCCGCGACAATCTGGCGAGCGAACTCATCTTCAAATGAGGTGCTCATGGAATGACATCTCTTGCTGTTCGCCTCGCGAAAGCCTCTCGCTCTCCCTGAGAGAACGTGTTGGTGCGCTTTGTGTCATCAATGCGAGCCGTAATATCGAGCAAGAAGCCTTGGTCTGCCCTCTTTCGCCCGATGGCCTCAGCCAACTTCGCCACCACTTTCGCATTTGGGTTGCCGCTTTCATCAAGCGCATAAGCGATGGCGCGTGCGTCGGCCAGCTCTTGCGTTGAGAAGCCTTTGAGTTGAGTCAGTTCGAATAGCTCGCGAAGCGCGGCTTGCGTCAGCACGCCATCAGCGCCGACACTCGGCGCGTCACTCATCGCGAAGAGAAGATTGTCCGACAGCGTATTTTCGGCTCGCACTTGCGCCGCCACTGCTGGCCCACGAGGGTGCAAGAGGCCAGCGGCGGCATCTCTTTCTCTTGCTGTCTGAACCATTTCATCGGCGGCCTTTTCACTCACCGTCATGATGGCGCTCTGAATGAAACTCCCGATGTTCTTTGGAAACACCGATGCATCCGCTACGCGTACTCCTTTGAGGCCGATGACTTCGAGGTCTTTGTTCACCACAGCCTGTGGGTCGTCATCAGCGCCGATTTGTGCTGTTCCGTTGGGGTGATGATCCCAACTGTTTTCTTTTACAGCTTTGGCCAATTGCTCATCGGTCTGCACTTCATCGCCAGGCCATTCTTCCTTTTCGACAATGTCTGAATAGCCCTTGACCAAATCGCGAACGATTTTGATTCCGTTGACCAAAGGCATGCTGTCGCCAGCGCGTTCTTCGTCATGAAACATCTGATTGACTTTGACCCGCCCATTGATGTCGTCAGGGTTGAGCACCACTGTGCCCTTCTCGTCACCTTTGTTTTCATCGAGAATGACCCAAGTCACGAGATTGGGGTCAGCAATGGCTTCCTTTGAATAACCTGGCTTGTAGCCTTCGAATTTTCCGGGCACTCCAAATACATACAAATCTGGTTCGGCCTTGCTCGGGTCTGACTTGATGCGAAATGCAGCCACAATGCCGTTGGTGGCGAACATGCCCTTGCCTGTTTCTTTCCACTTCTTGTAGGCGGGGTTGTTGGGGTCGGCGCTGAAGTCTGTCTCGGTGAGTAACTTGAGGGGTTTCTTGAGCCGGTGCACTACCCCCACCTCGTAGCGACCCTTCAGGTGGCGACCCACCCCTTCGCGCACCAATTTCTTTTCCACCCCAGCCGCGGCGAGTTTAGTGAGTTCTTCCTCTGGTCCCACGCCGGACCGCATCAGAATGGCGGGGGTCTCGAATGCGCCTGCCGCCAAGACCAATTCTCGTTTGAGAGGTTGATTGTGTACCACGCCATCTGCAGTGCGATAGCGGACTCCAGTCGCAACGTTATTCTTGTCGAGAATAATTTTCTCAACCCGCGCACCGGTCTGAATGGTGAGTTTGCCTGGGTGCTTCGATTGCACGTCGAGCACGCGGTCTCTGGGACCGTTGCGACGGCCCTCTTTGGTGACGGTGAGCGGAGTGACCACCATACCTTCAACATTGTTCGCTCGACTGTGATTGGGGTCGAGCAAAGTGCTCAGCATCTTGAGGCGGTCGAGCACGGAACCGACTTTGGTGAAATTGTATTTAAATGTCTCTAATATCATTCTCCCGAGCTGGGGGTTTTCTTGAATGGTATTGATGAGTTCCTTATCCAACGGCCGGTTCACTTTCAGCCACCCATCGAAACCATGCCCACCGATATTTTGAAGCGCTTCGATGTTCAAACCCTTACCTATTTCATGCAATAATTTGAGTCCGGGTTGGTATTCGGCATTTTCCACTTTTTGAAAGTGTTTGAGCATTTCTGCACTTTTCCAACTTGGGTCACCGGTGAGCTGGGCAATGTTGTCCCAATCGATGTCATCTGGTCGAACGAAGATGCCGGCGTTCATCAGGGTACTTCCACCAATGCCTTCGCCGCGCGGCACGAAAATGCCCGTCACTTTGAGCTTTTGCATGAGTGAGGGGTCGTTCAGATTCTTGCGGACGTGAGAGGGGTCGTACCCTGCGACCTCGAGCTCCCGGATGAACTTTGGATCTTTAAGGTCTTCCTCGAGCTGGGCTCGGTGGCGAATGTATTCACCGGTGCCTCGGGTAAGCAGTTCCTTGTTCTCTGAAGCAATGCCATGCAGGCCCAATGGCTGCGATTCTTTGACGTCTCCATCTCCGCCGGCCTCAAGAATCAGCACACTGTAGCCTTCTTCAACCAAGCGTGCAGCCAGTGGCCCACCGCCCGCACCAGCACCCACGACGACGTAGTCAGGGGAAACGTTCGTTTTCTGAGAAGGTGGCAGATTGATCGCAGCGACCGAGGTGGCCCCCGATTGGAGCCGAGAAGTGCCTGCCAATTTTTGTTGCTCTTGAAAGACACTCGCTGCCGAGGCATGAGGCAAGCCACTGGTGACCGGTTGCCACTGGGGTTTGTGTTGGGGAAGCGGTTTAACGCCAGTTGCAGTCGAGCTGGGGCTCGGCGTAGTCGTCTTTTCAACCTGCTGAGGTTTAGGCCGTACACCATCGGGCTTGATTGGGCTCATCTGAAGTCACCGAGCCCCGGGCAAGTATCTGGTCGCCCAATCAAACGGGAAGCTCTTGTCGAGTTTGTCATTCCGCTTCAGACCACTGGCGAAGTAAGGGAGAACGCGTTCTCGCCCGATACCTCCGGCTCCGGTGAAGACCTTGTCTGGCCCTCCGGGGACATGGGGCACACTGGCGAAAAACTTTGATGAATCAGAGCCTCCTTGAGTTGTCTGTACTGGCACATCGATGGTGGCCAGTTTGTATTCAGGCAAACCTTGCCAGCCGCCGTCTTCGCCGTATTCTTTTTCAATCAACCCTGGGTCTGCCCCTGGAGGGAGTTCGGTAATATACATCGCCAGCTTCATCCCTTCCTTGGCGACTGTCTTTGAAACGGCATCTATTTGTGCATTCGGCGCAGAACTTTTGCTGGCGTCAGGAAAGGGCTTCGGCTCTTTCACTTCAATGCGAATTTGAACGTAGCGCCCTCCGACGAAGTAAGTGTGGCGGCCGTAAAATTGATGTTCGTCAAAACGTTCGCCATTGAGCTTCTTGCTGTCGGTCAGAGCGGTGTACAATTCCTTGACGCCCTTCACGACGTCGCCTTCCTTCACCAAATGTTTGATGGCTCTAAGGGGTGTAAGGTCCAAAGCATCTTTTTGAGGAAGAGAAGTATTGTTTGTAAACGCTGTATGGCGGTCAGCTGTTTGGGCATGGGTGGTGTCACCGCCATTTGCAGTCAAGTCAATGAGCTGCGTCGTGCCATTAGAGTTTTTGAGGGGCAATACCAACCTGAGCCCGGGCTGGTGCGGCTCTGAATCAGGCTGCAGTGGGTCAGTCATGCTGCCCGAGACGCGAAGCATGCCTCCATCAAGCTGCTTTCCGAAGAGGTCCTTGGCCCATTCAGGTGCGTCTTTGTCGACGTTCATTTTGACGTCACCAAAGGCGACGCCCTTGGCATGGTTGCCTTGAGCGTAGGGGCATTTCACCCCCGTTATTTTGCTATTTCGCTCAGCTGTGAGCTCTTGGGCGAGATTGATGTTGTCTGCTGCTGGCTTGACGTGTTCACTGAATTCCTGAGGAAAGCCAGCCGCATCGCGCGGGCTTTCGACCCCTTGGCTCGCTGGCAATTGATAGGAACTCTGGTTTGGCTGGGCGATGGTCTTCGCCTCGATGGCGAGCTGTAATGCATTGGGCGGTGTGGTTTGAATCAGCCCGGCTTTCGCACTCATCAACAGAACACCGATTTCTTGAGCGGAACCATCGGCAAGCATTTTTTTCAATTGCTGCGTTTCTGCTTCTGAAAGAGTGACTTTGAGCCCCGGCCATTTCACTGGAACAAAACCCTTGAGTGGGTTGCCACTTGGATTTTTGTAATTCGATGCATCCATCGACGCTTTGCGCTGATAGGCCTCAGCCACTTGCAACGTGCGAGTGGCCTTTTGCAGCACCTTGAGCGTCGGCGAAAGCAGCGCGGCCTTGAGCGCCTTGGCGACTTCGTCGGGTTTGCCCGTGCCAGCCGAGAGCGCCACCATCGAGGCGGTGTTGGGAACAAGCGAGAGCTGGGCAGCGAGTTTCTTGTCGTTAATGCCCAAGACATGCGCTGTCACAGATGCCGCGTATGGCTTTGAATCGGTCGCTTTTGTTTCGGCCCCTTCTGGCCTGAGCACCAAGTTGGAATGCACTTGAGAATCGTTATTCATGCGGTCCGACTCATTGGGCGTTGAATGGACTGGGGTTGTGCGAACTTTTAATTCGATGCTCATGATTGTCCTGTTTGAGTGCAACGAGGTGTGTGTGTCTTATTTGACGCTGTGATTAGCTATGGCTCGTTTGGTCATTGCCAGCACGAGATCGCGCGGCGCGTCGCGTTGGGCCATGTTGGCCACCCACGTGGGAATATTGCCGCCCGGTTCGCTGAAGGACTCGTAGGTTATTCGCGTGCCTTTGCCATCGGCAGTGGGCTCAAGCTTCCAGCCACCCCGAATATTGTGCACGCGCACCCATTTTTCGCTCGGAGAGGGGCCGATGCCTTCTGCGCTTTCAAACATCATCTGGTACACTTGCCGATTTGCATCGACATGTTTGGTCAGTTTCAAAACGTAGTCGCGATCTGCAACCACAGGCATGGCGATGCGTTGGTAGACGTGACTGGTCTGACCGTCATCGTCGAGCACTTCCAATACCTTGAGATATGGAACGAATTGGGGAAATTCGCGGTAATTCCAAACAGTGGCAAAGAATTGAGCGGGCGGAATGGGTGCCTGAGCAGATGCTCGTAGCTCATCAAACTGGGAGCCAGGTCTCACTCGACGCTCAATGGTGACGCCTTTTCCTTCGCTTACTTTTTTCCAGCCGTCCTCTGCGAACGAAGTGCTTCCCGCCAAAAGGACTGCGCTCGCCATGAGCGGAAGCGCTATCGCAACGACGCGTTTGACCGCAGAAGTTCGAGTGGTGGTGAGACCTCCGAACCAGGCCAGGGCTGCATCGAGCCAGGCCGTGGGCAGCAGACGATGCAGCCACAGCATTGCATACGTTCTCCAAGGGGCGATGTAGCGAGCACTAGGCGAACGCTGAAAGAGCGCCTTAAAAATGGCTCTGGTGACATGTTCAGGCCCCACCGCCATCTTTGCGAACTGAGCGAAGATGGCGTTGCTGCGCTCGATGGCTGAGGAATAGGGCGAGCCTAAAGCCGAAGGCACACTGGCTGCGGCGACGTCGTTGAACTCGGTCGCGATGGCTCCGGGTTCAATGAGAACAACCTTCACGCCGAAGGGCCTCAACTCGATGCGCAGGGCATCAGAAAGCGACTCGACGGCATACTTGGTCGAGGAATACACACCCATGAGCGGGGAGGTGACTAACCCTCCGATGCTGGAAATATTGACCACCCGACCAAACCCGCGCTCTCGCATACGGGGCAGAAAGGTGCGCGTCACCGCCATCAAACCAAACACGTTGGTTTCGTATTGAGCTCTCAGCGCGGCATCTGAAATTTCTTCAACCGGCCCCATGGCGCCGTAGCCAGCATTATTGATGACGGCATCAACGCCATAGCCGTCAGTTCGAATGAGAATGTGTCGCTCGGCTTCGGCTATCGATACGGCATCGGTCACGTCAAGAACGACGGTCTCGAGCGATGTCTCTTTCGCCTCGATGGCTAAGTCAGCCAACGCCTTGGCTCTCCGGCCAGTGGCAAATACCCGATGGCCGGCCCGCGCCAACGCGAGTGCGGTATGCCGACCGATACCCGAAGTCGCGCCAGTGATGAGAATTGTTATTGATTTCGCTTTCATATCTGCTCTTCTTTCTTTTAGGAATGAACATTCATTCCTATATTTGACACACACAATTACTTTCTTCTGATTCCGGCCCACAGGACGTCGATGGCCTGTTTTTCTGCTTCAGGAGTCATCTCGGCGTAGCCACTTTCGACCGCCTTAATCAAACCAACGATGGCGCCCCACACCAAGCCACCGAGAACGCCTGAGGGAGCATCTCGCGTCACTGCCTTGCTGTTTTGCTGCTCGAAAAAGGCGCGCGCCGGTTCGATGACTTTGCCCTCGAGTGCGAGCGACGTCGCGTCGAGGTAGGCCATGTGATGGTGCATTTCCAGAAACCGAAATGCGAGCGGGTGTTCGCGGGCGTACTTGAAGGCGTGGGAAACAAAGTGCTCAAACTGCACCCGGCCCGGAGCATCGAAAGGAAACTCACCCATCAAGGTCATGACCAGCACTAGCTTCCACCGTTGGTACACCGCATTGACGATGGCTTCTTTGCTTTCAAAGTAGCGGTAAACGGTGCCCGCCCCCACTTTTGCGGCAGTGGCAATTTCAGGTACCGTGGTGCCGTAGAACCCTTGCTCGGCGAACAGACGCAACGCGGCAGCCATCAAAGCTTCTACCTTTGCGTTTTCTTGCGAGTGAATCACTTGGGTCGACATCACCAGGAATGAATACTCATTCCGGGCTCCCATGTCAAGGCGCCCTCACTACCGCTACCAAGAAGACTCGCATGCGTTTACGTCTGCGATTGCCCAATCACCAATTCGATAACTGATTGTTATCAACCTAAGCACGCCTTGTTACCACCACTTATTCATGGCTGTGCGTTGATTGAGCCACTGAAGTTTTCCTCTCAAGGCGGGCTCATCGATGCAGATTTCTCTCTACGTTTTTTGCGCGGCCCTCATCATGATGACCATCGAGGCGTTTCTGCCGGGACGCTTATTCCCTCGGGTGGCGTATTGGTGGCTTCGCGCGCTGCTGTTCAATGCAATACAAGCTGCGATCATTGTTGCTACGGGGTATTTCTTTGACGGCTGGCTCGCCAACCACCGACTGTGGAACGCTGACGTGCTGGGTACCCTGGGCGGAATCGCAGTCGGGTATTTCGTTCACTCTTTTGTTTACTATTGGTGGCATCGCGCGAGGCACGAGTCCCCCTGGCTCTGGCGCTGGTTACATCGGTTTCACCATGCTCCGCAGCGAATCGAAATCATCACCAGTTTCTACAAGCACCCTTTGGAAATTGTAGCCAATAGTTTGCTCTCGAGCGCCGTGCTGTACCTGGGCGTCGGCTTGTCACCTCGCGCAGTAGCAGGTGTCTTTCTGGTGTGCGGGCTCGCTGAACTTTTTTATCATTGGAACGTATCGACCCCGCATTGGGTTGGATATCTTATCCAACGACCTGAGAGTCATTGCCTGCATCACCAAGAAGGCGTGCATCGGTTCAACTACGGCGACCTGCCTTTGTTCGACATGCTCTTCGGCACCTTCCGCAATCCCCTGAATTGGGCGGCGCGCACCGGCTTCGGGTCTCAGTCGGAAGGTAAACTCAAAACATTCCTGCTGGGCAGACCCCTCGAAACTGAGAATTCAAAATGAGAAACAAGACAGCCATCGCTTTGTTTGTCTTGGGTGTCTTACAGATGGCGGGTGATTTGACGGGTTGGCCGGCTCTGAAAGCCTTGGGTGCCATCACCACGGCGTCTCCCGCACCACGGGTTTTTTCCGCAGTGAAAGGCTACGAGACCTATTCAACGCGCTTTTCCATCGAATGGGTTGAAGGCGAAAAATGGCGAGAGTTCGAAATTACGCCCGAAGTCTACAGCCGCATGCACGGAGCGTATAACCGTCGCAATGTGTATGGAGCCGCACTCGCTTATGGCCCCGTTTTACCACCTGAACTTCGTGACCCCGTCATGCGTTATGCGTTGTGCGGGCAAAGGCCCTTGTTGAAAGAATTGGGCGTCGCGGTCGATGAAGTACATGAACCCATTCGAGTTCGATTTCGACCTCGAGAGGGCATGATTGTTCCCCCCACGATTTCCTTGCTGGTAAATGTTTCATGCCCGTGAACAATGGTTGGACCGCCAGTCAGTATCGGCTCTACCGATTTTGTTTAGGCCTGTATGTATTGGTGCACTTTCTTCAACTGCTGCCTTCCGCGCCTGAAGTATTTTCCAACCAGGGAGTACTTCCAGCCGCATCGAGCCCGCTGTTGTTGCCACTTAATGTATTGGCGCTCAGCGACAGCCCTTGGTTCGTCACCATCATCGTCATTGGTGGGGCGACACTGGCGGCGATGTTGGCCGCTGGTTTCAGAGATCGCCTCGCTGCGCTTCTCCTTTGGTATGTATGGGCTTGTCTCTTTGGGCGAAACCCACTCATTGCAAACCCCAGTCTTCCGTTTATCGGGTGGTTGCTGTTAGCGCATGTGGCGATACCTTCGTGTTCTGGTTCCACACGCTCTTGGCGTTTCCCCGATTCGTTGCATCTCGCGGGGTGGGCCTTATTGAGTTTGGCTTACAGTTACAGTGGATATTCCAAGTTGGTAAGCCCCTCTTGGGTCGACGGGTCTGCGCTGCGCTTTGTGCTGCAGGGACCGCTGGCTCGCCCTACCTACCTGACGCAATTCTTATTAAATCTACCGATGCTCAAACTGCTGACCTGGGGCACCTTGGGCCTAGAATTGTTGTTCGCCCCGCTTGCGCTTTTTCGCAAACTGCGACCTTGGTTGTGGTTGGCAATGCTGCTGCTCCACGTATCACTCATCGTATTGCTCGACTTTGCTGATTTGAGTCTGGGTATGGTGCTCTTTCATTTCTTTACATTCGATCCCAAGTGGCTCCCTCGACGCGAGCGCCACCTGATGAAGCGCACCTACTGTCGGTAGGCCTTGTAGTTCCAGATGGGAGAGCTGAGCCCTTCATCCTTACACGTACCTGTGTGAGTGCTGCGTTGGAATGCGGTGAAACCCACGCGGTCATCCGTAATGTCTCCCCCTGTCTGAAATGAGAGCGTGCCATCGGTATTCACCGAGAGCATTCGTGTCGTAGTGTTGTAGTCCGGTCCTCCTTTGATTCCATCACCGGGGCTGGCAGAGGTTTCAGAGAGGTAAGGTGAGACGCCGACGTAGAACACGCGAGAAGCCGCATCGACGGCCACGTTCACGGCACCGTTGGCGTCGGCGAGCTCCGGTGTTCCGGCCCCTGCAAGGTGAGAGACAAGATAACGTTCGAACGTTGGCTCGCCCGCTCCGACATACGGAATGATGAAGGGCATGGTGGTGCAAATATCTTGGCCCGCGCCATTGTCTGATTTGCAGCCGCCCATTCCCGAGCTGGCGTTGGCATCGGTCCACGTGACGTGAGTGAGGTCTATCAACAGCGTCAACGTTTGTTCAGAGCCAGCGGTGACAATCAAAGGCTCAATCAATTGAACAACGGCACCGCCGCACCCCAAGCTCACTGAGGTGAATTCAGGGCTGCCATCAGCGGCCATTCCACCCGCTGAGGTCGACGAGGTGTTGAACGTCTGAGTGCTGAGCGACACGGAACCCATTACTTCGACATTCATCGTGTCTTGCCCGGTGGTACCCGCCGGGCAAGACTGCAAACGAACGTAGGCATAGGTGCCAGGCTCGATGAGAAGCTTCGCCGCGCTCTCTTCAATAGCAGCAATAGACACAGGCGAGGTCACATCAACCAGACAATCGGCAGAGGTTGTGCCCGAACACTGGTAAAGCACTTGCTCGCCTGTGCTGTCTGCTTTGAACAGACTTATTCTCGTAATGGGGTACTTGTAGCCAGTAGGCGTAAAGCTGGACTGGGTCGGCCCGGCAAAAGCGTGGCCCGTAAGACCCACCAGAATCAAAGGTACGATTCGCATACGTTAGACCTTCTTCAGCTTGAGAGTGAGGGTACCCTTGGTCTGAACGCCGGCATCGACACCGCCATCGATACCGCCAGGGGTGCCGCCATCAACGCCTCCATCAACGCCTCTATCGACCCCGCCATCGATACTGCCGGAGGTGCCACCATCGAAGCCGCCGGAGGTCTTCGGGTCACAACCCGCGACTGTCAGCGCCAGCCCCACTGTGAGTGTAAGCACGATTCTCTTCCACATGATGAAGCCTCGTCTGCAATGGGAGCATGCAACTCTAACGGGAGAGTTGGCCCAAGAACCCGGAAAAGGCCCATCGATAGCGAACACTCGTTTTCTTCGCAGACTCGCTTCGAAACTTTTGAGTCGAAGCACCTCCGAGTGTCAGATTTTCATCAGGTCTCGCAGGGAATCGTCAGCATGGAACCGGATAACCCTCTTAAATTGAAGGAATCGCACGTTGGAACACTTCATGCCACCGAGGCCACCATGAACAAGCACTCCCTTCGTGCCCTCTTTCGAAGTGCCTTGCAGGCTTCCCTCGTTCCAGCAGCGCTCTCAGGCTGTTTACCTGACCTCCAAAGTTACGAAGCGCCGGCCTGCGACCAAAACTACCTTTCAACTGCAGGCATCAACATCCCCGTCATTCCTGATGGTCGCCGCCGCAAAGCGAAACGCGCTCCATCGCCTGCGATGCGAATTGAGAAACGCGCCTGCAGATGAAGTCGCACGGCAGGTAGGCCAACCATCCCCTGCCGTGGCGCTGATGCTTTTAAATGTCATTGCTCGACTTGTTGAAATCAATGACTTCATGAGCTGAACAGCTCAAACCTTTTCAGCCTCTCTGTGACATTCAATCTCACTAACGAACTTTTTTTAATGGAGCTACGAAAGACATGCGTCACTTGTTTATCTTTGTCCTGAGCGCTTTTTGCCTCGGGTGTGATTCGAGGGACAACACCATTGATGGCGGCACTGGCGGAGGAGGCGCTGATGAACAGGTGTGTTCGAAAGAAAGCACTGACACGAGCGAATCAGGAGTGGTGAAGGTGTGCGAGGAAGCCTTCGCGGTCGCCCCTCTGGTGCGAGTCCCAGCAGATGTTGATGCTGACGATGGAACCCGGCTGGTCTACGGAGGCATCACCCACGACCCCTCGACAAGGGCGCTCGTCTTCGCTGGTCGGGGCGTTCAATACCCAATTTCATCGCAGTCAGATTGGCTCGCTCATGAGTCGATGTATGGCAATGTTCGCTACGGCTATTTCATCTACCGTGCGCGGGTACGGGGGACGACCGTTGAGACGGTCACTCCGGCGGTGAGAATAGATGACCGAGTTTTTCAGCGGCTGCTTCTGAGTAGCGTTTACGAAGGCCTTGCTTCCCCTCGAATGGTAGATACCTCGGGCAACGTCAGATTCGGCTTCGACATGCAGAATATCGGGCTTCGAATTCGAATTGACGATGAGGTTCAATCGAATGAAAGCGATCGACTCGTTGGCTACCCTCGATACGCACTTCTGGGTCGAATTGAGAACGCGCACCAGGCCATCCGCGCCTCTGATGGTGGTTGCCTTTCTTCACTGTCATCGTTTGGAATTCAAAACCCCTTGTTCAGCGCGGTTCCTGGAGAAAACGACAATCGCGTAGAAATTCTCCGCCATCCCAATATGCATGGGGGGAACGACGACGTCTTTACTTGGAGTTGGCCAACCGCTTTGCGAGGAAACATGGGAATCGGGCTCTTCGTTTCCCCCGCTGACCTGATTCAAGACACCGCGCCTATTCTTGATTCAGCGACCAACCACCCGCACGCAACTCCGTGGGCAGGCCCGAGCGCGAACTTGACGAAAGTCCAAGGCGGAGGCGAAAGCTGCACTCCCTAAAGAGGGATCGATGGCAATTCTGAGCGATGTCTTCAGTTAATTACTTCCTGCTCGCAAATGCTATTCACACAGGTTTGCGACTGACACTGCCAGTTCTGCGTACATTGAGACCCATCAGGTCGCCCACCTTCACACAGCCCGTTGATGCAGCTCCCGGAACTGCATTGAGAATTAAGACTGCACGCATCGCCGTTGGGTCTCGTGGCTTCACATAAATTATTGACACAACTGCCCGAGCTGCAGTCCTGGCCTTGAGTGCAGGCAGCTCCGTTGGGCCTCGGCCCTTCACAGGTTCCAGCAATACAGCGTTGAGAGCTGCAATTGTCATCGGTGCTGCATGTCGCCCCGTTGGGTCGAGGCGCTTCACATACCCCGCCGACGCAGCTCCGCGATGCACACAGCGCATTGCTGCTGCAGGCGTTCCCTGTTGCTCGCGGAGCCTCACAGACTGAATTGATACAGTGAGCAGAAGTGCACATGATGTCAGACGCGCAGGTAGCACCATTGGCTCTGGGCAATTCACATGTGCCAGCGGTGCACAGACCGGTTGCGCATTCTGAACCAAACACACAGGTTCCTCCGATGGGTTTCGGCCCTTCACACACGCCATCAGTGCACTTCTTCGAGCTGCATTGAGAGGACGCCGTACACACTGAGCCGTTGGGCCGACCGGGTTCGCACAAGCCACTGCTGCAATTTCCTGAGAGGCATTGACTGACTCGAGTGCAGCTGGCGCCGTTCGGTCTGGCACTTTCGCAGATGTTGTTCGTGCACACCCCAGAAGTACACAACCCATCAGCGCCACAGGTTGCGCCGTTGGGGCGGGTCGCCTCACAAACAGAATTGATACACAGTTTCGAAATACACTGGGTGCCATTGGAACACGCTCCGCCATTCGCTCGTGGCGCTTCACAAAAGCCATTTGTACACAATTGAGATGCGCACTGACTTGCGCTCGCACACGATTGACCAATGACGCGGGGGCCCTCACAGAGGCCGTTGGCGCAGAGGCCTGAGCTGCACTGCGTTCCAAGGGTGCAATTGGTGCCATTGGCGCGTGGGCCTTCGCAAATTGAGGCAGTGCACACTTTAGAACTGCACTGGTCTGCCGTGGTGCATGCTGCGCCATTGGCGCGGGGGCCTTCACAAATGCCGCCGGTACAAGCCTGCGAAAGACACTCGCTGCCCGAAGTACAAGCAGAGCCATTCGCGCGGGGACCCTCGCACACATTCAAGACACAAGACTTTGAGCGGCATTGGTCGCCTTCAGTACAAGCGGCACCATTCACGCGAGGGTTTTCACAGAGGCCTTGCGAGCACACGCCCGAAACGCACTGGCCAGGGGCGGTGCATGGCGCTCCATTGATTCTGGGCGCCTCACAGATGCCAGCAGCACAATTGCGTGTGAGGCATTGGCTGGGCTCAGTGCATGAAGAGCCATTGGCCCGCGGCGATTCACAAATGCCTTCGATGCACAGTTTTGAGGCACATTGGCCGCCGACGGTGCATACCCCGCCATTTGGCCGAGGCTGTTCGCAGATTGAATTGACACAATTTTTCGCGGCACATTCCGACGCACGCGTACAGACACTGCCGTTGGCGCGGGGGAGTTCACATTTCCCATTGGCACAATTCTGAGAACCACATTCCCCAGATTGAGCGCAAGCGGCGCCGTTGGGCCTACCCACTTCACACAGCCCAGACTGGCAATTTCCGGTACTGCACTCAGATGACTTCACACAGACAGAGCCGGTGGTCAGTGTCGGTTCACAGAAGCCATTGACGCAATTTCCGTTCGCGCATTGGGCAGGCACAGTGCAAGCGCCTCCGAGCGAACGTGGCACTTCACAAATTCTCGTGGTGCCACAAATCTGCGAGGTGCATTGAGTTGGGTAATCACACGCAGTCCCCGGCTCTCTGAGAGGTTCGCAATTTCCTCCGGAAGGTGGGGTCTCAGACGTGGCTGCCTCGGCGATGCACGTTCCCGTTTGGCAGATGTTGGAATTGCACTGTACTGCGCTGGTACAAGACGACCCGACCGGGAGTGCCGCCCCACACAGACCATTTTCACAGCGCCTTGATGCGCAAAAGTCAGCTTCGGTACAAGTGCTGCCATTCGGCTTGGGCGAAGCACAGATTCCACCGAGACAACGGCCCGAGGCGCATTCAAGCCCTTGCGTACAAGGAGAGTCGTTCGGCAGGCCCGCAGTACACACTCCAGCCACACAGAGGCCCGATGCACACTCGATTCCACCAGCGCATGGTGTGCCGTTCGCTTTGGCGGAATTGCAAATGCCGGCAATGCAATGCCCTGAGCAACAGCTTTTTGAATCAACACATGAAGTGCCGTTGAGGCCGTTGGGGCCCGGTTCCCCATTTGAGGGGTCGCCGCTTGAACCATTTCCTGCGCCGCCATCAAAACCAGTCGCCCCACCATTGGGCTCATTCTGGGCTGGGCTGTTTGAGTTTGGTGAAGCAGCTTGCCCTGGGGTGCATGAACACCCATTAAATAACGCACCCAAACCCAAGCACACCACAATGCAGACAGTGCGCAATTGAGCGACTGAACGGTACAGACATTTTGAATTCGACTCGACACTCATGGCTGCACGCGGGATAGGAAGTGGGTGCGAATCAATCTGTTATGGAACAGAGCTACACGTGGTTGCACCACACTGAGTGACACATTCCAGCACACAGGTAGAACCGAAGCAGGCGCGGTCGCTACCGCAATCAGCGCTCACGACGCAGGGCGCATTGGGAGGCGTCTCGGTCAGCGGCGGCAAGAGCGGAGGAACTTCGCCGCAACCCGTTTCAATTTCCGATTCTGCTGCGGCTGTAGTGGCGACATCTGAGGCAGCCACGACCCCTGCCACTGCAGTGCCGTTGGCCTGACTGTTTTGAACCACGCCATTGACACACACCGAGGCGGTTGGCTTTTCGCAGTTCACGGGAGTGGTCGCGTTGGAAGCAATTCCTTCGTTCAAGAATTTGAGCCCCGAATTGCCATCGCAGTAGCGCATATCGAGGTGGTCCGTGCTGGTGCTGCCGTCTTGGTTTTGCCAAGTCACTTCGATGCGATCTCGACCGATGTCTCGATTTCCTTGATGGTCGCAGTCAGCTTGAGTGACGATGAAGGCCGTGTCTGCCTGCAATTCAGACAATCGCCACGAGCCGCCCGCTTCCATTCCGACAGAGATAATTTTGGCAGGCAGTGGCCCCTTTTCCAGGAAAGACCAGCTCAAGCGGTATTCCATGCCTACTCCGATGCGTGCGTCGTAAGGCAGGTCGGCGCGGCCAATGTTGCCGCACACTCCACGGTTACCCTCTTCCAATTCGCCCGCGCTGCTGTCCTGTACAGCACACACCCCAGCCGTGCCTGCATCCACTGAAGCGGTAGCAGAAGAGAACTTCAGGCCTTCGTTGCCGTCGCAGTAGCGCATGTCGAGATGGTCCGTCGAAATGCTGCCATCGTGGTTCTGCCAGGTGACTTCGATGCGGTCACGGCCGATGTCTCGGTTGCCTTGATGGTCGCAGTCGGCCTGAGTGACGACGAACTTGGTATCAGCTTGGAACTCGGCCAGACGCCACGC
Source organism: Archangium sp. (assembly GCA_043753955.1). Taxonomy (GTDB): domain Bacteria; phylum Myxococcota; class Myxococcia; order Myxococcales; family Myxococcaceae; genus Archangium_A. The sequence continues at coordinate 8,611 of JAYUVR010000247.1, read as the reverse complement.
GCCACCGCCTCCCAGAGTGACCGAGATAATTTTCGCGGGCAGGGGCCCCTTTTCAAGAAATGACCAACTCAACTGGTATTCCATGCCCACGCCGATGCGAGCATCGTAGGGAAGGTCTGCATCGCCGATGGGCGCGCAATTGGTGTTTCCAGTTTCTTGAGGCGAAGGAGTGCCAGGTTGCTCGGTACCCGTACCAACACCACCATCGGGTTGATTTCCAGGCGGCGTTCCTGTGCCCGGCTGTGTACCGGTTCCCGGTTGTGTTCCGTTGCCTGGCGGCAATGTGCCACCGGTACCGCCGGTGCCGGGTGCCGGCTGGGTGGTTTCATCGGGGTTCGCGGCGCAAGCGGTAGCTTCGAGTGGCTGCACGATGCCCAGGACAACCGGTGCTCCCGGAGCGACTTTCGCCCAAGTAGCGCGGCCCAAAGTCGGCCACTGAATCTTGGTCACCAGGGCCAATTGCTCATTCCGCGTTTGGTTCGCGACAAGCAGCTGGTAGGTACCTCCAGCAGGTACTTCCAACGAAAAGGCGCCATCGCGCGTAACCGTGCCGAGAAATTTTCGTTGATCAGCCGAGTACGCAATCACCACGGGGTTGTCTAATCTGTAAGCACTTAATTCGAGTTTTCCAGAGATGACTCTGCTGTCGCCGAATTTGCCGAATTGGCTGGTTTCAGAAGGTGAATGCTGCTCAATATTCCCTGTGCACCCGGCGAGAAAAAGTAAGGCTGGTTGTAATAGTTTGCGGCAGGACCATGCGTTCATTGCGTTCTCCGGGGTTGCTCAAGAAAGCCAGGTTGCAATGACCCGGCCACTGGGTCACCGCTCCGCAAGTCACCGGTGTCTCTGAAGAACCCACTTGATACTGAAGAACCCGAAGCACAAGAACTGGCACATGGCCTGTCCGCGACTGTCACTCAGAGATGACAAGACTGTTTTGTGAGGTGACCGTCTCTTCTGCTCTTTTATGTGCAGTGAACCTGACGACGCCGAACCAAGAGGGCTAACAGCGTAAGCATTCCGCCGAAATCGATGGCTACACTTGAGCAGGTGCAGCCACTCGCCGTGCTGCCCCCATCACCCGTTCCACCCGTTCCTGAACCTCCGCCCGCATTTCCAGAGCCACCACCGGCGTTGCCCGTTCCGCCCCCGATGGGTGCTTGGCAGATTCCGGCCTGGCACGCCCCAGAGCTACACGCGGTTCCATCTGAAGCTTGCTTGTCGCTAGGACAGACGGAACCAATCGCCTCACAAGTCTCGGCGACATCACACGAGCCGACCGCGGGACGACACACCGTGCCGACCTGGGTACAGGCTCCGTCAACAAAGACAGTGTAATCGGCGGCGCATGATGTTGAACCACCCGGGCCAACTGCTCGCAGATTGAGGGTGTGCTTTCCAATCGCCTGGTCGGTGGCTGAATTGGTGCCTGTACAGGCAACACTCCCTTGAGGCGTACCGTCGAAATCCCACTCGCAAGAAGTGCCGCTCGAATTCCAATTCGCTGTAAAGGTGGTGGCCTTCTCTCCTGTCGCTGGGGTGATAGCGATTGAACATGTCGGCGGTGCAACCACCGAAAACGACGTATTGCAGTTGGTGCTTCCTGCATTGAGCGTCACGGCATAGGAGCCCACTGCCTGTTTAAAGGTGGTCGAACCAGAACAGGGAATGTTGCCTTGCGAGGCTCCATCTAAGGCCCAGGTGCAGGCGGGGCTGTTTGATTCCCAAGCGGTGGTGAAGGTGGTGTCTGGCCCTCCGACGGCAGGAGTTACAGAAACCGAGCAGGTGAAGGGTGGATAGAGTGTACAGACATCGTGAATGTCGGAAGCTGAAAGCGAACGCAAACAGTACCCTGCCGCTTGCGTAGGTAACATCACTGAGCCTGCGCTGGAACTGTGGGTGAACCCCAAGAAGTGCCCTCCTTCGTGGGCGATGGTAGTGATGAGGTCATACTTTCCGTCCACGCCCGGGCAAGGCTCAGACCAAGGGTGGTTGTTATTGATGCGAATATCGCCGTCAACCGCTCGATTAAATGGGGTTCCATTGTTGAACGTGGTGATCGATTCAGCCAACACCATTGAACCCGAAGTCCAATTTGCGCCGGTAAGAAAAATAATTCGATTGATGTTGTCGTTACCGGAAATTGCGGCGGTTCCCGCGGGTGAGGAAAATTGACCTGTGTATTGTACATTCCAACTGGTTGGGCCCGGGCATGAAATGACGTTGGCAGAAGTCCACGAAGCGAGCGCGGCTTGAATCAATTCAACCGCACGCGCATAAGGCAGACCTCCGTTGACAGTCATTCCGCCAGCGTTGTCTACCGATGTAGCGATTTGGTACTTCACCGGCAGAGACTGGTTCGCCCACTTAACATTGCCGATGTCAGCATTCGCCGCCGTCGCTCCGAAGAGTGCCATCAAGATGAATGACGACCTCATAACGCCCCCACCAACGAACGGACCTTTGCCAAAAAGACATCTGCCGAGCCCATGTCTGCATTTGGCTTTTCCCCTCGAGCTGCGGCACTCGGGTCTCGAAGGACGAAACTCAGACCGTCGAGCTGGCGCTTGGCCCGAACTTCACCAGAGCCACTTCGATGAAGGTCGACCTTGCCCGCCGCCATTGCTCGAACCAAAAAGACGTCAGTCTCATCAGACGGCTCGAGAAAGAGCACCGTTTCTTGGCCCACTTCAAAGCGAGCGCTGCCCACCACCTCTTGACCTACATTCCCAACGGTGCCGCCGCTTATTTTAAGCCGCAAGACTTTGCTTCGCGCCCCCTTCAGGGCTTCCACCACTTCGAAGTCAACGTAAGTGAAGATGTTGCCGGTGCGGGCATCGATGCGTGCTTCGGTATTGGCGACAAACCCACGCACAATGCGATTTGAGCCGCGTGTCATCTGTTCCAACGACTCTCCGATGACGACGGAAGCTGAAACAAATGACGATAAAAGGAAGCACCCCAAGACGATGAGACGAAGCATGGGGTTTGTCTTATCAGCCGAAAAGTAAGCTGCACACCCACAAGCCGATAAAACGTCGCCGCTCAAATAAGACACGGAAATTCAATGCATTATACGTAGAGCCTAGCTTCCAAAGCGCTCAATTTCTCGAGCGAGGGCGTCGAGTGGCACTTCGCGCTCGACGGCTCCGCGTTTGAAGGCTTCGCAAGGCATGCCATAGACAACGCAGGTCGCTTCGTCTTGACCAAGAGTGGTCGCACCTGCATCGCGCATGGCCTTCAGTCCTTCAGCGCCGTCATCACCCATGCCCGTCATGATGATGCCCAAAGCATTGTGTCCGGCAACTTGGGCCACCGAAAAGAAGAGAACATCGACCGATGGCCTGTGGCGACTGACCCGTGGGCCATCGCCTACTTCGACCACATAATGCAGGCCCGCCCGCTTGATGGTGAGGTGCCTGTCTCCCGGGGCCACCAGCACGCGGCCGCGAGTAATACGTTCGCCTCCTTGTGCTTCGAGAACTTCAACTTCCATGACGCTGTTGAGTCGCTGCGAAAAGGCGGCGGTGAAATTTTCTGGCATGTGCTGAACGACTACAATGCCGGGAGCGGCTGGTGAAAGGCCTCTGAAAACTGTTTCCAGTGCGCGTACGCCACCAGCCGAGACGCCAATTGCGACAAATCTTTCTGGCCCCACGCCTGGTCTACGGGCTGGGGACGAAGGCGTCGGACTCGGGCGCTGGGTTTTCATGATTTCAGTCATCTCCTTCGACGTGGCGTACCCAGACTTGGCCCGTCGCAATTTCAAAGATGAGTCTGCGATGCCCAACGCCGCCCAGGTGGAGTGCTTTGACGGAAAAACCATGCTCGCTCAACAGACGCTGACCGGTCTCAACGTTTCGCGTCGAAACCGAAAGCGCGGGGTCGATGATGGAAGTGGCAAATTGATCGCCGCCGCCGAAGAGCTTCAACTCGTATTCTTGAGGGTGTGTCTCTCGCCGTTCAATTTCTTCGAGAAGAAGACTCACGGCTTCGTCAGCGTACCGGCCGTCAAGCGAGCCCTTCGGTCTTGGGCCACTGCGACTTGAAAGCATGAAGTGACACATGCCGCCGATGCGAAGCATGGGGTGCCAAACCGTGATGGACACGCAGGACCCAAGCAACGTGTGCAGGCGAGTGGAGCTGTCTGCAAAAATCACCTCTCCGGGTTGAACAAATCGCTCCTGGTATTCTTTGATAAGCGACATGGTCTTCACCCAGCTGAGAGCTGGTAGATAGACCCGCCCAAGGCAGTCAGCCGCTGCGTAATGCCGAGGAGAGACTCTGAATGGCTGATGATGAAATGGCCTTCCGGCTGAAGATGGTTCAGAAGTCTCTCGACGAGATTGATGCGTGTTTCAACGTCGAAGTAGATCATCACGTTGCGTAAAAAGATGACGTCGAAGTTCCCAACAGGAGGGAGCTGTCGCATCAAATTCGCGTGGTAAAAATGCACGCGCTCGCGAATCGTGCGCCTGATGATGAATTGCCCGTCGAATTCATCTTTCCCTTTAAGGCAGTAGCGCTTGAGCCATGGTTGCGGCAGTCGTTCGGAAGCAATGAGCGAGTAGACGCCCTGAGCAGCCTGCTCGATGACCCGACTGGAAATATCGGTACCGACGACTTCCCAATCGTGGGAACCCAAAGTGTCGGCCAACGTCATGGCGATGGTGTAGGCCTCTTCGCCTGAAGAACTGGCAGCGCTCCATACCCGAAAGGGGCGATCTGCCTGATGATGAGCGGCCACTTGGGTGCGCAAAAAATCAAAATGCGCCGGCTCACGCACAAACGACGTTTCATTCGTCGTCAAGAGGTCGATGGCGAGCGCCGTCTCTGCTTCGTAGCCTGGCAAGCCCAAGCAAGCGAAATAGTCTTTGAAATTGGTCTGCTGGTGGTGTCGCAGTCGGCGCTCGAGTCTGCCTTTGACGAGCGCTTGCTTTCCATCTTTGAGGACAATGCCCGTCTGCTCATAGAGGTAACGACAGATCCAATCGAACTCGGCCTCGGTGAGCTCAATAAGACCCCGTGGCAGCGCCATCAGCGGAGCCGCATTCTCAGGCATCGGACTGGTCGCCCATTCGGTGGACGATGCGCCTGAAGAAAATCATCGTTGCCTCCAAAGCGCTCAAAAGGGTTCGAAGCCTGCTTCGTTAGGCGCCTTCCGGCCCCCTTCAGCTACGACGACTGCTGGCGGAATGTTGCGGGCAGCAGCACCCCGTGCTCCTCGAGCACCTTTGCCATCTCGTGGTGACGCGCCTGAGGCAGTGTAAGTCGGCGAAGCGCCTTGACGCGCTGGTTGTACGCGGTGCAATTGAAAGAAGGCCATCAACTCTTGGAGTTGTTCGGCCTGGCTTGACATTTCTTCAGAGGTCGCCGCCAGTTGCTCGCTCGCCGAGGCATTTTGGTGCGTGATGGTGCTCATCTGTTTCATCGCGATGGTAATTTGTTCCGTTCCGCCTGACTGTTCCTTGCTTGCTGCCGCGATTTCTTGCACCAGTTCAGACGTTTTTCCGATGCCGGGAACGATGGCGTCAATGAGACTCCCGGCGCGCTCTGCCGCCTTGACGCTGTCGCTCGCGAGTTCGCCAATTTTTTGCGCTGCGACTTGGCAGCGCTCAGCCAGCTTGCGTACCTCGGCGGCCACGACCGCGAAGCCTTTGCCATGCTCGCCGGCGCGGGCCGCTTCGATGGCTGCGTTGAGGGCCAACATGTTTGTCTGGTATGCGATGTCGTCGATGACGGTAATTTTGGTCGCAATTTCTTTCATCGCTGAGACAGTCTCTTTGACGGCGGCGCCGCCTTCGATGGCTTCTTTCGACGCTTTCCCCGCCATACCGTTGGTGATGCCCGCATTTTGAGCGCTTTGGGCAATCGAAGCGGCCATTTCAGTAATACTTGCGGTCGTCTCTTCAACCCCGGTCGCCTGCTCGCTGGCAGATTGAGAGAGCGACTGAGACGTAGAACTCACCTGATTCGCAGCGTTTGAAATTTGAACTGCTGAATTCATCACATTGCCGATGATGCTGGACAGCCGGGTTTGCATGACGTCGAGGGCCTCGAGTAATTTGCGCGTTTCATCTCGGCCTTTTGGGACGATCTGATTGTCGAGGTGGCCTTCTGCAATGCGCCCGGCCACCGTGACGGCCTGTTGAATCGAACGCACAATCGCCCGAACCATGATGACTTCGAAGATGACTAAGATGACGAAGAGCCCCAAGAGGCTCGAAAGTAGCGACCACGACTTCGTTCGGGCGTTGGCGACGCGAGCATGGAGCGTCTGCTCGAGCTGGTCGATAATCTGATCATCAAGTTTAAACTGCGAATCGATGGCTGCCGTCGCCGTGGTGTAATATTCCTGAGGAGAATAGGTGACTGTTTTGGCCTCGAGTATTTGATCCTCTATCACGCGTTTAAGCTTGCCCACCTGGTCGGCTGTTTCAGTCACTTGATTCGCAATTGCGGCCTTGACCAGTGGGTTTGCGTTAAAGACCTTAGTGAGGTTGGAAGTGACGGCTTCCTGTAACCCAGCCATCGAATCAAAGCCTATCCTCATGCTCGCTTTCGTTTCAGGCGACAGCTTTTGCGTGGCCAGCACGACCACCCCTGTCGCGCGAAGTTTCCCGATGCTCTCGGCGAGGTTCGGCACGTTGTTGATTGCAGTGAGCATGAGGTAGTAGCTGTCGAGCTCGGGGTCGAGCGCGAGGCCCGATACATCAGAGACGCGATTGATGAAGTCGAGCACGTCTTGCAAGAGCGCACCATGCCGAGCCACGCTCTCGTGGGGTGCCAAGCCCTCCGTCGTTGACGCGAGTGCTTCCCACTTTGCGCGCAATGTTTTCCAAGCGTCGCTGAGGCCAAATTGAGCGTATTTGGCATCGATGCCATCGATGTCTTGCACCGCTCGCATGATTTCCTGTCGCTTCGATTCCCACTGAGGACGAATTTCTGTTTTCCCCGACAGGAGCAAGCTCGACATGCCGCGATGCTGTTGAATCAACTGAAAGAGTTGAATGACTGGGCGCAGGTAATTGGTGCCCAAGACCTCGGTTTTGGCGAAGGAAATGCGTTCGTCCCACTGCACCACGATGACCGAAGTCGGAATGACAAAGAGAACGGCACTCAATACCCCGATTGCTGCGAACTTCGTCCACAGACTGAGTTTGAACATCACACTCTCCTGATCAGAAATTCCCCCACGTGCGCAAAATGCGCCTGAACCAGGGTCTTAGAAAACTGTCGGGACAACACCAACTGGCGCTCCGACATGTCGGAGTTCCCGCGGTTGCAAATGCCATTCCTCAAAGGAAGTCAGGCAAAGGCGCAGTGGTTACCAGCGCAATGAAACCTGGGACCTCACGGAACCAGGGTCACGTTTGCCTTTGGAGGTGGTAATGACTCTTCTCAATAATGACGTTAACGAACGTCAGAAGGCGAGCTCGAAGCAGCGTTTCGCGTATCGCTGCAGTCGTCGCCTCATCAGGCGTCTAATATTTCGACGTCGACTTCGCACCCGTCACAATAGCGATAGAAGCAGAAGCGCCGATGCGATTGGCTCCCGCGGCGATCATTTTCATCGCATCTTCCGTCGAGCGCACTCCGCCCGAAGCCTTCACGCCGACGTCATCACCGACTACCCGTCGCATCAAGGTCACGTCTTGCGCAGTCGCCCCACCTTGAGCAAAACCAGTAGAAGTCTTCACGAAGGCCGCCCCGGCCGCTTTCGCCAGCGCACAGGCAATCACTTTTTCTTCGTCTTGAAGCTGTGAAGTTTCAAGAATGACTTTAACCGGCCAAGGCTTGGCGGCGCTCACCACCGCTTCGATGTCTTTTTGCACCAAAGCGTAGTCTTTGGCTTTGAGCGCTCCGATGTTGATGACGGTGTCGATTTCTTTCGCCCCACACCGCACCGCTTCTCGAGTTTCGAAGGCCTTGGCTGAAGGCATGCCCGCGCCGAGCGGAAAGCCAACCACTGCAATCGGCAAAACCGAAGAACCATGCAACGCCCGAGCAGCGGTACCGACGTTGATAGAATTCACACACACCGTGGCGAAGCCGTACTTCTTCGCCTCTTCACACAATTTGAGCACTTCGTCTCGAGTGGCTTCAGGCTTGAGCAACGTGTGGTCGATGAATTGCGCGATGTCTTGGCTGGTGCGCAATTTGTCTGGAGTCACGCGCGCAGTGAGGCCGCTGCGCACCGACAACGAAGTGCCGCAAGTGTCGTGATTGGCGCACTCAAAACACGAGGGCGCGCATTCACTTTCAGCGGCCTTCGTCTTCGTCGATGCGGTACAGGGCTCTTCTTTGCCCACGCGCATCGCGTCGAGGCGGCGTCTGACTCGGTCGGTAATCTCGTCTACCAAAGCGTTGACGTCTTGAGGCATGGCAGACGTGCAGATATCAGCGTGCGAGGCTCACGGCGAGAAGCAACCCAAATCTCTTTAGTGCGCCTGAGGCGTTAACGGCGTTCGCACAGGGTCAAATGAAACCACGCGATTGCGCCCTGAGGCTTTGGCTTCATAGAGCGCGCGGTCAGCGCAGCCCAACATCTGCTCGGGAGGAAACCCATTGTCGGGGTGGTAGTCAGCCACGCCGACGCTGATGGTGACCC
>JAYUVR010000246.1:0-3857 GCA_043753955.1 Archangium sp. | reverse complement strand
GCTCGAAGAACCTCTGCTTCGTTGATTGGGGCGAATTTCTTCCTCTGCCGCTCGAAGAGGTACGAGCCCGACTGCTCGCTGATGGGCGGCCTCACCATGGTCAGTGGGAAACGTGGCCGAGCTCGCGAATTATTTTGCCGGCTGAATTCGTTTCGAGCCCCAGTCAGACACGCTCGATGCCTTGAGCGACCGCGTAAAAGTCTTTATGAACGACCCGACAGCCAACGTTGAGTGCGTGATGTCGTTGCCTTAGAGTTCTGGCCTGCAATCAGCGGGGGTCACCATGCCGATGAAGAAAATACCTGTGCCCGACGGCACCGATGGCCACATTGACGATCTCAAAGAGCATCTCGACTATGCGGTGAAATTCGTGGCTGATGGCGATAATGATGGAACCACTTCCGTTGCGATTGGCTGGATTCCTCGGCCCGGCACCAATGCCGCTGACCTGCCTTCTGGGCTTGCGCTGATTCCTCCAAACGGCATTTTCAAATTTCCCGATGCACATCCATCTGTTCCCAAAGTACCTCCGAAGAAGAAGACTTTTGCGTTGCAAATTTCAGTGCAGCAACCCGGAAATGAAGGGGAACTCCAAGTCACACAAGGCCAGGTCACTTGGGTTGGAAAGGTCAAAGCTGATGTCACGTGGACCTTCGATGTCACCAAGTAAAGCGCTGCTGTTCGCCATGCTGGCGGGTATGCCTTCCCTCGCTACCGCCGAAACATGCCTGGTCGCGCTCAGTCGGAGCTGCGCCGAAGTTCCCGGCAGCCGAGAAGTCGGTGGGCCGTCAGGTTGCAAGAGCCCAGGTGACGGAGGCATGTGGGAAGCGAAGGCTGACGACGAAGCCGACGCTTGTGAAAAGCTGGCGCTTCAGGCGAACAACGCGTTGGGTGCAATACAGAATGCAATTGCGAATGCTGAGAGCGACCGCGGTATCACCATGCGCGACATCGAGCCTGTGAATCGCGGGTTCTCAGGAACACAGGGCTCGCCCGCCCAGGTCGAAGCGGTGCCGCTTCAGCCGGTGTCGATGACTTCAGCGAATGCCGCTCTGGTGGCCACGAAAACGGGCTTTCGCATCATCGCCAACGGGGCCATAAACCCCGCAGCGCTCCTCACTGACGTGGCTTCGGGCTCTCGAAAAGTGTCGCCCAAGAGTGCTGCTTCAGCGAGTCGCTCGGCCGACATTTCTATTCTTCTGCCCATTGATCCAGCCGCGACGGGAACACAAGGCACTCAAGCGTTCGACTACGTCGGCGTGCGACTCCGAGTGAGTTTGCTTGGCTGGCTGTCTGCGGATCGAATGGTGGAAGGTGCTCGAGCTGTCTATGCCCGAGCGCTCACGCGACTTCGCGAACAATTGCAAGCAGCTGGTGACTTCATCGATGCAGCCACGGTCCTCATCTCGAAGGCTCCACACAAATACGACTGCCGAATGGCCCTCGGCGCTGGCGACGCGCAGAAGATTGAGTCTGCGTGTGGAGACACCATAGGCCCGACGCTCCGTCAGCTCATTGAAAGTGATGGGGCCTTGCGCAATGCACTGAGCGCAGCTCGAGCTGAAGCAGATCGCTCCTATTTAGGAGCCGACATACGTATGGACCTTGGCGACCCGAGCTTTTCAAAAGATCCCGCAGCGCGCGGCGCATATTTGCTCACCGCTCTGGCGGGTGGCATTCGCTGGAACTTCGGTGAAGCGCAAAGTGGGCACGCCGGCGTTCGCTTTCGCACGGGAGCCTCTGCAGCGTGGATCGGTGGCCAAAATATCGTGTCCTTTGACGGGGCGATCGCGTTTGAAATTGGCGTCACCCAGGAACTCCACGAGACCAGCTTGAGCTTCGGTCTCGATGGCCGCTTCACTCGCGTTGCACCCCCTCCTTTCGATACCAACTATCTCGACAGTCGAGTGGGTCTTTCAATACCGCTGGGTGATGGAGGCAAAATTGGTCTGAGCCTCGGGTTCCCCATCATCGGCTCTCAGCACGGCACCACAGTGAGCGTGTCAGGCAACTGGGCAGCGTTGCTCGGAAAGCAGTGAAACGGTCTCGTTCGCTGAGGGGCAGCGCCTTCTATTTTGGCGCGGTGCGTAAGTCGTTGAGGAGAAGCGTCACGAGCGGCTTGGAAAGTCTGACCGAGGAGTGCTAGCAGTCGTCGAAGTGTATTCACAGACATCGCGCCACAAGCACGTTCCTTTTTGGTTATTGGTTGCACTGAGCTTCACTTCAGGCTGTGCCGCATGCGTGCCCGATCGCGTAGCTGTGGGCGTGACTCGGTTGAGCATACGGCAGTCAGGCATTGTCTCTCGATTGCTTGAGATTGACACCAACTGCGGCTTTGGCAGCGAACGCGTAAAACAAGGCGTGCTCATTCAAGGTCAGCCCGGTGAGCAAGGCGCACTCACCTATACGGTGAACCACTGCACTATTCGCTACGAGAAACCGACGGTGGTCAGTCACGACTGTCTCAATTCGGAAGCCAGCGTCAGTGGAGAACTCACCGTCTCTGCGACCAAACACATCGTGGGAACCATTACCGGTGATGCCAAGAAGCCCATCATTCCTGCGGGCGCTGAGGCGGTAACCATCACCGTCGATGCCGAATTTAAAGGTTTTGAAGTGCGCAAGAATGATTCTGTCAAGTGGCTGCGAATTGACAGCGGCAGCTTGAGCTTTGTGATGGAGCCCCGTTTAGCGCTGAGTAAGTCGTTGGCGATGTGTACCATTCCGGCCAGAGAGCTCACTTTTCGCAACGTCAAATACAGCGAAGCAAAGCTCATCTTGAGCGATGGCAAGCAAGAGATTTCCGTCGATGTGCCTTCGTCAAACATACAGGCGCAAGTCGGTCATTGGCGCGAAGCAGAGAACTCGTTTTCCGGGACCATAACCGTCTGGGACTCAGAGCAAACGCTCGACAGCACGCCCGACCCAGACGGGCTCGACGTCGACTACACCCCAGAATCGTATCTCGCGTCGGTGGCATGCGAAGAAGACTTGGTGAAACCGGTGAGCTATGCCTGCCCCACCATTAAAGAGAACCTGACTCAAGGTGCAGCGCGACTTTCAGTGAACCACTTTGGCACGGCTGCAGGCCTCATCGATCGCAACACTACGTGCGGCTTTTCCAGCCCCCAAGTGCTTTCTGGGGCGACTATTATTGGAAGCCCCGGAGGCCCAGGCAGTGTCACCCTCACCCTCCCTGCGCCATGCACCCTCACGATTCCAGAAGAGACAGTGCTCAGTACGGACTGCGTGGGCGTGACAAAGAAGGCCCAAGGCGTGGTCACCGTGACGGGCACTAAAACACTCACGGGAATTCTGACTGGCGACCCCGCTCAGCCCGTTGCGCCTGATTCAAGAGACCCGGCCGAGCTTGCGTTGAGCTTTCAATTCACCAACTTCAAAGTTTCAGACAGCAAATCAAACCGCGCTCTCACCGTGGTCAGCGGCACCCTTTCTGGAACGCTCAGGCCGCGCGTCGCCATCGATGTCGAGACATCGCTGTGTTCAATTTCAACACCCATTGCAGAATTCAGCGATCTCAAATGGAAAGACGCTCAGCTCTCGGTCTTCAACGACGGTCTGACCTTGAACCTCGACGTCTCATCGGGCACCCTCAACGCGCAAAACGGAAACAAGGGTGACAAAACCAATTACCTTTCCGGCACGCTTATTTCCGATGGCATACCCGTCACCATTCCTTTAGCTGGCCTTTCTCCAGCACTCGACCCCAGCTACGAGCAAGCGGCCTTTGAACAGACTTTTGCTTGTACTCCGGGGTTACGCCTGGCGCCCGATGAAGCCTCGTGTGCATTAGCTCCGGCTCTGGCGACCAATGTGGGCCGTTTGCTGGTGATGGC
>JAYUVR010000245.1:0-3143 GCA_043753955.1 Archangium sp. | reverse complement strand
CCACAAGGCAACCCCGCATGGTTTGTTCCCAACCCCAACGAGCCTGGCAAGTACCTCAAGGTCAACTGACGATGATCGCTACTTCAACTGTGGTGGAATTTGATCCCTTCGCGGGTCCCGTAATCGAACAGGCTTTCGCCTCGACGCCGTCGCAACGGGAAATTTGGTCGGCGGTGATGCTGGGTGACGATGCTTCGCGCTCATTCAATGAGTCCGTGTCGCTCACCCTCGAAGGCAACCTCAACATTCCTGCCTTGCAGCGAGCTGTGGCTCGTTTGGTAGCGCGGCATCAGTCGCTTCGCGCCACTTTCAGCACCGACGGGCTGAGCATGTTGGTGGCTGCGCCTGGCGGGTTCGAGAGCCTGGTGGTTGAAGTATCTGGCCCAAGAGAATTGCGCGCACTCCAACGCGCCGAAGTCGAACATGTGTTCTCGCTCGAGAAAGGGCCTCTGCTTCGAGTTCGAATCGCCGCCCTGAGTCCAACTTCTCACGTACTCGTGATGACAGCGCACCACATCGTTTTCGACGGCTGGTCGATGGGCGTGTGCGTGAAAGAACTGGGCATGCTGTACACGGGCGAACTCACCGATGGAGCGGTGACGTTGCCACCCGCCCCTGGGTTTGATGAGTATGCGCGCACCGAAGTACAGCGTCCCGGCACAGAGACGTTTCGTAAGGCGCTCGACTATTGGCACTCGCGGTTTTCAGGAAGCACTCCGGTGCTGGAACTCCCGGTCGATCGACCGCGACCTCCAGCGAGAACTTTTCATTCTGTACGAGAAGACTTCACCCTCGCCTCCGATTTGGTGGCGCAGGTCAAGAAGATCGGCGCAAAGAATGGTTCGAGCTTCTTCGCCACCATGCTCGCCGGGTTCGAAGCGCTTCTCTTTCGCCTTTCGGGGCAAGACGACTTGGTTGTCGGTATTCCCGCCGCGGGACAAAACTTCGTCGGCGTAGAGGGCCTGGTTGGTCACTGTGTCAACACGCTGCCTGTGCGTGCTTTCATCGACGGGGCTCTACCCTTTTCAGCACTGCTCAAGTCAACGCGCACTTCAATGCTCGATGCCTATGAGCACCAGTCGGTCGCTTTTGGAGCGGTGCTCGAACGGCTTCGCCTTCGCAGAGACCCAAGTCGCCTGCCGTTGGTCTCAGTGTTGTTCAACGTCGATCAATCTGTCGCGTCGAGCGCGATGACTTTTGAAGGGTGTAGTGGTCGGGTCGCTACCAACCCGCGTGCCTTTGAGAATTTTGAAATATTCATCAATGCCAGCGAGACGCCTGAAGGGCTGGTCCTCGAGACGCAGTACAACGCAGATCTCTTTTCTGCCGACACGATTCACCGCTGGCTCAGCGCCTTCGATGTGATGTTACGGGCCATCGTCGCTACGCCTGAGCGACCGTTGGCACAGCTGCCAATTCTTCCCGAATCAGAGCGCGCTCAACTCCTGAAATGGAACACGAGCACTCAGCGTGATTTTCCAAAAGAGCTGACTGTTTCGCAGTTGGTCGAACGCCAAGTCGACGCGAGCCCCGACGCGATTGCAGTGACTGCCGCATCGACAAATCTCACCTACGCGCAGCTCGATGCGCGCGCCAATCAGCTCGCTCACCGATTGAAGAGTTTGGGTGTGACGAAGGAAAGTTTGGTCGGTCTGTTCATGGACCGCAGTGTCGACATGGTGGTGTCGCTGCTGGGCATTCTCAAAGCGGGCGGTGCCTATGTACCGCTCGACCCTGGCTTTCCCAAAGATCGACTCGCCTTTATGGTTGAAGACGCGCAATTGGGCGTCGTGGTGACCACCTCGGCGCTGCAGGCTGAGTTGCCTGCGCACCAGGCGAAGGTCGTCGACCTGTCGACCTTAAAAGAAGAGCCCACCACCCGGGTCGCGCAGGAGGCGGGTCCCGAAAACGTGGCGTATGTCATTTACACTTCTGGCTCGACAGGCAAACCCAAGGGCGTCGAAGTGCCGCACCGAGCGGTGGTGAACTTTCTCACCAGCATGAAGGCCGAGCCTGGGTTGACGGCGAAAGACGTGCTCGTCGCTGTCACCACTTTGAGCTTCGACATCGCCGTGTTGGAACTGCAACTTCCGCTCACGGTCGGTGCGCGGGTGGTGATCGCCACGCGCGAAAACGCGATGGATGGGACCCAGCTCAAAGCGCTTCTCGAAACGAATAAGGCGACCGTCATGCAAGCGACGCCTTCCACCTGGCGACTGCTCTTGTCAGCCGGGTGGGCGGGGAACGAGCAATTCAAAGTACTGGTGGGAGGTGAAGCCGTACCGCGCGAATTGGCCAATGAACTCAGCCGACGAAGTGGCAGCGCGTGGAACATGTACGGACCGACGGAAACGACGGTGTGGTCAACCTGTTGGCGCTTTCCCAAACCAGTGACCCGCGTGCAGATCGGCACGCCCATCGCGAACACCACGACCTGGGTGTTGGATGCAGCACTCAACCCAGTACCCGTGGGAGTTCCCGGAGAGCTTCACTTGGGAGGAGCAGGCGTCACTCGGGGCTACCTAAGGCGCCCTGAACTGACTGCAGAACGATTCATCGACGATCCCTTCTCGCCCGGAGCCAAGCTCTACAAGACCGGCGATGTCGCGCGAGTGATGCCCGATGGAACGCTGGAATATCTGCGCCGCAATGACAACCAAGTCAAAGTGCGCGGCTATCGCATTGAATTGGGGGAAATAGAGTCTGCGCTGGCTCGAGTGCCTGGCGTTACGCAAGCCGCCGTCTTAGTGCGTGAAGATCGACCTGGTGATGTGCGGTTGGTGGCCTATCTCGTTGGCACGAGCCCAGGCGATGCGGCCCTTCGAGCGCAGCTCAAGAGCTCTTTGCCCGACTACATGGTACCGCAGCACTTCATCAGCCTGCCGTCATTCCCGCTGACGCCGAACAACAAGATTGATCGCAAGGCGCTGCCGGCACCAGATGTCGAGGCCAGTGTTGATGTCTATGTCGCGCCCCGAAACGAAGTCGAAACAAAGATTGAAGGCATTTGGAAAGACGTCTTAGGGCGAGAACGTGTTTCCATTGAAGACGACTTCTTCGCCTTGGGAGGCCATTCGCTCCTCGCCGCGCAAGTGATGACTCGACTGAATCGTGAACTTCAAGTCTCACTTTCAATGCGCAAG
>JAYUVR010000244.1:0-10442 GCA_043753955.1 Archangium sp. | reverse complement strand
CATCGGTGCGCAGCGCATGCTCTTCATCGGCACATTCGACATCGTCACGAAGCCGCTGCATGCGCCAACTGGTGTCTGACCACAACGCACGCAATTCTGACCGCGTAAATGACATTGAATGAAGCGTGATGTGCTCATCATTGCGCGGCGTCGCCACCACCTGCGCCGCAAGTCCCTTCGCAGCGCACCGAGACAGTACGTCAGCCACGTCTTCATTGCGCAGTTGCAGTACGGCTCCCAGTTCTTCTGCAAGAAGCACTGAGGTGGTTGGACTGACGCTGATGTCTAAACCGCAACCGCTGGCAAATGCCATTTCAAGCAAGCTGACCCACAGGCCGCCGTCAGATCGATCGTGGTAGGCGAGGAGTTTGTGCTCGGTATTGAGCGCTTGAATCAGAGCAAAAAAATCAGCGAATGCTTGCGGCGAGTCGAGATCCGGCGGTGTCTCTCCGACTTGCCCGAATACCTGAGCCAAAGCACTGCCACCCAATCGATTCTTCCCTTGGCCCAAATCAATCAAGAGCAATGACGTCGGGCCCACATCGAGTCGAAGTTCAGGGGTCAACGTGTGCCGAATGTCGCGCACCGGAGCAAAGGCACTCACAATGAGTGAGACGGGAGCGGTCACTGTTTTGCCGTCCCAAACCGTGCGCATCGACATCGAGTCTTTACCGACGGGAATGGCGATGCCCAAAGCGGGGCACAATTCTAAGCCCACCGCTTTCACCGCGTCATAGAGCCTCACGTCTTCACCAGGCGCACCTGCGGCAGCCATCCAATTGGCAGACAGTTTGACGTTTCCCAATTTCGCCACCAGGGTCGCAGCGATGTTGGTGAGCGCTTCGCCGACGGCCATACGAGCCGACGCTGCAGCATCGAGAAGCGCCAGCGGAGTACGTTCACCCATCGCCATCGCTTCGCCGGTATGCCCGTTGTAACTGCTCATCGTCACGGCCACATCAGCCACGGGAATTTGAAATCGCCCCACCATTTGATCTCGAACCACCAGCCCGGTCACCGAGCGATCTCCGATGGTCACCAAGAAACTTTTATCGCCTACCGCCGGCAACAACAGTACCCGCCGAAGAGCCTCGCCCAAGTCAATTTCAGGCAATGCCTGGCCGCGCGAAGGCACCCGCGTGACCTCGCGCCGCATGCGAGGTGGCTTTCCCAACATCACTTCCAACGGCACATCGATGGGCGTGTTGGCAAAATGAGAATCAGACACTTTCAGCTGCCCATCAGCACTCGCCTCGCCCAGCACCGCGAAAGGACATCGCTCGCGACGACAAAATGCCTCGAACCGCGTCAGCGAAGCAGGTTCAATAGCCAAGACATAGCGCTCTTGGCTCTCGTTGCACCACAGTTCCAACGGCGACATGCCCGCCTCGTCGTTGGGAATTTTGCGCAGTTCAAAACGCGCTCCACGTCGACTTTCGTGCACCAATTCGGGCAATGCATTCGACAACCCACCCGCCCCTACGTCATGAATCGACACGATGGGGTTTTGAGAACCCAGCGCACAACACGCGTCGATGACTTCCTGACACCGGCGTTCCATCTCGGCGTTGTCACGTTGCACGGAAGCAAAATCGAGATCTTCCTGAGAAGCGCCAGAAGCGACCGATGACGCCGCTCCACCACCGAGCCCAATGAGCATCGCGGGGCCGCCCAACACCACCAGTGCGGCACCCGCAGGTATTTCGCCCTTCTGCACGTGCTCAGTTCGAATGTTGCCGAGCCCTCCGGCAATCATGATGGGCTTGTGGTACCCGCGCAGCTGACCTTCGACTTCTTGCTCGTAAGTGCGGAAGTAACCAGCGAGCGCGGGGCGACCGAACTCGTTGTTGAAGGCAGCTCCACCGAGAGGACCCTCGAGCATGATGTCGAGTGCTGAGGCAATGCGATGGGGTTTGCCGTGGTCGACTTCCCACGGGCGTTCTGCACTGGGTATTCGCAAGTTCGACACCGAGAAACCCACCAAACCCGCCTTCGGTTTAGACCCACGGCCCACCGCCCCTTCATCGCGAATTTCCCCGCCGCTGCCCGTCGAGGCGCCTGCAAATGGAGAGACGGCCGTGGGGTGATTGTGCGTTTCAACTTTCATCAACACGTGCACCGGCTCGTGATGCGAGTGGTACACCCCGTCGAGGGGGTTTGGGAAAAAGCGCTCGGCCGAATGACCTTCGATAACCGATGCGTTGTCTTTGTATGCGCTCAGAACGCCCGTGGGGCTGGCGGCCGTGGTGTTTCGAATCATCTTGAAGAGCGATTGCGGCTGAGGCGTACCGTCGATGACAAAATCTGCATTAAAAATCTTGTGTCGACAGTGTTCTGAATTTGCCTGCGCGAACATCATCAATTCGACATCAGTCGGGTCGCGATGAAGCTTCGTAAACGCGTTCACCAAGTAATCGATTTCATCGGCAGCCAGCGCCAAACCCATCTCGATGTTGGCCCGTTCAAGCGCGGCGTGGCCTTCCTTAAGAATCGGAATGTGAGCCAATGGCTTTGGTGCATGGTGCTCAAACAGTGCCGACGCACTGACGACATCAGCGAGTAGAGATTCCGTCATTCTGTCGTTCAGTTGAGGAATGCCGGTGAATTCACCCGCCAAGGTCCACACCACGACGCGCTCGATGCAGCGCACTGCACTCAGCCCACAATTGCGAGCGATGTCCGTCGCCTTTGAAGACCACGGAGAGCGGGTACCCAATCGGGGCGCCACCACGTAAGTACGTCCTTCAACTCGGTGAGGCTCTTGGCGTGGGCCGTAGCCGAGAAGTTGTCGAAGCGTCGCCAGTTCTTCGTCACTCAGCGTTCGCTCAACATCGAGCACATGCACGAAGTCGGCAGAGACATCGACCAAACCAGGGTGCGTCTTTTGAAGACGAGCCAGTCGTTGGCGCAAACGTGCTGGCGTGAAGGCGGGGGGGCCAGGAATGATGACCATGGCCTGCAATAAGCCGGAACTGACGCCGATGCGATCGAGAACGAGCTCCCCTTCACTTCTTGCCGAGTTCAGCCTGAATCGCCTTCAGCGGAGCCGCCCCTAATTCTCTGCCGGTGAGGTTCTCAGCGGCGATGAGCTCGGTGACTCGAGTAATACGGTCTGAATTGGCCGGGTGTGTTGAAAAGAAGGTCATCACGGGGCCGGTATCTCCATATTTGGCCTTGAGCTTCTCGAAAAAAGTGGCCAACCCGCGCGGGTCGTAGCCGACTCGAGAAGCATATCGAGCGCCGAATTGATCTGCCTCGAGTTCCATGTCGCGGCCATACGCGAGCTGCGCACCCTTACCTGCAAGGCCCGCGGTCAATCGCGCCACTTCGCCGGCGTTCTGCCCTAACGCCATGTCCACCACCGTTTGGAGGCCGTTGGCGGCGACCAGCTGGCGAGCCGAATGCCTGCCCACGACATGGCCGAGCTCATGGCCCAAGACGCCGATGACTTCGGCCTCAGTGTCAGCGGCGAGCAACAAGCCGGTGTAGACGTAGATGCGCCCTCCCGGTGTCGCAAAGGCATTTACGGTTTGAGGCTCGTCGATGACGAACCACTTCCATTCTAGCTGTCGCTCCTTATTGGCTTCGCCGATGAGTTTTCGAGCGAGCGATTCAACGTAGAGCTCGACTTTCGGATTTTGCAGGAACGGAGTGTTGTCTTTTTTCAGCTGCTCATGCACCTGGAGACCGAGCTGAAATTCTTGGTCATCTGAAATGAGCGATTGAGCGATGGCCTTTTCGGTATCGCGCCGTTGCGTCAGCGTGCAACTTGAAACACAGAGGACGAGCATCAGCAAAGAAGAGCGAGTCATGTCTCGCTCTTTAGAGTGCCGGCCTCTCTGTGTCCAAGAACAACCGCTGGAAGAGACCTTTAGTTAATGGTCACCTTGTTTGAAGTGCATGAGCTGGTGACCGACGACTTCGTTCCCGACAAGGTTACCGAATGCGAGCCGGTGCCAAAGAAGTCGGCATTCACATAGCCCGAACTCGTACACGGGCTCAGCGGACCCATGTCTGTACTGTCTTTTTTATACGTGCAGGCAGAAGCGTCGCTTTTCCAAGTCAGCAGGAACTTGGTGTTCGCGGCCATAGTGCCTGTGGTTGGGGAAATGGTCACTGAACACGTCGGGGCCACCGTAAATGCGGCTTTACAGCTCTTCGTGTAGTAATAATTTGAAGCCGTCAAATTAACAATATAGCTGCCGATGGCCAAACCGCTGATGGCCTTAATATTATTACAACCGGTTTTGCCTTGAGGAGCACCATTGAGTTCCCAAGTGCAATCATCAGCACCCTTGCCGTCCCAGGTGGCCCAGAATGTTGTGCCAACATTGCCAGCACGAGGGGCAACGTCCTTCATGGTGCATGTCACTTCAGGAGGCGTGATGTAGAGCAAACGGTTTGGTGCACCGCGGGTGTTGCCGGTGACCTTATCTTTGGTCGACCCATCGACGAGGAACTTGGTGACTTGAGCAGGAGTATGGGTGGGGTTGCGAGCGAGATACAAAGCGGCCGCGCCAGCGACGTGAGGTGCCGCCATCGAAGTTCCAGAGCTCAAGAAAGAAGCCGTGTCACTTGCATTTCCAGAAGAAAGAATTTGAGTTCCCGGAGCAAAGATATCAATGCAAGTACCGTAATTGGCAAAACCAGGCATCACGTCGGTGGTGTGTGAAGCGCCCACGGTGATGGCTGCAGGAACACGCGCCGGCGTCACACCGCATGCATCTACGCCATCATTCCCAGCGGCAATCACATACGTAATGCCTCCAAGAACAATTGAATGGTTAATTGCAAGCTCAAGTGCGGCGTACGACTTCGTCTTCAACGACATGTTCACCACCGCGGGCTTGGTGTGATTGGCATAAATCCAATCGACAGCCTGCAAAACCATTGAATCGGGCCCAGCGCCGGCACAGTCCTGAGCGCGTATGGGGTGAATGATGGCCTTCTTCGCCACTCCATAGGTCGTCCCGGCAACAGTGCCTGCAACGTGAGTCCCATGGCCATGACAGTCTTCAACGGTGTCGTTTCCATCGGCCACAAAATTAGCGCCTAAGCCAATGCGACCTCTGAATTGTGAGTGTGTCGTTCGAACGCCCGTGTCGACAACATAGACATGGACGCCGGCTCCACCATTGGGGTCATAGGTATAGCTATTGTTCAGGGGCAAGTTCGCTTGGTCAATTCGGTCAAGGCCCCAAGAAGGGCTACTTTGAACGCTGTTAATTTCGCTCTTTCCATCTTCCTGTACATTGCTCACGGCCTCATCAGCTGAGAGCAAGCGTGCCTGTTCGTCAGTCATGCGAGCGGCGAAACCCTTGATGGCGTGCTTGTAGACGACGATGACCTCACCTCCGTACTTGCGGACCAAGCGAGCACTTTCAGCTTGAGCATCGAGCGAGGGTTTACCCGCATCGTTCAACAGCACGATGTATCGCTCGGCAATGGCATTTTCCGTGGTGAGAAACTTGGCCTGACTTGCAACCGGTGTCGCCACGGGCGGTTCAATTCCTTCTTCGCCACAGCCCATGAGTTGTGAAAAAATGAGTGCGCCGAGCAATAACTTTGTCTTCACAGATAAGCCTCGTTCCTACGTTTGACTGATGGACTACCTTCCCTCACAGCCAGACACATGCCATCGAGGCCGATCTCGCCATTCCGAGGGGTTAAAATCAAAGCGCAGGCCAAAATGGATAGTCGGCAGTCCAATGCGCCTTTCATCATTCAAATGTGAACGAAGCGCGAGCGGGCAGGCTGTAATACTCAAGTGCCGTCTCCAGTTTGCGCTCCATGGTAGGAACCGCGTGGTGATGAGGGTGTTTTTCGGGCGATTGCGGCGCGCATTCCCTTTGCGAGTTGGCGCGTTGATATTGCTGGCGTTCGCCTTGACGCTCGTCTTCATCTGGAGCCCAGAAGAAGCTGACTTTCTCGTTTACCCTGCTGGTTTGGTTGCGCTCGGGTTGGTGGTCATCTGCGCGAGCCTCGTGACCCTCGGCACCGTTCGACTCAAACGAATCGTGAGCCATCTTGAAGCGGGAGTGCCTGAAACCCTCGAAACCACTCAAGCCGCCACCACCCGTTTTCGAGTGCCTGCGCTGCGGGGCTTTTTGGTGCTCGAGGTCTCGCTGGCCTGGGTTAAGCCCACCTCAGTCGAAGTGAGGCTCGAGGCCATCGATGGCGAGCTGGTTGAAATCGTCACTCCCAATGAGCGAGGCCGATTCACGAAGCTCACCCGCCGCTTCACCGTCGAAGATGTCTTCGGGCTTTCGCGCATCAGTTTTGACCAGTCTTGGGACGCACCTCTTCGCATCACGCCACTCGCGGCCACGCACAGTGCGCAGCTTGCTGCTGGGTATTCGCAAGGCGAGACCTTGGCCAACCCCGCTGGTCGAGTCGAAGGCGACTTGGTGGAAATGCGCGCCTATGCGCATGGCGACTCGATGCGCCACGTGTTGTGGAAGGCCTACGCCAGAACCAGACGGCTCTTGGTGCGCATGCCAGAGCGCGCGTTGGCTCCGGGCCCGGTCAGTGTGGCCTTCTTGGTGGCGGGCCCCGACGACGAAGCCAGTGCCGGAGCAGCTCGCCTCTACATTGAAGCGGGTTTACTCGGCGCAGACTTGATGTTTTGCGCCGATGGCGCAACTGCACCGGCTCGTACGCCGCGCGACGCACTGGAACAAATTGTCGACTCGCACGCTCACCGAGAAAATGGAGGAGCCACTCTTGAGACGGTAGCGGCGCAAATAGACCCCGCGAGATTGACGTCTTGTTTGGTTTTCGCCCCACCCATCGACGGGCCTTGGCGAGAGCGGCTGGTGGGTTTTGTGCGCCGTCATTCCCTCGATGCCACCATCATCATCGGAATCGACGAGGCCGTTGAGCCGATGCCTGCGCCTGCTCGAGTACAGTCACTTTTTTTTGAAACAGAAGAGACAACGACAAGGCCTTCTTTGGTGACGTTGCGCTCTGCACTTGCGGCCGACGGGCTGAACGTCAAAGTGCTTCATTGCAAGAGCGGTCAACTCGTATGAGTGAAAATCCACTCGTGACCCGAGACAGTCGCGTCATCATGCTGCTCAAGGCCGCGCTGCTCAGTGCAGCAGCCCTGCTGTATCTGTGGTCGCTCGCGACTCCAGCGGGGCTTGTGGCAGCGGTAGCAGGTACTTTTGTGGCTTCACTCTTGGCGTACCGCCTTGAGGGTTCAAAGCTCAAGATTTTCAGTTGGTGTGTTTTGGGCGTGGCCTTCGCGATGACAGGGCAGCTGAGCGGCCGCGTCTTGTCTGCTTTCGGCTCAGCCATTCCTCCTGCGTTCACCCTCGCAGCGAGCGACGTATTTATTCTCGGCCTCACCAGCTTCGGTTTCTTTCTCACCTTGCGTCTCCTCTCGTCGCGTTGGCGCGCGTTGACCATCATTGAATTGGGCGTGGTCGTCGGTGCCGTGGCACACACGTTTGCCGACCATCGTCACATGCGTATTCATCAACCTCGCTTTTTGAGCGACTGGGCTTGGTCACGCGGTCTTGAGCCCGAATCGGTGCTGGCGGTGTTGGGTGTAGTCGCGATGGCTTTGTCAGCGCTGCTCCTGCTGCGAGCGAGCCGCACCAAACGACTTCTGGCCATGCTGTTGCTCGTCGTCGCCGGCCTTTTCATGTTGCTCGTCGGTGACATGCCCCATGCAGATGCGTCGACCGAAGACGAACTGGGGGTGCGTTCGAAAGACGATGAATCGAAGAAGAATGACAAAAACAACAACCAATCGGGAAAGCCTTCTGAGCCCGTCGCAGTGGCGGTGTTGCACGACGATTTGCCCGATGCTGACGCACTGTATTTCCGCCAGGCGGTACGGTCGAAACTGGTCGGAGATCGTTTGCTTGAAGACCCCTCAGGCACCTATGACACCGACGTACCCACTCGCTTTCCAGCGGGAACGCCAGTGCAGATCAAGACACCGCAAGAGCCAAACTTTCATCGACGGCTGCAGACTTCGATGTACTTGTTGGTCGACCACGCCCAACTTTTTGGGCTCGGGTTTCCTGACGAATTGTCCCCTCTGCCCAACCCCAACCCGCGACGCTTCGTGGCCGCCTACGATGTCGATTCCCTCTTTCTGATTCGCCCTGTCGACCGCATGTTAGGGCGCACTGCGATTCCGGCTGACTGGCCAGAAGCGAAAGTGCAGCACTACACGCAATACCCTGATGATCCACGCTATCGAGAGCTGTCGGACCGACTGGTGCGAGAAGTAGACCCACGATTCGTAGGCGAAGATGTCGCCAAAGCACTGGCGATTAAGCAGTACTTAGAAAAAGAAGGCTTCTACAGCCTTGAGCAAAAAACACTCGAAGGCACTGACCCCACTGCGACATTTCTTTTCGGAGATTTGCGCGGTTACTGCGTGCATTTCGCCCACGCTGCCGTTTTCCTACTCCGCAGTCAGGGCATTCCCTCTCGGGTGGCCATCGGCTACGGCGTACAAACACAGCAACGAGGTGCGGGTTCAGCCGTACTCATTTTCGCGAACGAAGCTCACGCCTGGCCTGAACTGTATCTCGATGGTGTGGGTTGGGTGACCTTCGACATCATGCCTGAGCGCTCTGATGAGCCTCCGTCTCCGCACATCGACCAAGGGCTTGAAACCGCGCTGGGTGAACTGGCTCGAGGTCAACCACCGGGCACGCTTGAAGACACCACGCCTTGGTCCATTCCGTGGGAAGCCATCGGCATCGTCGTCGTTGCTGCTTTCAGTGCGCTGCTGCTCGTCGCTTTTTGCGTCAAAGGCTTTCGCCGCTTCAATCAGGGCTCACATCAACAGCTGTACCGGGCCGTACTCGATTTGCTGTCTGATTTGGGCCAGCAACGAAAACGCGGTGAAAGCCGCGAGCGCCATGCAGAGCGTCTGGCTATTCGAGCGCCCACCTTTGTCACCCTCACTGCAGTGCATTTAAAGCTCGCCCTCGGTGGCGACGATGAAGCCGCGCGGGCGAATTTAAAAACCCTGGCGAAGGCTACCCGCGAAGAACTCAAACAGAGCACCCCGCTGTTCTTCCGCTTGGGTGCATTCTTCAACCCCATTGGCTGGTGGTTCACCCGATGATGACGACGAAAGACACCATGGTTCTCCCTGTTACGAGTCTCGATGATGTGCGTGCGGTGGCTGATCGACTCAGAGCCCGCATGCGTCACGATGTCATCGGCCGCGACGACATCATTGAACTGGTGCTCATCGCACTCTTCGCAGACGGCCATGTCTTACTCGAGGACTACCCGGGTTCAGGGAAGACCACGCTGGCCAAAGCGCTCGGTCACGCTTTCATCGACGAGCCGAAAGAAGCGCACGGCGTCGCTACCTTTCGCAGGGTGCAATTTACGCCCGACTTGCTGCCCTCAGACATCACCGGCGTCACCATCTTCGACACCGTCACCAACATCTTTTCTTTTCGGCGCGGGCCGGTATTCGCTTCGGTATTGCTGGTTGATGAAATTAATCGCACTTCGCCCAAAGTGCAGTCAGCGCTACTCGAGGCGATGGCTGAGAAACAGGTGACGGTGGACAATGTCAGTCACCCTCTCGACCAGTTGTTCTTCGTCATGGCGACGCAAAACCCTTTCGATTCTGTAGGCACCTACCCGCTCCCGCTGGCGCAGCTTGATCGTTTTCTCTTCAAGTTGACCATGAAGCACATTGACCCTATCTCAGAGCTCTCGGTACTCAAGGCCTGGGGCTTACCGCGTACCGTGCAGGAATTGCCCCAAGTGCACCGCACTGAAGTGGTGGCCGCTCGTGCGCTGGTGAGAGCGCAGATTGTCGTTTCGCAGGCGGTGCAGCAATGCTTGGTGGACATTGCCACCACGCTTCGCGACACCAAACGCACCCGCCAAGGTGTTTCGACGCGGTGCCTGGTGCAGGCCATTCCCGCCTTGCAAATGAGAGCACTCTTACAAGGGCGAGATTACGTTTCATCTGCAGACATCGAAGCGCTGGCATTTCCTCTCTTTGCACACCGCCTTGAATTGATGCCTGGCATGCAAGCCGACGTGCTCGTGAGAGATGCCTTAAGAGAGCCCATTGAAAAACTTTCGCGCTCGACGCTGGGGCGAACAGCCGCTTGAAACATTCTGTAGCCATCGCCGTTGTTTTCATCAGTCTTCGGGCACTGGCTGCCTTCGATGATTCATTTTCGCCGGCCGAACACGCGCTGCTCGATGAAATCGACAAGCAGCACTTCATCAAGGCCCGTGACGCCGCCCAGAAAATTCTCGAGAAGAAACCATTTTCCTTCCCCGCCACATGGGCGATGGCGCGCATTCATCATGATGAAGAAGGCAATCATGCGCGAGCACTGTCATGGGTTCGACGAGCAGAAGAACTGCTCGGTTCGGCTGACCATGATTGGGCAGTCAAATTGTTGCTCGAGGAATACTTCATCTTAGGTGAGATGGAC
>JAYUVR010000243.1:0-11818 GCA_043753955.1 Archangium sp. | reverse complement strand
AAGGAGAGCATCGTGTTCGGCCCGGAGGGAACTCATCGAGAAACACGCTTACCGACCCCTGCGCCACGCATCAAGCCTCAGGGTAGGGAACTTCGCGCCCACAGTCGCCGCATCGCTCCCCTGTTTGCGCAGGTGCACCACAGAATCGACAGCGGGTCTTTTCTGATGCCACTTTTTTTTGCAGCCGCGCAGGTGCCGTTGCTGAAAGCGTCATGCCACAGGAATCACAGAATCGGCCCGGAGGCTGTTGTTTCTTGCAGTATCGACAAGTCAACGTCGTTTGAGCGACAGCATTTTTCTCTTGAGGCAATACGGCAATTTCGAGACCGGTTACTTTTTCAAGAGCGACCTCCCCAACACCCTGAGCCGCCGTAGCCTCGAGGCCTTCGACGTGCTCCAACTGCACAGGCGGCAGTCCGAGTTCGCCTAAACCTCCGAGTTCTTTTCCGCAGACGTCGCACTCGAGACCGAAGTCTTGCTGATGTTCGCACAAGGGGCAGATCATGTCGGTTCTGATGCTATCAGCCGACGCGAGCGAGTTTGAGTCGGCCTTCCCAACGTTCTTCGAGCGCTCGAACCAACCGCTGGTTCTCAATGGCTTCAAGTTGAGGATCTTCTTCGACAATCGCCCGGGCTTCTTCTTGTGCAATCGCGAGGAGCGCTTGATCTCGCACCAGATTTGCTGCGGTCAATTCGGGTAGCCCGCTTTGGCGGGTCCCCAGAAACTCACCGGGGCCGCGAATCTCGAGATCTTTCTGAGCGATGACGAACCCATCAGTGCTCTCTTGCATCACTTGAAGTCTGAGCGCCGCGTCTTCGCTCTTTGCAAAACCGGTGATGAGAATGCAGTACGACTTGGCCGCCCCGCGACCGACTCGCCCTCGAAGTTGATGGAGTTGAGAAAGCCCAAATCGCTCGGCGTGTTCAATGACGAGAACAGAGGCGTTGGGCACATCCACTCCCACTTCCACCACCGTGGTGGAAACAAGGAGGTCGACCTCATGGTGACGAAAAGCGGTCATCACGGCTGCCTTTTCGTCTGGCTTCATACGGCCGTGAAGCAGACCCACTCTCGCTTCAGGAAAGACCGTCTGGAGCTGGGCCGCACCTTGAGTTGCATCAGCCAAATCAGATTTTTCACTCTCTTCCACTAAAGGGTAGATGACGTACGCCTGGTGCCCCTTTGAGAGTTCAGCCCGAATCAAGTCGTAAGCGCGAGAGTGATCCCGAACGACTCGCGTCTCGATGGGTGTGCGGCCAGGTGGAAGCTCGTCAATGACGGACACATCAAGATCTCCGTAAAGCGTCATCGCCAGAGTGCGAGGAATGGGGGTAGCGGTCATCACCATCACGTCGGGTCGAATGCCCTTGCCCATCAATGTTTGCCGCTCGATGACTCCGAATCGGTGTTGCTCATCGATCACCACCAGCCCCAGCTTGTGAAAGGAAACCGATTCTTGAACCAAGGCATGCGTACCCACCGCAATCTGCAACTGCCCTGAGGCAAGAGCAGCTCTCTGCGCGGCCCTGGTTTTCGCCGTTCCTCCGCCGGTGATGAGGCAGACCTCCAAACCTAAAGGTTTGAGAAAGCGCTCGAAAGTGCGGTGATGCTGCTCAGCGAGAATCTCTGTCGGAGCCATCACCGCGACCTGGTAGCCATTCTGAGCGGCCACGGCGGCAGCAACCAGCGCGACTGCTGTTTTGCCACTGCCCACATCGCCCTGCAGAAGTCGATTCATGGGCTCAGGGCGTGCCATGTCAGCCACCACTTGCCCCAGCACTCGCTGTTGCGCCTGCGTCAATGCAAACGGCAGTAAGGCGATGCCTCTTTTCAAGAATTCGGCAGAGACGTCAAAAGCGATGCCCACTTCTTTCTTCACGCCTTGACGACGCAGGGCCAACCCCAATTGAAGAAAAAAAAGCTCGTCGAAAGCCAGCCGTTGATGGGCAGGAGAAATATGGGCATCGAGCGCATCTAGAGCGGCGTCTGCGGGTGGAAAATGGAGGTACTTGAGCGCCTCGCCTAGACCAAACAGGCCTAGTCTCGTGCGCAAGGCTTCAGGAAGCGGCTCTTCAATTGAGGCCGCATATTTGTCCGCAACGCGGTAACACAACTCACGCAACGCCCGTTGTTCATGCCGCTCGAAGCCCGCGTACACCGGCACAACCCGATTAAAATGAATGGGCGAGGTGGCGACATCTTCTGCAGGTTCAATCTCAGGGTGTGACATTTCCCACCCGAAGTTCGTCACCCGCACTTCACCGCTGAGGACCAAACGCTTCCCGATGGGAAAACGCGCTTTGAGCCAAGGGCCGCCCTGGAAAAATACCGCTGAAATGCTGCCTGAGCTGTCGGCGACAATCGCTCTGAATTGACGGCCTCCGCGACCAAAGCTCTCTTCGACTTGTCGAACCTCAGCGACGATGGTGGCCCGTTCGCCTGAGCGACAGGCGGCAATCTTCTTGAGGGCTCGACGATCTTCGTACACGCGAGGCAGCAAAAAAAGCACATCACCGGTGCGAGTCAGACCTCGCTTGTTTAACAGCCCCACCAATCGTGGGTTCAGCCGCCAGCCCACCGACTTCAGCGGCGTCGAAAGCGGACCAGAACTGGGCGCGATGCTCAGTGTTCGAGCCGCTTCCGTCGCTGCATTCGCTCCGGCTTTTTTCTTTCGGCCCTTTTTGGGTGGCGGGGAAACAACCGGCGCTGGCGGCAGGGGTTTCACCGGCTCAGTCTTCGTTAACGCAACCTTCGCAGGAACAACTGAGGGCAGCTCGATGGAGAGCCCTTCATGGCGAAGAACTCGCACGAGCCTCTCGATACAGGCCTTACGCAGCGATTGCTCAGTTGAATCGATATGCGCGAGTTCGCCCTCGAGAGCTCCGATGCTTTGCGCAGACAGCTGCGTGCGCGAACGTTCGATGGCCGCGCCAAGAGTGGTGCGTAAGCCTTTCACCGCGCTCAAATTGGCGAAATCGCGCGCGCTGGCAAAGCGCAACGGCCCCAACAACGACTCAAGTGGGTGAGGACTAGGCGACATCCTCAAAATCGACCGCAAGCACTTCGTATTCTCGATTACCACCGGGGCTCTGCACGGTGGCGACATCACCTACTGCCTTGCCAATGAGGCCTCGTGCCACCGGTGAATTGATGGAGATCCACCGTTTCTTGAGGTCGGCTTCGAACTCACCCACGATGCGGTAGCCAACCTTTTTCTCACTTTCGAGATCCATCAATTCGACTGAGGCTCCGAACATCACCTTTTTCTGACCCTTAAAAGCGCCCACCTCGATGACTTCTGCTCGACCGATCCACGCGTTGAGGCTCAAAATTCGCCCCTCGATGTGGCCCTGCTTTTCTTTGGCAGCGTGGTACTCGGCATTTTCTCGCAAGTCGCCGTGAGCGCGGGCGATCTCTATCTCTTGCGAAATTCGAGGCCGTTCTACCGATTGAAGATGCTTGAGCTCTTCTTGCATCTTTTTCATGCCCGAAGGCGTGGTGGGAAATCTGTCAGTCATCGAAGAAACTTCCTTTCGCGAAGCGGCGAACCGTAGCGGAAAGTACCTCGTTGGGTCTAGCGTGGCTTCATGTTGTCTGTGAAGGAACTCCGCGGTCTGGCTGCTCGATTCTCAGCTGAACAGTTTCAAGAACAACTGGGGCCCTTTGTGCTGGTGCAACAGCCACCCCATCTGCCGAGTAACTCTTCAGCCATCACCCACCCCATGGGTTTGCCTCTCAACGTCAAAAACACCACCATCGCCAATCTCGACAAAATGTCTGCAGGCGCACTGGGCCTCTTGTTTCAGTTTGACGATTTAGTGGTGGCGTCTGTGCCTCCGCTCCAGGGCATCGATCAATTGAACGTCGGGCGCCAGCCCGATAACGATTTGGTGCTCGACGACCCTTCTGTTTCAAAAAAGCATGCGCTGCTCCGGTGGGATGCAGAGCATCAGCGGTGCACAGTCCAAGATCTCGAGTCGACCAATGGCACTTTCCTCAACGCCAGCATTCGTCTTCGGCGCGAAACGACGCTCAAAAATGGCGACATCTTGTCTTTTGGGGAAGTGCAGTATTGGTTTGTGCTGACGGGAACGCTCCACGCAAAGCTTTTGGGCACCTCAAAAGGGTTCGGTGTCTAACCCCCGCCCTTTTCATCGCATGTCGACGAGCAGCAAGTCGGGCTGTTCGATGTACTTAATCACCTCATACGCAAACTCGGCTCCCGTCGCGCCGTCGATGACCCGGTGATCGAAACAGAACGAAAAGAGCATGATGGGTTTGATGACGATTTGATCATCATCTGTCACCACCGGTCGCTTCCGCATGCGATGCACACCCATGATGGCCACTTCGGGGTGGTTGATGATGGGGGTCGCAAATAGACCGCCCGTTTGCCCCAGCGAAGTGATGGTGAATGTGCCGTGGGTTAACTCTTCTAACTTGAGCCGTTGTTCCCTCGCAGCAGTGCCGAGGCGGCCTATTTCGGAGCCCAGTTCCCGAATGCTCAGTCGATCTGCCTGCCTCACCACGGGCACGGTAAGGCCCTGCGGCGTCATCGCGGCAATGCCGATGTTGAAGTCGCCGCGCACTATCAAGTCTTGCGTGGCTTCATCCATGTTCGCGTTGACCTGAGGGAACGTTCGAAACGCGGCCACCACCGCTTTGACGAAAAAAGGCAAAAACGAGAGCTTCACATTCTCTTTGCTCAACGATTCGTTGAGCCGGCCGCGCATCGCCACCAAAGCCGAGGCGTCGACTTCTTCAACAAACGCATAGTGCGGAGCCGTGAATTTCGACTTCACCATCTTTTCGGCAATCTTCTTGCGTAACCCGCGAAGAGGAATGCGTTGATCTCCC
Organism: Archangium sp.; assembly: GCA_043753955.1. Classification (GTDB taxonomy): domain Bacteria; phylum Myxococcota; class Myxococcia; order Myxococcales; family Myxococcaceae; genus Archangium_A. The sequence goes on along the minus strand of JAYUVR010000243.1, from coordinate 6,960 downwards.
GCACCGGGAGCTCGATTTGGCGCCGCTGGAACTCGGTTTCCTTCGGCCAAAAATGCTTCGACATCGCTTTTGAGTACGCGGCCCTGAGGGCCGGTGCCCGAAATCGAAGCCAAATCGAGGCCGTGTTCCCGAGCCATGCGCCGGGTCACAGGGGTTGCCAAAACCTTGTCACCATCAGGCGATGGAGGGGTGGCAACAACGCTCATTTGAGGGCGTTCAACAGCCTTTGGGGCCGACACCGCTGCTGTCGCTGCACCCGAAATTTCGATCTCGACGAGCGGGAGATGCACCTTGGCCAACTCGCCGATTGCACCGTGCGTTTTGACGACCGTGCCCGCTTTCGGGCTGGGAATGGTCACGGTCGCTTTGTCCGTCATTACCTCGACCAGCGGTTGATCTTCCTTCACCGCATCGCCAGCTTTGACCAACCACTTGACGATTTCGCCCTCGACTACTCCTTCGCCAATGTCTGGGAGCTTAAACTCGAACAGTGCCATGAAGCGTGGTTCGTACTTCAGGTCAGGGCGCCGCAACAGCGCCTTGTGCGCCCGCTGCGTTTCAGCCAGTCAGCTCTAAGTCGACCACCGGGAGACACAGCCGCACCCACTCGCCGACGATGCAATGCGTCTTGAGTACAGTGCCGGCCCGGGGACTGGGAATGGTAAAGACGAAGAGGCCAGTCGTCACCTCTACCAGCGGTTGCTGAACCTTCACCACATCTCCAGGCTTGACCTGCCACTTGGATATTTGGACCTCGGCTGTCGCTTCTCCGAGGTGCGGAATTTTGACTTCGAGGGGGTCTCCATGAAGGGTGCTCGAGGTGCTAGCTCGCCGCGGCTGCGCTCTGCCCTTCCCCCGATGCAGTTCGCTTTTGCTCCATCAGACCCTTCATAAAAAACTCGGCCGCACGATAGCTCGAACGCACCAAGGGGCCTGAAGCAACGTAAAGAAAACCGTAGCCTTGCGCGACTTTTTGATACTCAGCAAATTTCTCAGGCGACACGAAGCGCTCGACGCGCAAGTGGTACTGCGAAGGCTGAAGATACTGGCCGAGTGTCAACACATCGACACCCACCTCTCTTAAGTCGCGAAAGGTCTGCTCGAGTTCTTCATCGGTCTCGCCCAGCCCAATCATGACAGAAGACTTGGTGTAGACATTTTCAGGCCGCTGCTTGAGGTACTCGAGCACTCGAAGCGACTGCCGGTAGTTTGCGCGCCGATCGCGAACACTCGGAGTCAATCGTTCGACGGTTTCAATGTTGTGCGCCACCACGTGCGGCCGCGCTTCAGCCACCACCTGAAGCGAAGTCTCGACACCTTGGAAATCTGGAATCAACACTTCGACAGTCGTGTGCGGAGCTTCCCGCTTAAGGGCGGTGATGGCCGCTGCAAAGTGACTGGCGCCTCCATCAGGTCGATCGTCTCGATTGACAGAAGTGACGACGATGTACTCGAGACCCAACTCACGCACCGCGTGGGCCAAATGCTCAGGTTCCTCAGGGTCGAGCGGTGGAGGCGAGCCGACCTTCACATGACAGAATCGGCAGGCGCGAGTGCACACTTCCCCCATCAACATCACCGTCGCTGTTCCCCCGCCCCAACACTCAGCGATGTTGGGGCAACGGGCTTCTTCACACACTGTGGCCAACTTGAGCGATTTCACCAACCGCTTTACCCGCTCAAAACCTTCTCCTTTCGGGAGTCGAACTTTGAGCCAATCTGGCTTTCCGGTGGACGTAGCGAGCGGCAGCGGAAAGCGGTTGGGAGTTGCCATGAGATTCTTCTTCTTCGCTCAGATGTGAATGGGGTGGCCCAGAGTCGCTTCAGCGGCTTCGTGCATGATTTCAGACAAGGTTGGGTGAGCGTGCACGGTGCGCGCAAGTTCTTCGGTGGTCGTCTCGAGCTGCAGTGCAACGCAGGCTTCGGCGAGCAACTCAGTGGCGTGCGGACCAATCATGTGCACGCCTAAGACCTCGTCATATTTTTTATCTGAGACGATTTTCACCATGCCGATGCCCTCGTCAGAGATGGCCGCCTTGGTGATAGCCGAAAACGGGAACGTACCGACTTTCACTTCGTACCCCTTTTCTTTCGCCCGCTTTTCCGTCAGGCCCACAGAGGCGACTTCTGGGTAGCAATACGTCGCATTGGGAATACGCTCATAGTTCAGCGGGCGCGGGTTTTTCCCACCGATGAACTCAGTCGCCACAATGCCCTGTGCCGAAGCGCAGTGCGCCAACCACGGGTAAGGGGTGACATCGCCAATAGCGAACACGTTGGGTTCGCTGGTGCGCATCATGGCATCGATAGCGATGGTGCCTTTGGGCCCCAGCTGAATGTTGGTGTTTTCAAGCCCAATGCCCTTGGTGACTGGGCCTCTGCCCACGGCAGAAAGAAAATATTCTGCTTCGATCACTTTCTGAGACCCATCAGGCGCCGTCGCCGTCACTTTGACGCCATTCGCTGTGGTCTCAATTTTTTCAAACTTGGTACCGACCAGCACATCAATCTTGCGGCGCTTGAGCTGTTTCTCAAGTTCCTTCGAAATGTCGACGTCTTCAATGGGGAGCACATTCGGCATGAACTCAATGAGCGTGACTTGAGAACCCACGTGATTGAAGATCGAGGCGAATTCACAGCCCACTGCACCCGCGCCCAAGACGATCAAGCTCTTCGGAACGACTCCCAAATCGAGAATGGAGTCAGAAGAGAGAACGCGCTTGTGATCGAGCGTAATGCCAGGGAGCGTCGTCACCACCGAGCCCGTAGCGATGATGATGTTTTTGGTCTGCAAGGTCTCTGTCTTGCCACCTTCTGCCATGGCAATTTCAACCTTGCCCTTACCGGCAATCTTCCCAGTCCCCTTGAACACGGTGACCTTGTTCTTCTTCATCAAAAAATCGATGCCACCCGCCCCTTTGTCAACCACCTTTTGTTTGTGTTTCTGCGCCTGGGCCCAATCGAGAGCGGGGTTGCTCACGTTGATGCCGAACGTGGCCGCATGCAGAATGTGGCTGTAGAGCTCAGAGGTGTAGAGCAGTGCCTTGGTGGGAATGCAGCCTCGGTGAAGGCAGGTGCCACCGAGCCGCTTGTCTTTTTCAATGATCGCCGTCTTCAGCCCGAGTTGACCTGCACGAATGGCGGCCACATACCCGCCAGGACCTGAACCGATGATCACCACGTCGAAATTGTCCGCCACGAAGGTCTCCTTTGGAGTCTTTTGGGCTTAACCTCTTACGCCGCCACGTCGAGAAGGCAACCTGCTTTCGACCAGCACTGATATGCCTGCTGGCAACGTGGCCCGCTTTCCCGCTCGCACGCTCATCTTGATGACCTTGGCGCTGTTCGCCTTTGGCTGGTTTTGGTGGCGTACGCACCAGGCGAAGGTGCCCCCCTCGCCCCCCATTCAGCTCTTCATCCTGACCGATGGAGGAGTGCGGTGAGGGTGATCATCGTCGGCGGCGGCATTATGGGCTTGTCGATCGCGCTGGAACTGCGCCGTACCCCTGAGCTTGACGTGCTCGTGCTCGAGCGTGCCATTCCCGGAGCTGAGGCTTCTTCCGCGGCGGCCGGCATGTTGGCTCCGCAGTTCGAAGCTTCAACTCCCGGGCCGATGTTTGAACTGAGTCTGCGCAGTCGAAGCAAGTGGCCTTCGTGGGCAGCTGAACTCGAAGAACGTTCCGGCGTAAATGTAGGCTACCGCGCCTGCGGAGGCGTGCAGCTCGCATTCACTCAAGAGGACCTTGAGGCGCTGCGAACAAAAGTCGCTTGGCAAAGTGCGCACGGTGTTCGCGCAGAACTGATGTCCAATTCTGCCCTTCACGAAAGCGAGCCCGCGGTCAACTCCGCAGCTCTGGCTGGAGCGGCCTTCCCCGATGAGCACCAAGTAGAACCTCGAAAACTACTGCGTGCGCTGCTCGTGGCAACCACGCGTGCGGGAGCGGTATTTCGATCTGGAACAGTGCGCACTCTGCTTGAGACCGAGGGCGTCATCCGCGGGGTCGATGTCGATGGCGAGCACCTCGAAGGCGACCTGGTGATTCTGGCTGCGGGCGCTTGGTCAGCCCAAGTTCGCAATGCAGGCATCGAAGGCAGTCGAATCAAACCCGTGCGCGGCCAAATGATGGAATTGCAGTTGCGCGCACCGCTTTTTTCGCGGCTTCTCAAGTCATCGAAGGGCTATTTGGTTCCTCGGCCTGATGGCTCAGTACTGGTAGGAAGCACGATGGAAATGGTGGGCTTCGACAAGAATGTGACGGCCGAGGGCCTCAGCCAGCTGCTTTCCGCCGCCATCGAGCTGGTTCCAGGCCTCGCTCGAGCGAACGTCAGTGAGAGTTGGGCGGGACTGCGGCCGTGGACGAATGATCAACTGCCCTTTCTAGGAGAGGGTCCGAAACGCAATTTGCTCTTGGCAACCGGGCATTTTCGCAATGGCATTCTTCTCGCGCCCATTACCGCAAGCCTGGTCGGTCAACTGGTTCGAGGCGAAAAGCCGCTGGTTGACCTGCAGCCCTTCCGATACCAACGAAGTTCGCCATAGACTCCCTTCACCGTTACCCCTGTTTGGACACCTTGGAAGCCATTCCCCCACTCCCTTCTCGAATTTTGATCGTCGATGACGACGAATCAGTCCGTGACGTCATCAGTGTTCTTCTCCGCGAGGAGGGCTATCAGTGCAGCGTTGCTTCGGGCGCCCAGATGGCTCTCGACCTCGCTCAGCACGAAGACACACCCCTGGTTATCGCCGACATGAAGATGCCGGGGAAAGATGGGCTGTGGCTCTTAGAGGCCTTTCGCGAGCTCCACCCCGATACCGCGGTGATCATGCTCACCGGCTACGGTGACACTGAAGCCGCCGTCGATTGCCTACGCCGTGGCGCGGTAGACTATTTGCTCAAGCCGCCCAAGCTGACCGACTTGATTCGAGCCATCGAGCGGGCTTTGGCCAAGAGACGCATTGAGATGGCTCGCAAGCGCTATCAAAAGAAGCTCGAGCGCAAAGTACGAGATCGAACCTCTGAATTGCGCACGGCACTCAAAGACGTTTCGACGACCTACCAAAATACGCTCTTGGCGCTGGTGACCGCGCTCGACGCTCGCGAGCATGAGACGAGCGACCACAGCCAACGCGTGGTTGAATACACCACGGCCATCGCACAAATGATGGGTATCAAAGGTACTACCCTCGATGAAATTGGCCGGGGCGCACTGCTTCACGACATCGGAAAAATTGGTGTGCCCGACGCGGTGCTGCTCAAGCCGGGCAAACTGACGCCAGAAGAATGGGTTGAAATGCGCAAGCACCCTGACATCGGGTACTCGATGATTGCGCCGATTCCTTTTCTTTCCGTCCCTTCGCAGATTGTCCTTTCTCACCAAGAACGATTTGACGGCCGTGGGTACCCGCGGGGGCTGGCGCGCCAAGAAATTCACATCGGAGCGCGCATCTTCTCGGTCGCCGATACGCTCGATGCAATGACAAGTGATAGGCCCTACCGAAAAGGTGCTTCATTCGGGCAAGCCATTGAAGAAATCGGTCGCTGTGGTGGCACTCAATTCGACCCTGAAGTGGTGGGTGCGTTTTTAGAAATTGGCGAACAGGGGTTGACGCGCATCAAGGAAGGCATGCTGGCTCGAAAGAAAGCAGAACTCGCCAGCAAACAAGCCGCACAACCGAGCGCTGAAACAGCGGTGGAGCCGGTTTCGGACGTCGTTTCTTGATTCGCGATTTGCTCCATCGGCCGCTTTCGAATCTGCGCCTTTCGGTCACTGATCGCTGCAACCTCCGTTGCGCCTATTGCATGCCTGAGGAGCACTACACGTGGCTCCCTTCAGAAGACATTCTCTCTTTTGAAGAGATCAGTGTTTTGGTCGATCGCTTCATGGCCTTGGGCGTGAGCAAAGTGCGATTGACTGGAGGCGAGCCGCTCCTTCGGCGGGAACTGCCGGTGTTGATTTCGATGCTCGCGCGCAAAGGTTTGCAAGAAATCGCACTCACCACCAACGGGGTACTGTTGGCTTCGTGCGCTGAAGCGCTTCACGCAGCAGGGCTCAATCGATTAACCATCTCTCTTGATACGCTGCGCCGCGATCGCTTTTTGAGTCTGACCCGACGAGATCAACTGTCTCATGTATTGCGCGGCATTGAGGCTGCCCATGCCGCAGGGTTTACTTCCCTCAAGTTCGACACGGTGTTGGTGCGAGGCAGAAACGACGATGAGGTTGAAGAGCTCTTCGAGTTTGCGAACCAACACCAGGCCGAAATTCGATTCATCGAATACATGGATGTCGGCGGAGCGACACAATGGTCAATGGACCAAGTCGTGCCGAGTAGTGAGGTGCTTTTAAGGCTCAAGGCTCGCTACGGCGCCATCGAGCCCCTCCCTCATCGAGGCAGTGCGCCAGGGCAACGATTTGCGCTTTCAGATGCTCGTACGTTCGGCCTCATTTCTTCGACGACTCAACCCTTTTGCCAAACCTGCGATCGAGCACGACTGACGGCCGATGGCGAGTGGCTGACCTGTTTGTATGCAGAACAAGGGCTCGACCTGAAAGCGCCTCTTCGTAGCGGTGCGAGCGCGAGCGAAATAGAAACGCTCATCGCAACAAAATGGCAAAACCGCTCCGATGCAGGAGCCGAGCAGCGGCTCAAACTGCGCGAAAAGCGTGGGCCATTGGCTTCGGCGGAACAGCTGCGAGTGCAGCCGCACCGCGAAATGCACACCCGCGGAGGGTGATGTGTCTTAGAGCTCTACCAATTCGCGGGCGATGGCGGTCGCCGCCACGGACGTGTCGGGAGCCGCGGTGACGGGCCTAACCAATCACCAACACATTTGAGCCCGCTTTGATGGCAGCACGCGGGTGTGCTCAGCCGAATAGCTGCGGGTGCAACGGGAACTTGAAATGCACACCCGCGGAGGGTGATGTGTTTAGAGCTCTACCAATTCACTGGCGGTCGCC
>JAYUVR010000242.1:0-4649 GCA_043753955.1 Archangium sp. | reverse complement strand
AGCGCTTCGGGCTCAAAGGCGCCCTGAAGCGTAAGAATCATCGCCAAAGCAATCATACTTTTCTCCGGCGCTGGGCCGCTTTTACGGTGACAGCCGTTGATCGACCCCAGGTTCCCGAGCGACCTCCACTCTTGTGTTCGAGGGAGATGGGGCCAATCACCATGGCGCGATCAAGTGACTTGAGCATGTCATAGACGGTCAACGCGGCGGCAGTGACTGCAGTAAGGGCTTCCATTTCAACCCCCGTCCTGTCGACGGTTCTCACGGTGGCGCGGATTTCCACACTGTGCGCCTGCGCTTCAATGCACATCTCGACGCCAGACAAGCTGATGGGGTGACAGAGGGGAATGAAGTCAGGCGTCTTCTTTGCCGCCATCACTCCGGCCAACCGCGCAGCCGCAAGCACATCGCCCTTTTCAAGAGTGCCCGCGCGCAGTTGGGTCAGTGCAGCAGTATTCATCTCTACTCGGCCGGTGGCGACAGCCACCCGTTCCGTTTTCGGCTTATCGCCGACATCGACCATCTTCATGCGGGAGAAGGTAGCGCAAGACGGCCTTCGTCTGACTCACCAGTCGTCGACAATAAACTTTCGAGGGTTCTGGGGGATACCGTTCACCCGTACTTCGTAGTGCAAGTGAGGCCCTGTAGAGCGCCCTGTATTCCCCAGGGTTGCAATCGCGTCGTAGCGTTTAATGCGCTCGCCGGCTTTCACCTTGATGGAAGAGAGGTGACCATAACGGGTTTTGATGCCGTAGCCGTGATCTACAACCAACACATTGCCATAGCCGCCTTCTAGGCCTGCAAAGACGACTGTCCCGTCGGCGGGGGAAACAACTTCTTTCCCATGAGGGCCGGCGATGTCGAGGCCGGCATGCATCACTTGTTGCGCGGTGTAGGGGTCGGGTCTGGAACCGAAATCTGAAGTCACCCAACCGCGCGTGGGCCACACGGAAGGCACTGACGCCAGCAAAGACTTCTGATCTTGAAAGTACGCTTGGAGCTCTTGCAGACTCTGTTCTTCTCGGGTGGCGACTCCAGAGAGTTTTTCGAGTTTCTGAGAGAGGCCTTCGCCGTCTTTGTCGCGACCACGAACAAATTGATTTTCCCCTGAAGCAGGCAGCGAGGGTTGCTCGGTAGGGCCCATGGCCAAGTTTCGCTGCGGGTCGCTGAGCAATGTGATGGCGCGCAGTTTTCCTTCGAAGTTCTGAACGTGATCTAACGTTTGCTGAAAGTGCTCGAGCTGTTCTCGAAGCACCGCAAACTCGCTCTTCAATTTGAGATTTTCGTCTCGAAGCGCAGGGTTTTCACGGGCTTCAGAGATCACACTGACATAGTGCGCCAGCAGCCCCATCGCGACGACACCCACGCATGCCAGCCACACTAAGGCCTGTACCAACCACACCTTCCTAAGGCGAAAGCGTTTCACTTCCGCGTGACGGTCAGGCACGACGATGAGGGTGAAACTCTCGTTCGATGACACTGAGACCCCTTGTGCTAACCGGCCCCTAAGGTACCGGAATCCGGCGCGCACCGTGGTCGATCAGCTCGCCTGAGTGCAACTTAAAATTTCCACTCAATAAGTGCGGCTCACGTCTCGACGACAGTGACAACAATAACCGTAATGTTGTCATCACCGCCCCGCTCGTTTGCCATATCAACCAGCTTCTTGGGGGAGTCGCTCAAAGGCGTAGAAGAAACCACCTGATGAATCTCTTTGTCGTCGACGAGGTTGGCTAAACCGTCAGAACACAAGACGAAGAAGTCTCCGGGTCGGGCGACCAAGCCCATCACGTCAACTTGAACTTCTTCTTCAAAGCCGACAGAGCGAGTGATGATGTTCTTGTAGCGCGAATGTTTTGCTTCTTCAGCGGTGATCATTCCCGCTTTGATTTGCTCGTTGACCAACGAGTGATCTTCGCTCACTTGCTGAATGAGGTCACCCCGCACCAGGTAGGCGCGGCTGTCACCGACGTGGGCAAAGAGGGCATTTTCGCCCTTCACGCACAAAGTAATGACAGTGGTGCCCATTCCCGACAGTCGGGCGTCTTCTTGCGCCGCCTTGAAAATTTCTGCACAGGCGCGTTCCACCGCGCCTCGTAAAAATTCTGGGAGTGGAGACTCTTGAAGCAAAGCATCAGAGCCAAATGGATTTTCGGGGGCACCTTTCGCTCCGCGCATCTGTTGATCGATGGTCTCGACCGCGATGCGTGAAGCTGTCCCCCCTCCTGCATGCCCACCCATACCGTCAGCCACCACATACAGCTGAAGTTCCTCGTCAATGAGGTAACTGTCTTCGTTGTGGTTTCGTTTCCGACCGACGTCGGTGAGCCCAGCAGACACTGCCTTCAGTCGCGAGCCAGCCGTCTTCGACACGGCCAAGGACGTTAAGCGCACCTGCGTCACGCAGCAACAAACCTCTTTCGTTAACACGCGAAAACCTCAACCAGCACGACGAACGCCCGCAAAAACCTTCTTGCGGCTCCGCCGAGGACCTGGCCGCATGGCCGAACGAAGCAAAGCTTGGGCCGCTCCCAGTGCCTCTGACGTCACCTCGACCCCAGACAACATTCGCGCCAATTCTCGGGCCCGCTCTTGACCTGAGTCTAGACAATGGACGACAGAGCGTGTTCGGCCTCCCACCTCGCCCTTCTCAATACGAAGGTGTGCGTCGGCGTGGGCGGCCACTTGGGGCAAGTGGGTGATGCAAAGCACTTGACGATGGGTCGAAATGTCTTTGATCAACCGCCCCACCACATCAGCCACGGCGCCGCCGATGCCTGCGTCAGCCTCATCAAACACCGAGCAAACGCAAGCGTCGCTTCCCGCCAGCGCAGCTTTGATTGCCAACATGACTCTCGAAGCCTCGCCTCCTGAGGCGACCTTTGCCAATGGACGTAGCGCCTCTCCCGCATTCGCGCTCAAGAGAAACTGCGCACCGTCTGCGCCCGTCGAACTCAAGGGGAGTGATTCAAATTGCACTTCGAAACGCGCTTTACCCATGGCCAATCGCTCGAGGCCGGTGGTGACCGCGGTTTTGAGCTTGTGTGCCGCTTGATGTCGAGCAGCCGTCAACTGCGCTGCAGCCGACTGAGCCTGAGCATTCAATGCCACCCGTTCACTTTCAACTTCTGCTCGCCGCTCTGTACGATTTTGCAATTCCTTGAGCTCGGAGCCCAGCGCCGTCTGCCGAGCCAAAACGCCTTCCAACGGCACGTTGTGTTTGCGGCACAAACGTCGAATGGCGTCGAGTCTCTCGTCTACTTCTTCCAATCGACGAGGGTCTGCATCAAGAGCGCTCAAATAACGAGAGAGCCCGCGCGAGGCCTCGTCGAGTTCAGCTTGGGCTCGACGCAAGCTTTCTCTGACTTTCTCGAGCGAGGGGTCGAGTCGTTCAGCTTCAGTCACGAGTTGTACCGCGCGGCCGAGCAATTCGGTCGCCGAGCCGTCTCGAGTTGAAACCCATTCCTCAGCGTTCCCCACGCTTTGACGGAGGCGCTCTGAAGAGCTCAGCCGCTTGCGCTCTGTATCGAGGGCCAAATCTTCGCCCGGCTGCGGTGAAATGCGCTCAATTTCTTCAAGCTGAAACGTAAGAAAATCGATGCGCGTTGCAACTTGACCTTCATCGCCACCCAGAGCCTGCAATCGAGCATCGACTTCGCGCAACTTTGACCACGCAGCCGAGTAACAACGCGCGGCCTCGTTTTGCGTGAGGCCCCCGAAACGATCGACCAAACTCAGATGTTGCCCCGCGTCGAGCAAGGCCATGTGCTCATGTTGGCCAGCGATATCAACCTGACCCTTCATGAGTCGCTGCAACACTCCGACGGTTACCAGAGCCCCATTGACATGAACTCGCCCTCGCCCCTGGCGACCAAAGGCGCGCCGAATGCTGACCTCAGGTCCGTCGTCGGGCAAACCCAGCTCTGCCAAACGTTCTTCAATTGTCGCAGTACGCTCGAAGAGCCCCTCGATGATGGCTTCCTGCGCGCCAGCTCGAATACCTTCAGGTTCGGCGCGCCCTCCAACCAGCAACCCCAGCGCATCGATGAGAATCGATTTGCCAGCGCCCGTTTCCCCCGTCAATACGGTGAGCCCGGCGCCAAAACCCACTTCAGCCTCTTCAACCACTGCAAAATTCTTCAATCTGAGTGTGATGAGCATCCCCGTGCCTCCCGAACCCGCAACACTGAACACCCTATCAGTGCCGTCTGACAAGTCCATTCTGGTGTATTCAGAATGGGCATACTGGCGCGGGCCGCGCTTACCTCGAAGCTCCCATCGGCATCGCCCATCGCAGTCACTGGGTCGAGCCTCATCGAAATGCTCGACTGGAAAATGCTGCTGCTTCGGCTCACCGGCGTCGACCTCAATCAATGCCGAAAATGCGGCTGCCTCGTGCGTGGCCACTCAAACCGTTGCCCCGAGACACTTCCTGAGAATGCGGCTCGAGCCTCAGTGTTGCTGGCTCTCTGCGGCATCGCCGCCTCGAGAGGGGTGTGTCTTTCATCGCGCCTCAAATCACTGCTGCATGCTCATCAACACAAAATCATCGGTGGTGTAAAGAAATCCGTGTCTGAGGCCTTTTCCGCCCATAAGGCAAAGGCAGACAGACAATGTCATTTCGAGAATTAATAATGAAAGTAATTGTT
>JAYUVR010000241.1:0-4020 GCA_043753955.1 Archangium sp. | reverse complement strand
CTTTGACGAAACGGTATCTCGAACTGTCGATTGGTATCGCGCTCAAATGAATGGGGCATCGACGGCAGAGACTAAAGCAATGACCCGGGCGCAGATTGCAGCCTACGAAGGCTGACTTCTAAAGCACGCTCTACCGCCTCGGGCTTCTCGTTTGTATGTGCACAATCTTCAATGCGGTCCTGAAGTGACCATGGCGTCAGGTTGAAAGAGTGGGCATTCGTACCCCTCTTCAATCACCCTAAAGACTCAATGCCCGAGTCGAGGAAACGCCTTGAAGCAACACAATCAAATACTAACGGCAATGTGCGTAGGTCTCTTATTTGGTGCATGTGGGCCAGCTGCTGACGGCGAAGAAACATCAGCGCCAACGGTAGACACTCTTTCGCAAGCAACTGAAATTCCATTTCCTGTCGTAGATCCACTTACGATTTATACAATGAAACAGAACGGTGACCTCTGGCGGCACCGTACCATTTCGCGCGTAATCCCCATGGGAGCCCCAGACCTCGTGGGGTGGGGTTGGGAAGGCTTTAAAGATGTCATCGCCGGCGCGAATGGTCTTCTCTACGCCCTGACCACCGATGGAAAATTGATTTGGTATCAACACAACGGCACTGCCGGCGTCGGTGGTTGGACAATACGCCCAGTCAAAAGTGGCTTTGGACAATACTCCAAAATATTCTCTGGAGCGGACGGAATTATCTACGCAATCAAACCGTCAGGCCAACTCGACTGGTATCGCCATACAGGGTATCTCGATGGCAGCAATAATTGGCTCGGGCCACGCCAAGTGGGGGTCGGGTGGAATATGTTTAAAGACGTTTTCTCGATGGGCGAAGGCATTATTTACGGCATTCACCCGGGGGGCTCTTTGTACTGGTACAACCACAAAGGTTACAAAACTGGTGCGAATGATTGGACTCCGTCGCAAATCATTGCAAGCGCTTGGCATCAATTCCAATTGGTAGGCCCCACGGGCAATGGAGGAATTCTAGCGCTCAACACAAGCGGCGAGCTCTGGTTTTACAAACACAAAAACTATCTTGTGGGTACCGACTTCTTCCCCAATTCACCAGGGCCGATTTGGTACCCGACCTATAGAGCCATCTGGGACACACCTGTTCGCCTGAAAACCGGTTGGTTTGGTATCAAAGACATGATGCCCATGCTTCCGGACAAGGGCTTATGAACACCCTTCAAAGCACTTCGTGGTGAGGTGCAGCCGCACCTAAGGCCCAGGAACCATCGCCAAGTAGGGCCCTACTCGGAATTTCTCAAAAGAAACTTTTTGGGCATTCCACGTTTCTTCAAGTCGCTGGGCTTCCGCTGGTGCATTGAATGCGTCGTGAAACAGCCGGGCGACCCTCGGCGCCTTCGCCACTTCTTCATCAAAGGGCGCGTATCGATGAAATTCGTTGGGGGTTACCAATACCTTTTCTCGAGACAGATACATCAACCGGTACGCCACCCAATAGTGACCCGCGGCCCTGGTAACCCCTTTTTGTTCGAGTTGATTGGCCAGCACTCGTTCATCTTCTCCTGAACCTTGTCGAGCGACTCTCGGAATGACGCCCTCGACCCAGCCCGGGGTGTACGACCGCCACCCTGCCGCTGCGAAGCTTGCGACAAGAGGGAGCATCAATGCGACGGCGAGGCGCGGCGTCGAGCGCAACCAAGCAAGCGCGGGAGCGGCTACAAATGGAAACGCCAACAAAATGGGTACCAAATAACGAGCGTGCCAAACGTCGTACGGCAGGCCCGAAAAGAGAAACCCTATCAGTGAAAAACCAATCCACCCAGAACCCATCCACGCGAGCCGCCTCAAGGGTTCGCTCACTGAGCGCACCGAAAGCAAAATGCCCCAGACTGAGAGCAGAACAAAACTCAGGGTGCCGAGCACAGCCAATCCGTAACCCAGTGGGCCCAGCACGACGGCCTTGCTCTTGCCTCCATCGTCGAGCCACCCAAAGGAAATAAAACCCATGAGGTACGGTAGGCATTGATCTCGAAACAAGGGCCAACTGGTGGCGAGATTGGCCCAACGAAGAGAACCAGAGCCGAATTTCATGCCTGCAGCGAAGTATGGAATGAAGCCCACTGCAGTACCGAGAATCGCACTGAAAACTCGGCCCCATGTTCCACGACTCGCCCAGACCCACGCCAGCGCGTACAACCCTAAACCCGGGAGTAATTGCAGGGTGATTAAGTCTGTATAAACGCCCAACCCCAGACAGATTCCAGCCAACAAGGCCAACACCTTCGAGCCCCATGGCGCACTGACGGTAAACGAGCGCTCAGCACAATAAATGGCGCCAAACATCAGAGTGAACGCCCAAACACGACACGGCTCGTACGAGAGATAGTTGACCGCTTCGGGACAAAAGGTGAGCGTCAATGAAGCTACCGCGGCCAAACCAACACCCAACGACCACCGCAGTGTGCCAAACAGCGCGAGAATCAGCAGTCCGTAGGCAGCGACGGTCGAAATGCGCATCGCAAAACCAGGTGGTCCGCCAATGAGAAGCTCGGCGACCCTCGTCATCAGCGGCCCCGTGACACCCTGGTAATTGGTACCCCAGAGCAGCAACGAGAGGTTTGGCTCTTTGAGGTGCCATGCCTGCAACCCAACGGTCGCACAGTCTGAGTTTATGGCTGCATAGTTGAAGAGTGGAGGCAGCCTGAAGAGCACGACCAAGACCATCAAACCCGAAGCCGCCAACCACCGCTGCCGTTGGGGAGTGAGGTGAAGCGACCGAAATGTCACCATGGGGTTGGCTCAACTGAGACAAGCATCGGGTGCGCTTATCAATTCATCGCCTTGAAGCGAAGCAATCAAATACTGTTGGTTGTCTGTGTAAGTCTATTATTTGCTGCATGCGCCACGCGCGGCAATTCTTTCTGGGTAGTTGGTTTGACAAGCCAAACCTCAGCGCGCTGAACTCGTCCTTTCTCGTTCAGCCACTTGAGCCCGCTCGATGCTTTCAAACAGCGCCTTAAAATTCCCGCCGCCGAAGCCCTTGTCGCCTTTGCGCTGAATGATTTCGTAAAAGAAAGGCCCCGATTCTCTGTCTTTCAGCAGCGTCGAATTTTCCTTCATAAAAATCTGCAACAAATACTGATGCTCTTTGTGCCCATCGATAAGAATCTGCAAGGCTCTCAATTCATCAATATTCTCATCAATGCGTACAATGCCGCTGTTCACAATACGCTCAGGTAAATAATCGTAATAGCTCTTCGGAGTGGACAGAAAATCAAGCCCATTCGTCGCCCGCATGGCCTTCACGGTCGGCACGATGTCTTTCACCAACAACGCCAAATGCTGAATGCCTTCGCCACGCTGCTCTTCGACATACACATTGATTTGTGACTGTCTAAACCGAGGGCGCGAAGGCTCATTGTTAGCAAACTTCACCGTGCTCTTCGGGTCCCACATCACCGTCGACTTGAGGCCCGTGCCGTGTTGATTGCCTTGAGAAATCTCTTCTTCAGTATGAAAAGCGATATTCCAAAACTCTTCAAACCCCAGCACATGCTTCATCCACAACACCATTGGAGCCAAGGTGCGGAAATTTGAAGTGATGTGGTCAATCTTGGCAAACCCGAAGCGATTCTTACCGCCTTGGGGCGCAGCATGGGCGAGGTAGCCCGGGTAGAGCGGCTCGTAGCCGTCTCGCTGAATAAAACGAAAGGTGGTGTTCCCAAACGGAGTAGTGATGGAAAAGAAAGACAAACTTCCACCTTTTTCATCAGCAACGCTTTGCATCTTGTCGTCAATGATAGTGCCGCCGCGGGCTTCGAGCAGCTTCCAGGTTTTCTGTGCATCTTTGACTAAGAAGTTAATTGTGCCCACGCCTTCAGGGTGTTTTTGCAACCACCGATGCGCCCGGCCTCCAGTGCCGACTGGAGCAGAACAAATCAATTTGATATCACCGGCCCCAAAAACCACCGATTGCTGCTTGCCTTGAGCAGTCAATTCTGGGCTCGATTGACCGAGCTCCGCAAAGTCCATCAGCTCTGTGT
>JAYUVR010000240.1:0-6001 GCA_043753955.1 Archangium sp. | reverse complement strand
CAAGACTGCGCGGCGTGCGGTGAAGGCGTCAAACCGGTATTGCTGTCGCAAGGGTGAGGTATGGGAAACGCGAGTATCGACATCACTCAAGACGTTTGTCCGATGACTTATGTGCGGGTGAAATTGGCCCTCGAGGCGCTTTCTTCGGGTGAAATTCTCGAGGTGCTGCTGCGAGGTTCAGAGCCCCTCAAAAACGTGCCTCGGAGTGCGCGGGAAGAAGGGCACGAAGTGCTGAGCGTCGATGAGTTGGGCGATGGTCGCGCCAAGTTGATTTTGCGTGTGCACGGAGCGGTGCGCTGATGCCTCGCGTTGAATTTTCTACCGTGCTGCGGAGCGCAACCCAAGGTCGTGCAGAGGTCACCGTCGAAGGAACGACCGTCGCCCAAGTGCTTGAGGCAGCGTGTCTCGTGTACCCGGAACTTCGGCCTCGGCTGTTTGCAGAAGGAGGGACCTTCAAACGCAGCGTCGGCATTTTTGTGGGCGAGGACGACGTGCGCACGAAACAGGGGCTTCAAAAAGCGCTCTCATCATCAGACGTGGTGGTTCTGATGGCAGCCATGGCAGGCGGGTGAGATGGCGCTCAAAGAAGAACAAATCGTGCGCTACAGCAGACAGATTCTGTTGCCCGAAGTGGGCGGGCGCGGCCAAGAGCGATTGCTCCATTTTCCGGTTCGGGTGCTCGCCGCAGGTCCCGGCATCGATGACGCGGTGGCGTGGCTGGTGGCAGGCGGGTGCCCGGTTCAGTTGAGCCCCGGCATTGAGCTCGACGGTTTTCTCTTTGACTGCCCGCTGGC
The DNA here is from genome assembly GCA_043753955.1 of Archangium sp. Classification (GTDB taxonomy): domain Bacteria; phylum Myxococcota; class Myxococcia; order Myxococcales; family Myxococcaceae; genus Archangium_A. The sequence goes on along the minus strand of JAYUVR010000240.1, from coordinate 5,207 downwards.
CTTGTTTAACCCCGATGCGGTGACCAGTGCGCCAGCAATCGCAGAACTCATGCCTTGGGGAACCACTTCAACAGCGCCCGTTCAAGTGGTGCTCGGGGCAGGGGTCGCTTTTCGCAGCGCCGAGGCCTGTGCTGACTGCTTCACCGCGACCACACAAATCCTCACCCGGGGCAGCCCCGACTGCGCCTCGCTGGCCGGCAGCTTAGGGGCACTGATCGTCCAGCACTTGGCATTGGGTTGGGCCGCCCCCTTGGGGTTGTTTTCGTGCGTGGGGAGTGACTTCAAAGCGACCCCTCCCGGCCGCTGTTCGCGGCATTGATACAACCTGCAACAGGTTTTGGCGGTGCTTTTTCAAAGAAAAAGCGACCTAATCTTAAATAGTTTAGCGGGACGGGCGCTTTCCTGTTCAGGAAGGGCGCGCTTTGGATTATAGAGCCGCGTCTTTTCTGCCCGCGGCAGCAGTAACCACCAAGGTCTGCGGGACCTTCTGCATCGGAGCGTACACGCAATGGCGCAAGAAACGGGCTTCACAGTCTGGCTGACAGGCATGTTGGGGGCAGGGAAAACGACTTTGGCGCAATACATCGAAGCTCGACTGCGCCAAGTCGGTAGAAAAGTTGAAATTCTCGACGAAGACGATCTCCAGGAAGAGCTCTGGAAAGACGTCGAAGGCGCGACCAAAGAAGAGCGAATGATGATCGCCAGGCGGCTGGGGTTTATGGCCGATGCGCTGACGCGTCACGGGGTGGCGACGTTGGTGGCTTGTGCCAGCCCAGACAAGCAGTCTCGCGACGAAAATCGCAGACGAATTCAGCGCTACATCGAAATCTACGTCGACTGTCCCACCGATGAGCTCATCAAGCGGGACACGACGGGCAAGTACAAGAAGGCGTTGGCAGGCGAGATTCCCAACTTCGTGGGCATCACTGAGCCCTATCAGCCGCCAAGTTCGGCTGAAGTCACCATTCACACCAACATCGAAGGCATCGATGAAGGTGGCCTCAAGGTGTTCCAGTCGCTCCTCGACCTCTCTTACATGACCGTCGATGAATTGAAGATCATCACCGGCACCAAGATGAAATTGAGCGTGAAGCCGCCGAAGAAGGGCAAGGCGGCGAAGCCTGAGAAAGCAGCCAAGCCTGCGAAAGCACCAAAGGCTCCAAAGCAGGCGAAGGCTGCGAAAGCGCCCAAGGCTGGCAAGAAGAAGAGCAAGAAGTAGCTTTTGATTTTGAGTGTCTCGACTCTGCTGCGCGCCTTCGCTATGCGCGTAGCATGTCGTCGTCACCGATTTCGATTCAGCCTCCTGTACTTACGCCAGCGCAAGTTGATGTCCTCTGCGCTCAATCAGCAGCGCGGCTCGATGCGTTAAATGCTTCGTTACGGCACCTCGGCTCGGCGCTGGTTGCGTTTTCGGGCGGGGTTGATTCGGCGCTGGTGTTGAAATTGGCTGTTGAACAACTCGGCGCTCGTGCGGTGGCCTTGACCGCATTGTCTCCTTCGGTTGCTGCTGACGAAGCCGAAGAGGCGCGCGCGTTGGCCACGCAAATCGGAGCGAAACACGTGCTTGTCGATTCGAAAGAACTCGAAGACCCTCGCTACGCCGCAAACCCGTCGAACCGGTGCTATTTCTGTAAAAATGAGCTCTATGCACTGACTGAAAAACATCGGGCCGAATTGGGTTTGGCAGTGGTGCTCGATGGTTTCAATGCCGATGACAAGAAAGACCACCGACCCGGCCACAAAGCGGCTCAAGAACGTCACGTGCGTTCTCCCTTGGCCGAAGCGCAGCTCACCAAAGCTGAAGTGCGTGCTTGGTCGAAGCGCTTGGGGCTCCCCACTTGGGACAAGCCGCAGATGGCGTGTTTGGCTTCGCGACTGCCTTACGGCACCCAGGTGACGGTAGAGCGCTTGAAGCAAGTAGGCGCAGCCGAAAAAGCCGTGCGCAACTTGGGCTTCGTCAATTTCCGAGTGCGCTTTCATCACGAGGTCGCTCGCTTGGAATTGGCGGCCGAAGAGTTTCAGCGCATGTTTGACCCACCCACACGAGACGCTGTTTGTGCAGCCATCAAGGCAGAAGGCTTCATGTTTGTGGCGGTCGATCTCGAACCTTTCCGCTCTGGGCGCCTCAACGATGCGCTGCCGACGACTGTCAAACGCAGCGTTGTAGAGGTGGGTCACTGACGCGATGAGTCACTTATCCAATGTCTCCTTTCGCTCCCAGGTGCTGCTAGGTTCGGTTGCTCTTTATCCCCGCCCGTGGAAGGTCGTCATTTCATGAAAGCTGCTTGTTCGACCATGCGCTCTGCGCGATCGAAGTTCTTCACCCTGATGGTGATGCTGGGTGTCGGCTTGGGGTGCTCTGGCAGCGGTGCTGGGTGCAGTGGGGGGTGTGCTTCATTGACGCCCTTCCCAGCGGGCACGCGGTACACCGGCCCGAAGAGTGATCACGGCATCAGCTTGCGTCTGTCGCCATCGGGCGTGGCGTATCTGAATTCCAATTGGTCAGAAGTGGTCAACGCGTTTGCGCCTGGGGGCACCATTGAGCTCCCGGTACCGTGCTCAGTCACCGCGATCCCCACGATAGGTGACTTCGTCATCGCAGACCAAGGCGGGGTGGGCTGCACCAATGAGAGCTGCGGCAACAACGATGGAAAGTGCGATTCGAAAGATGTTGATGCGAAGATCAAAATAACGGTGACTGGTTTTGCATTGGTGCCGAAGGCGCCCGACAGCATCGACGCCACCATTCAGGTGTCCATCGACACAGACCCGCTGTACGTCGACACGGTGAAGCGCAACGTCTCGGGTTGCGTAGGCACTTCGCCGGTCAAATGCGTCATCGACTTTAATACTGCGCGCAGTGGCACTCCCGACAATCGGCTCCGCGCTACGGTGAAATTTTCTATCGACAATCGCTTCGACAAGCTGCTCGCTTTTGAACTGAGCGGTCTTACGGGGACCCAAGCCTGTAGCGCTTCAGGTGCTCCGCCTAAACCAGAATGTATCGATGGAGATGATCTTAAAATCGATGACGACAACAACTGCGGCAAAATCTATTGCAACATCGCTGATTGGGATGCCCTCAAGAGTTTCATCTTGGGCCTCATTTCAGACCCGTTGCAGAAACAGATCACCGACACCTTAGCGACCATAGGGTGTTTGCCCTGCACCGCCGATGCGGAATGTCCCCGCACTACCGATGGGAGCAACAGCCCGTCAGCCTGCGACCTCGACAAAAAAATCTGCAAACTGGGAACGGCGTGCGTACCTCGCCTTCTCGGCACCGAAGGCAAACTCAACTTGGGTGAGTTGCTCGGCTCATTCGGAGCTCCAAGCAACTCAGAGATGGAACTTTCCATCGCTGCCGGGGCCATGGTTTCGGTTCAGGAAACGACCAATGGTGGCGGGAGCATGAGTTTCGGCACTCGAGTGGGCGTGCAACCTGCGGCCGTGTCGTCTTGTGTGCCCACGCTCGCACCTCCGGCGGTCATTCCCGTCACGTTTCCTGATTTCGACGGGGAAGCGATGCCCAATTCGCCATTCCATGTGGGCTTAGGACTCTCGTCGAACTTTCTCAATTATGCTTTTTGGAGTGCACATCAAGCCGGAGCGCTGTGTCTCAATCTCACCACCGACAGCATTGGGTTGATCACCACAGGCCTGTTTAAGACCTTCCTTCAGTCGTTGGGAAAATTGGCGACGCGCGATGGCAAAGACGCCCCGATGATGATTGCACTTCGCCCGGCGCGAGCACCGACGGTGAAGCTCGGAGAAGGCACTTACGACCCTGCCACCAAGAAGCCGATCAAGCCTCTGTTGCTGGTCACCTTGCCTGATCTCAGCATCGATTTTTACGCGATGATCGATGATCGCTACGCACGCTTGTTTACGCTCACGGCCGACATCTCACTGCCGCTCTCGCTCGTCTTTGAAGGGTGCGACAAGGTGACTCCGGCGCTGGGCGACATCAAGACGCTCATTTCAAACATCCGCACCTCAAACGCCGAAATGTTGGCAGAAGATCCCAAGGTGTTGGCTGAGTTGGTGCCTGCGGTCATCGGTTTGGCTGAGCCAGCCATTGCGAAGGCCTTGAAGCCCACCACGTTGCCTGCACTCGGGGGATTTAAACTCAAGGTGAATGAGATTAAGGGCCTGGGGCGAATTGCGGGCACCGAGGCGTTTGATCACCTGGGTGTCTATGCACAAATGCTCCCGGCCAATGGCATGTGTGCGTACGCGGCGCCGCAACTGATGGCATCGCTCAAAGACAGTTACATGCCCAAAGCTGAAGAGATGCGTTTGACGGGCACCCATGCGTTGCCTTGGCCGCGAGCTGAACTTGAAGTGCGCACCATGGGCATGGCGGGCACTGCAGAGTATTCATTCAAAATTGATGAAGGTTTGTGGACAGATTTTGTTCCGGCGACTGAGGGCCGACTTTCTGTTTCTCACGCGCGGTTTTTGATGCAGGGCAAGCACGTCATTTATGTGCGTGCGCGCATGGCCGATGAGCCGCATGGCATTTCGAGTGCGAAGCAGGTTGGTTTTGTCGTCGACTGGGAAGCGCCTGAAATTTCGTTGCGCGCTGACACCGCTATCGATCGACTCTTGGTGACGGCTCGCGATGTGGTTTCCGTGAATCACCTCGAATACGCCTACCAGTTGGGTGAAGAGGCCGTCTCTTCATTCGGGCCGGCCCGAGAAATTTCACTTTCGGCAGTTGAGGCGCAGGGTGGGGTGACTGTCTTTGCTCGCGATGAGTTCGGAAATGTCGGTCAAGCCAAGTACCGCCCTCCTCAAGTGGCACTGAGGCCCGAATTGGCCGCTCAGGCCTCGAATCAGGAGCAAACGACGGGGTGCTCAAGTACGGCAGCTGTTGAGTTGCTCGCGCTCGGGGCACTTTCGCTTTTGCGCCGTCGTCGGCAGCGCTGATCAGCCGTCATGCGCGGAATCATCGGCATTGCGGTACTGCTCTTGGGCTCAGGGCAGTCATGGGCTCAACAGCGGTTTGATCACCGAGGCTCACTGGGCCTCACCATCGCTGCGGGGGGTGAATTGTTGACTGCAATTCACATTTCTTCGCCAGGCGAACGGGGCTTACGCATACCGCTTGAAGTCGGGGGAACATTGGCGCTCAGCGAGAAGAATGAGCTCCGCCTTGCGGGCAGAGTGGCTCCTGGTTTCGAACAGACTCCCGGTCTTGCGGG
>JAYUVR010000239.1:0-6076 GCA_043753955.1 Archangium sp. | reverse complement strand
GGCCGAAGAAGGAGTGGCCGGCTACTACGGGTATCTCGCTCGTTCCCGAATGCAGGAAGTGCCCAAGGAGCCCAGCTGGAGCGTTGCCGAAGAACTCTCGGTGTGGCCGATCGACGCCGGGTCAATGGCGAAGGACCCGCACTTTCGAACAGGCATCGAACTGATGCGACTGGGCGAACGGCAGTTCGCTGCTGAATTGCTGAGAGTGGAACGCCAAGGACTTTCAGAGGCGTCAGTTCGATTGCTCTTCCACATTCTTTGGGAACAAGGACATACGACTCACGCGGGCATCGTAGCCCGGGTCTTTCTGCGCGAAGGCTTAAGCCCCCCTACCCCTGCAGAAGCGCGGGCGTTGTGTTCCGCCGCGTACCCCAAGCCTCCGCTGCGTTCGATGGTCGAAAAGCATAGCCGTGCAGCCGGGGTAGACCCTGACTTAATGCTGGCTCTCATTCGAGAAGAAAGTGGCTTCAACCCCAAGGCCCGGTCGTCAACGGGAGCACTGGGGCTCTCTCAGCTGATGCCGCAAACGGCCGCGGAAGTAGCCCGTTCTCTCAAGGGGCCTCGGATGTCGACGATCTCGTTGCTCAACCCGTCAGGGAATGTGCGTTTGGGTTCGGCGTATTTGGGGTCTCTCCAACGCCGGTTCGAAGGCAACGCGGCTCATGCCATCGCCAGTTACAACGCGGGACCCAACGCGGTGAATCGGTGGCTCCAAAGGTCTGATGGGGCCGACCTCGATGAGTGGGTTGAAGAGATTCCGGTCGATGAGACGCGGGGCTACGTCAAACGCGTTCTGGGAAGCTACGCCACCTATCAATTCCTTGAGGGCCTGAAGGCAAACACCGCGGTGGTCATCCGCTAAACGCATTAGAGCATTCGCTGCGATGCTTCAGATGACTGCGATTGATTTCGTCGACGACACTACCATTTCGGCCAAGCAACCAAGGGCCAGAGAGCAACGCCTGATCTCGTTGTCAGTTAGGGTAGCTTGATGCGACTGCCCCTTCGAAATCTGGTCTTTGAGCTCGGGGCCTTGCCTTACGCGTTAATCACTGCGCAACCGATATGGAGAACACACGGGGGCAAGCTGGCCGAGCTGTGCGAGCTCAAAGAGGGGCAGCAGGTGCTGGATTTGGGCTGCGGCCCCGGCGAAAGCGCTTTCGGAATGGTCGACCAAGTTCCCGGACTGCGCGTCACGGGAATCGACATCAGCTCAACAATGATTGGGTTGGCCAAGTTTCGGCAGCGCTTCATGCGCTATCAAAATGGCGTCGAATTTCATGTTGGCGACGCCATGAAGCTCCCGTACCCCGACGGAAGCTTTGATGCCGTCACCGGCCACAGTTTTCTCTACCTGGTGCCTGACGTGGCCGCGGTATTGACCGAGACTGTTCGCGTTCTCAAGCCAGGGGGCTTCTGCGCATTTCTCGAGCCGCTTGATTCTAAAGAAGATCTATTGCTGCCCCCAGCGATTCTTCATCAAACATTCAAAGAGCCCCGGTTCGTGACCAGCATGATTCTTTGGAAAATCGTCTCTCGCGGCTACGGCCGTTTCGATGAGTCGCGCTTTGCACGTGCCTTTTCAGCTGCTGGTCTGCGGCTGATCGGGTGTCACGCCGCGCTTTCAGGGCTCGGCTTGTTCGGCGTCGGGCAGAAACAGGGCGGAGCTCCAACGAACACGATGAGACACTGAACCTGTTTTGCCCAGTGGCCTACGCGTCGAAAACGAAGGCCTAGGTCCACATCATTTGTGCTGACCATCTTCTTGTTCTTTTTCAAAAGTCAGCCATCGCATTTCGCAAAACATCAGCGGCAAAAAATGTGCTTCTGAGGGGAACAAAGCTACAGTCATCACATTCATGCTCCTCACTGTGATTTCGTGGTGGTTGCTTGCGCAACCAGTTCAGAAATGTGTCACCGTCAATGGCACGCGCTCATGTGGTTATGAATGCATCGACAATGGCGAGCGGGCTCAATGCACTCAGAGCCCAACGGGAGTGTGTGCCAAGAACAGTCAAACGGTCGTGTGCTTCGACCCTCCGACATGGTTGCAAGCTGCGTGGGGAGCAGGTCCGCTCCCGAAGCCCAGCTGTGAGAGCGTAGGCGCGAGCATTGCCTGCGGCTACGACTGCAAACGTGAAGGTTTGAAAGTCGCATGCGCTCAAACGCCCAAAGGGGTGTGCACTCGTGAATATGGAATGTTGCTTTGTTTTGATCCTCCCCCGGAAGTGTACGGGATCTTCGGTCACGCCATTCCCGCTCCAATATGCAAAGCCCAAGACGGACAAGTGGCGTGTGGTTACAAATGTGTAGCCGGTAGCGGGCAATTGGCATGTGCAAAAACACCCTTTGGTGTCTGTGCTGAAGCAGGAGGGGCTCCCAGTTGCTTTGACCCAGACAAAATAGTCATCTGCGCCAAAGGAAAAGCCACGCCTGCTGCTGAATGTATTGCCCAATCAGGTCGGCTGTGGTGCGGCTATCACTGCGCTCGCGCTGGAATAGAAGTGGCCTGTGCGCAAACGCCCGACGGAACCTGCGACACCGGAGGCCCTGGTAAACCGGTGTGCTTTGATCCACCCGTGCGAGGCGGGTCTGCCGCATGTCTCGAAACCCTGTCTGCGAAGACGTTCTGAATGCACCCGCTTCGACGCTCAGTGTTGTTGTACAGGTTGAGCCACTTGTACGTTGTCCGCCGAGTGCCGTTGCAGCTTGTCCACGAGAATGAATAGCACTGGCGTGAAGAAGAGCGTCAATACGGTCGAAAGCGCCATTCCACCGAAGACTGCGGTACCGAGTGAACTTCTGGCCGCTGAACCCGCTCCGCTCGAAAAAACCAGCGGCAAAACCCCCAACAAGAAGGCAATGGAAGTCATGAGAATAGGTCTGAGTCGCAGCTCGCACGCTTGAACCACTGCATCCATCGCGGAATGGCCTTCTTCTCTCAGACGCCTCGCCATCTCGACAATGAGAATGGCGTTCTTACTGGAAAGACCAATGAGCATGACCATTCCAACTTGGCAGAAGACGTCGTTGGGAAGACCACGCAGACCTTGCAACCCCAACGCTCCCAGAATGGCCAACGGAACCGTCAACACAACAACGATTGGCAAAGCAAAACTCTCGTATTGCGCGGCCAGGACCAAAAAGACAAAGAGCAAACCCAAGCCGAAGATGATTCCCGTCTGCCCACCCGATTCAATTTCTTCGAGCGTTAGGCCTGACCATTCATACGAGAAACCTTGGGGCAGCGCTTCTTTCGCCGCCGCCTCCATGGCTTCAATTGCCTGTCCGGTGCTGAAACCCGGCGCTGCCGAGCCGCTCAGTTCCACCGACCGGAACATGTTGAAGTGGTTGATGCCTTGCGCAGATGTTTTTGGTTTCACCTTCACCAAGTTATCGAGCGGCACCATCGCGCCGCCGAGCGAGCGCACGTACAAAGAGCCAATGTCTTCAGCGTTGTCTCGGAATTTGGCGTCTGATTGAACAAAGACTCGGTACACCCGGTTGGCGAAATCGAAATCATTGACGTACGAAGAGCCCATGGCGATTTGCAGCGTGCCAAAGACTTGATCCAAGCTGATGTTCAGGGCCTTCACCCGTTCGCGGTCGACCTCAACGAAGAGCTGGGGGTCATCTGCAGTGAAGGTGTTGTACACGCCGGTCACCGCGCCCGTGCTGCTCGCCTTCTCTGCCACCGCTTTGACGGCGTCAGACAAATCTTGCAGTGAAGCTTGCAACGCTCGGTCTTCGAGTTGAATCTGAAAGCCGCCCAAACTCCCAATGCCTTCCACCGGAGGAGGAGGAAATGCGAAAACCTGCGCATCGGTGATGGCTGCAAACTTTCCACGCAATCTGTCAATCACTGCGGCTGAAGTGTGCTCGCCACCCTTTCGTTCCGACCAGTCTTTCAAATTCACAAACATTACGCCGCGGTTGGGGCCGCTCCCGCCAAATGCCCAACCGCCCACGGCGAAGACTTTGCGCACATCTTCCTCAGTGCGGAGCGCTTCGTAGACTTGGTCCAATACTTTCTGGGTGTGCCGGAGCGAAGAGCCATCGGGGCCACTCATGGCCACAATGAACCAACCTTGGTCTTCATCGGGAATAAACCCGGTGGGAACTCGGGTGTAGACAATGCCAGTCGCCGCTACGCAGAGTACAAAAAGCCCCAACCCCAGCCACGGTCGCTTCACCAAGGGCAAAAGCGCTCGACCATAATTTCGTTGGAGCGCGCCCAACGCTCGGTCCACCCAGCGAAACCCAATCCACTTGTCTTCTGACACGTGGTGCAGGAGCAACGCAGACAAGGCAGGCGTCAAGGTCACCGAGACGAAGGTCGAAATGGCCACGGAAAACGCAATGGTCAACGCGAACTGTTGATAGATGATGCCCGTGCTACCCGGGAAGAAAGACACCGGAACAAACACAGCAATCAAAACGAGCGAAATCGCAATCACGGGAGCAAAAACTTCCTGCATTCCAATCAAGGCTGCCTGTCGTGGCGTCTTCGAGCGGTCTGCTTCCAGGTGACGCGAAATATTCTCAATCACGACGATAGCGTCATCGACAACCAAGCCGGTGGCGAGGGTTAGCCCAAACAGCGTTAACGTGTTGATGGAAAAACCCATCAACTTCACAAAGGCAAACGTACCCACCAACGAAACCGGAATGACGATGGTCGGAATAATAGTCGCGCGCCAGCCCTGCAGAAACGCGAGAATTACCAACACAACCAAAAAGATGGCTTCGGCCAGAGTGAGGAGCACTTCGTCAATCGATTGATCTACTGCAGCAGTCGAATCGAACGCGACCTCGTATTTCAGCCCTCGCGGCAATTGAGCACCAAGTCGTTCCAGTTCTCCTTTGACCAGTCGCGCAACGTCTAACCCGTTGGCATTGGGGAGCTGTGAGACGCCAAGCCCTGCCGCGAATTTACCGTTGTAGCTCAGCACCCCACTCTCATCTTCCGCGCCCAATTGCACCCGAGCGATGTCTCTGATTCTTACCAGCCCACCATTCGCTGCTGTTTTGACAATGACGTTTTCGAATTCTTCAACTGAAGACAGTCTGCCTTGCGCAGTGATATTGATTTGTAACGTTTGATCTTCAGGCGCTGGCGGCCGACCAATCTGACCGGCAGCAACTTGCAAATTCTGCTCCCGGAGCGCGTTGACCACATCAATCGGTGTCAACCCTCGACTGGCGAGTTTGGCGGGGTGTAACCAAATGCGCATTGCAAACCGGCGCGCACCGAAGATTTCTACATTGCCCACGCCTTTGACCCGGCGCACGGCATCCTTCATGTAAATTTCGGCATAGTTCGAAATGAACTGTGTGTCGTACTGACCTGACTCGTCGAAGATGGCGACTGCCAAGACGAAGCTGCCCGCGGTTTTGAAAATGCTGATTCCGTTTTGGCGAACTTCCGCGGGCAACACGGCTGATGCCATTTGAACTCGGTTTTGCACTTCGACGGCAGCAACGTCGACATTGCGCTTGGGCTCGAGCACGATGGAAATGTTGGACACTCCGTCACTGCCGCTGCTCGACGTCATGTACTTCATGCCTTCGATACCGTTGAGCTGTTGCTCGAGCGGAGTGGTGACAGAAGACTCAACCGTCTCGGCACTGGCACCGGGGTAAAACGCCGACACCGTGACTTGTGGCAAAGCGAGGCTTGGGTACTGCGCTACCGGAAGCGTCGGAATCGCCAGCGCGCCCATCAACACAATCAAAAGCGAGCACACCGACGACAACACCGGCCGGTGAATGAAAAACGAAATCATGAACTCTTCCCAGCAGAGGCAGTCACAGACGCGCCATCCATCACATGCTGAACGCCGGAGGTGACGACTTGCTGACCTGCCTTTAGGCCTTCGGTGACAACGTATTGACCGCCTTGCACTGGCCCGAGCGTCACCACCACTCGCTTGGCTTTGCCACCCTCAACCACGTAGACGAAGGTCTTCCCCGCTTGTCGAAGCACCGAAACAGTGGGGATGGTTAACCCCTCTTCCACTGACCAAATAATTCGAGCGCGAACGAGTTGTTCTGCTCTCAAATTGGGCATGGCTTG
>JAYUVR010000238.1:0-2229 GCA_043753955.1 Archangium sp. | reverse complement strand
TTTTGCGACGCATCGAAGTGAGCGTGGCAGCCAGGGTCTCTCGCTGCACCCCCTCACGAATGGAAAGAAGAGGCAGACTGACCACTTCTGAAAATTCAGGGAGCAAGGGACTGACCGACTTTGCCACCAGCGGCGGAGGCGTCTTGCTGCTTTTGAGCGGAGGCGGGGGGCGCGATGGTAACGGAGGTGGGCGGCCCTCAAGACGAGGCATTTCAGGCAAAGAATGATGCGGCTTGCCGGGCGCCGGGCTGATCTTAAAGGCGATCATTTGAGCGCACGCCATGGCAAAAAAGAATCGGTCTGTCTCGAAAGGCGGCAAGATTTCTAAGGCTCTGAGCGTCGCCAACGTCTTGTGCCCATCTGCGAGCTTAAGGAGTTCTTCTTCTTCTTGAATCAGCCCGACATCTTGCAGTGCATAAAGAGGTTCGGCCGAAGGGTGCACATATTCGAAGTCATGGCCAAAAAAGACTTTTGCCAGCCGTACGGCGTCATAGGTGCGCTTGACTGCGTCGCTGATCAATTGGGCGCACGTCAGACCAATTGAGACCGTTTCTGCCGGGAGCGGCGCACCGGGGACAAGTTGATATTCCCCCTCGTCCCAACTGAAGACGTCGTACATCTTGTGTTGCAGCTGCAGAGAAAGAGAATGCTGGAGATTGTGTGGGCTCAAACAACCCATTTCAATCAATACCGTGCCCTGAAATCGTTTGCTCAAGCGCATTCGTCGCAGCGATTCTTCACATTCAGCCACGCTGATCAATCGCTCGCGAACCAACACCCGCCCGAGGCACTCGACCAGCAGGTTTGATTTCACTAATTCGGGCGTTCCGTCTCGGAAGTAGACAATCTTTTTAACGTCTCGTCGTCGAAGACGAATCGCGCCATTGAATCGACTGCGGTAGGCCTCTGCGAGAATTGAGGCGAATGCCGTTTGGCTAAAATTACCCCACAGTGCGTGTGGCTCTGTGGGCTGCGAAGTTGAGTCAATCGTAGTGAGAAGAACGTTGCTTTCGACCGCCACAACTTCTTCTCGTTGTGTTTCATCGGCCAAGATTTCGCCCGTGACGTGATCTTCCTCAAGCGGTGGCGGCGGAGGCGTGGCCGCGACGGGGCTTGGGTAGGCACTGCCCAACGCCGATTTTAGCGTGTCGAGTACCAACTGGAGATCGAGCGGTTTTTCCAGCAACGCCACCGCTCCATATTTCTGTATCGCTTCTTTAGAATGGGAAGGGCCTTTGTAGATGCCAGAAATCATCACTATCGGTACGTGTCGCCCTTTGGTCAGGGCGCGAATTTGCGCGGCGACTTCATACCCACTGAGCCCCGGCAACAACAAATCGAGCAGCACCACGTCGAAGGTTTTTTTCTCAAATGTTTTGACGGCCCAGGCGCCATCCCGCTCGACAGTAACCACAAAGCCATTTTTCGTCAGGGTGTCGGCGAGCACGCGTTGAACGCTGCGGTCGTCATCGACAACGAGAATGTTTACAGGGTCCGAACCGGGCAAGGTGCGCTTAGCCTAGGCGACCAATGAATCTGCAGGTAAGTGGTAACTTGCGTGGTCGAGTGGCGACACTCACACTCACGATGTCACTTTCCTTTGGAGTTCTTCATGACTCGCACCGCTACTTTGCTCTTCCTCGCTTTGTTTTCGCACGCAGCGTCTGCGCAAGGAACAGAAGGCCCCGCCGCGGAAGCTGCGCCTGAATCAACAGCAGACAGCGACACGCCTGAAGCGAAAGAAGCCAAAGCGCTTCTCCAAAAATACCTCGTGGCCGTGAAGGCGAAGAAATGGGCCGAAGCCAAGAAGTGGATCCACCCCCAAACACTTTCAGCCATCGCTGAAAGGAAGAAGCGCATGGGAAAAGAAGATCACCCGATGGCGCCTTGGTTTCACGAGAAAACCGATTCTTGGCTTCACAGTTTTAAGGTGGGCGCAGCCTCTTTGATTGTGCCTGGCGCTTTTATGGTTGAGACCGTGGAAGATAACTTTCAAGTGGCAGACAGGGGCATGGCCGAGGGCGAAAAGGCCGCTTACCTGGTTGGCAAAACCAAGGGCAAATGGTTCGTAGTCGACAAGAAGCGAGGGGAAGTCTTCAACCCCACGTCGGTAAAGCTCGGGTACAAAAACTGGTTTGGTAAAACTTCGCCCAGCGACGAAGCGCCTTAAGGTCAATCTTGGGGGGTGAGGAGATGAACTTGCCCTTTTGCTTTTTCCACATCAGCTTC
>JAYUVR010000237.1:0-24985 GCA_043753955.1 Archangium sp. | reverse complement strand
GTTCAACCCTTCTTACCCATGGTCAATTTAGACAACGTTTTTGCAGAAAAAAGGGAGGAATTTTTTGTGCTGAGAGAACCCAATACCGATGGAGGTTATACGTTCAGCACCTATCGCCCATCAACACAATCACTCGTCGTGCGCCATCAAAGCGCCTTTGCGAGCTACCAAGCCATTCCGGGCGGATTTCTCGTTGATGACATTGTTGATGGCAAATCGACAAAGATCATCATTCGATTTGACCAACCAAGTGCGCAACGCTTGAATCAAGAGTCAGAGACTATTCTACGAGTGGTTAGCAATACTGAGAGCCGACGCATTGCACTTCGTTCGACAACTGGCACTTGGCGCGACGTGAGCTTGTCCGTAATCGATCTCGACACCATGTCGAGGCGAGTCATCGTTCGCAGCGATGCCACCACGAAGCTTGGGGCATTCACGTTTTCTGCCGATGGTTCAAAGCTCGTATTCACCACATCGACATGGGATGGCACACGTTCGAATGCCTGGGTGACGCCGTTGTAGATAAATCAATACTCAGCCCGCAACCCAATAAACGGTCGAATCGGCAAATGCGTGAACCGACCTTGATTGGGTTGCACTTGATTCGCCACATCACCCTCTCCATACACCCACGAAAAGACATTCATGGTGTTGGTGACGTTCAACACCTCAGCGTAGACGGCGCATGAAAGGGGTCCCCACTGAAAGCGATGCTCACCTCGCAGATTGAGTTCAAAGAAGAACGGGTAACGGGCCCCTGAAGTTCGGCCAAACTGTGGCACCCAATAACTTCCGCTCGCATCCGCAGTAAAAGTTTCTATTGGAGTGTAGGGCCGGCCGGTGCGGAAATTGGCACGCGTCGAAAAAAGCCACTTCGAATTCGGTGACCAAGAAACACCTGCCGCCGCGGTGAATTGTTGTTCCCACTGCACAGGGTAGCGAGCTCGGCCCGTCGCCAGAGGGTTTGCACGGGTCGCTGACAGTGCCCCTAAGCCCAAGTTGTATGAGAATTGTTTGGTTCGCCCGAACAACATGGCGTCAACGCCGTACGCGTGGCCCGTCCCGTCATTGGTATACACCGGAAGTCCATTGCTTTCACGCTCCGCGACTCCCGCTGCTGAATCGGGGTTGACCACTAAGTTTGAAAGCCACTTGCTCCACCCTTCCACCCGTAGGAGTGCTTCAAAGGGCAGCGGCTGTTCAACCGCGCCGATGAGTTGCGCACTGCGCTCGGGTTGCAAGGAAGGGTTTCCGTAGGTCGGATCGAGGGCCAAGGGGGTTTGTATCGGTTGCAATACATACCCTGTGGACACTTTGAGGACGGTCAAGGTGGGCAACGTCAATGCGCCTGCCAATCGCGCTGAGCCCGTAAAAATACCATTCCACACGTCGTATTGACCCCGCAGCCCCCCTTCAAACGCTAAAGGCTCAATCGGCACAAAAGTATGTTCTGCATACGCAGACAACAAGTGCCGGGTAAGCGAGGGTGAAATGGCCAAGACGGGCCGATGCGTATCCACAATAGGTTCCCGAGCCCATGGAGCGATTGAACGATTGTCAGCCACCGTGCCTGTAAGGTCGATTTGCCGCCACGCATACTGAATGCCTGCTGAACTGCGATTCTTTTTGGAAAACACCCACTTGAGGTCGCCTCGCAACACCACGTCATGCCTCAACGCCGCCGTCGCCAAATCAACCGTACCCGCGACATCAAAAGCATTTGCATCTCTCAAATACGCGCCCGTGAAAGTGAGCTCGCTGTCTCCCGGGAGATCAACTTCATGTCTCAAGCTGACAATCTGTGCCGAATTGGCGAGTTTGAGATCTCCGGCAAAGTTGATCAACACCTCTTCCCCAGGCTTCACCACGAAGTTGAACCCGTCTGATGCATGCGTAAACGTCAACATGGTGAGGTGTTTGCCTCGCCGGTAAGCGACGCGGACAAATGCTTCAGTGATCTCTGGGGCCACTACATTTTGCCCAAAGAGATTAAATGCCTTGAGCACCGCAAAATAGGCTTCAAAATAACTGCGCCGAAAACTCACTACAGCTGAGAGCCCTTCAATACCCAAAGGTACATCAGCCCGAACTTTCCCCGTCAGCATCGACACGTCGGCAATGACTTTCACCTT
Source organism: Archangium sp. (assembly GCA_043753955.1). Classification (GTDB taxonomy): domain Bacteria; phylum Myxococcota; class Myxococcia; order Myxococcales; family Myxococcaceae; genus Archangium_A. Next base: position 22,850 of record JAYUVR010000237.1, on the reverse strand, counting down.
TTTGACATCGCCGCGCGTGTACCGAACATCAAGCACACCCGAGAGTGCAGGCTCGTAACGAGCAGGCGCCGCTCCGGCAAAAAAATCGGCCGATTCAATCAACAACGGGTTCACAATGCTGGCAAAACCACCCAAGTGGTATGGGTTTGAAAGCGGAACACCATCGATAAAAACAATGGTCTCGTCTGGCCCGCCACCGCGAACAAAAAAGTTGGCCAACAAATCAGGGTCTGCAGCCACACCTGGCAATTGCTGCACCACGCGCGAGATGTCTTCTAACGCCCCCGGAGTGCGATCAATGTCAGCGCGAGTCAGTGAGAAACGACTCACCTGAGGAGATCGATCAGCATCAGGCACCGAAGCCAACAATCGGCTTCCCTCAATTCGAGTCTCAAAACCACGGCTCTTCGCCAACGCGTAACGCACCGTCGTTCGCTGGCCGCTGCGAAATATTTCCGGAAAACCTTTGAGTGCGTAGCCTTCTTTGTCCACCGTCACCCACGCGTCACCGGGCGGCAGCGCATCGAAAATGATGGAAAAGTGGCCTTGGTCGTCAGTGCCTACTTCTTGCCCCGCCAAGCTCACCGTGGCTTGGGGCAAAGCTTGCCCGAGCTCACCCACCACTTCCCCAGCCAAAGTCCACGGAAGTACCGGAGGCAGAAAATGTATCGACAATTCAATGATTGAGGGCGCAGACACCCCATCGACTCGAGCCGGAATCAGCTGGCATGACCCAAGAGATTGAAGCGCCGCGGCTTCGAAAGCAGGCCCCAACGAAGAATTGACGGTCTGCTCGACCACCCCACCGTCAGCATTCAAGGTGATGCGAACCATCACATCACCTTCGATGCCACTGCTTCTTTCAGATACCGGGTACTGGGGTGAACCTTGACACTGCGCAGAAGGGGCCTCAATCACTGGGCCGGCATCTGGTTGAGAAACCACCCCACCGTCTTCGCCTTCGGCGACCTGGGACAAGAGGCTGAATACAAGAATTCCGACCCACATGCCGCGCGCCTTGTACCAAAGAGCAGCCCGATAAACTGCTGCAACCCGCTCCGCTTAACGCTACGAGCAATAGCTGTATGAAGCAGCCGATTACTTTCGACGGTCGCCCCTTGCGTATCGAAGACGTCACCGCCTTATCTCGCCGAGAACGAGCCGGCCGCCTTTCCGGCAACGAAGACTTCCTTTCCCGCATCGAAGCCGGAGCCGCACACGTCGCACGCACACTGGCCGAGAGCGGTGTCATCTACGGAGTCACCACGGGCTACGGCGATTCAGTCACTGTGCCTGTGCCGCCGCACCTGGTCCCCGAATTGGCGCGCCATCTTTATACCTACCACGGAGTCGGCTTAGGCCCTCCGTTTGGCATTGAAGAGACCAGAGCCATTCTTGCCGCGCGATTGCAGTCATTGGCACAGGGGCTCTCAGGCGTGAGTCTTTCGATGCTCCGGCAACTCGAGCGATTGTTGGTCGACGACATTTTGCCCGTCATTCCTCAAGAGGGCTCGGTGGGCGCAAGCGGCGACCTCACGCCTCTTTCGTATGTGGCCGCAGTGATGTGCGGTGAACGTGAAGTGTTCGTCGACGGCCAAAGGCGCCCCACGGCCGACGTCTTCCGCGAAAGAAACATTTCCCCCATCGAGCTCAAGCCCAAAGAAGGCCTTGCCATCATGAATGGCACCGCGGTGATGACCGCTTTGGCATGTTTGGCATTCGAACGTGCCGCCGGGCTTTCACACTTCAGCGCCCATCTCACCGCAATGGCTTCAGCAGCCATGGGCGGCAACCCCAACCACTTTGACGAACGTCTTTTTAACGCCAAACCACACATCGGCCAACAGCGCGTCGCAGGGTGGATCCGAGGAGACCTCCAAGGCACGGAGCGCAGCGAGTCGCGGCTGCAAGACAGATATTCCATTCGTTGCGCGCCGCACGTCATCGGCGTGGTTGAAGATGCGCTGCCGTGGCTCAGAAGCCTCATCGAGAATGAACTCAATAGCGCCAATGACAACCCGCTCATTGACCCCGACACCGGGCAAATACTCCACGGCGGTCATTTCTACGGAGGCCACGTGGCGCTGGCGATGGACACGCTCAAGAACGTCGTCGCAAACTTAGCCGACTTGATGGACAGACAGATGGCACTGCTGGTCGACCCCCGATTCAGTCACGGTTTGCCACCCAACCTCATCGGCACCACCGGTGAGCGAACCTGTCTCAGCCATGGGCTCAAAGCTTTGCAAATTGGCGCTTCAGCGTGGACTGCAGAAGCCCTGAAGCTCACCATGCCCGCTTCGGTATTCTCACGTTCCACCGAGTGCCATAACCAAGACAAAGTCAGCCTTGGCACCATCGCGGCTCGCGACGCCATGCGGGTGCTCGAATTGACTGAGCAGGTCGCGGCGGCCCATGCCGTCGCAGTACGCCAGGCGGTTTTCTTAAAGGCGCGTTCAGGCGCGAAGCTGCCTCAAGCGGTACTGAATCTGGCTGAGCAACTGGGTATTGAGCCGATACTTGAAGATCGTTCCCTTGAAAATGAATTGAGAGCCCTCTTGGTACGCATGCGCCAGTTGGGCACGCTCTAAGCTCCTGGTAGGGTGCAGCCCGTGCTCGCCCTCGCCTGTATAGCGATGTCCCTGACGGCTCAAATCGGTCGGCCCCAAGGCGTTTCATTGCTCGAAGATGCGCCTGTAGCCAAGCCCACCTTTGAAGCCCGCCTAGCTGCTCAACAAATTCAAATTGACCTCGAAGCGCTTCGACAAATTCGCACCGGGCTCGGAGGAGCCGTCGCCATGCTCGCCGGTGGAGGCAGCGTCACTGCCGTGGGAGGCTTCTTTTTCTTGGTCGAATCACTGGCCGGCATCACGGACTCGTACTTGGTGATTGGAGCGATGGCTTTGGTGGTGGGCCTTCAGCTCATCGTCATCGGAGTCTGGCTTCTTTACAATCGGCTCACCGAGCGCGCTCACATCGCTCAAGAATCGCGGCGACTCAAAGAAGAGCTTAAAGTTCTTCTTCGCACTTCTTCGTCGCAGCCCTTAAGTCCCTCAGCGGTGGTGGCTCGCTTTTAACTTTACGAGTGAGCCTTATTCTTTTTCGGTTTCGGAACTGACGTCAGCAGTTCCGCCAATGCGCGCATACCGTCAGTGGTGGTGAACACGCCGACCACCCGGTCATTTTCCATCACCACTGCACTGCCGACTTTTTTATCAGCCATGTACTTCGCCACCTCGACCACTGGAGTCTGAGGAGCCACGGTCCACGGTGCCTGTGTCATCGCCTCTTCAACCAGAATACAAGAAGGGTCGAGCTCAGAAAGCGAGGTGATGACTTGCACATCGCGGTCGCTCAAAACGCCCACCAACGCGCCGGCCTCAAGCACTGGCAGATGCCGAATGTGGTGCTTCTTCATCACTTTCGCTGCCTCAGCCAGTGACAAAGACACACCAATGGTGTGGGGAGAACGACTCATCAGGTCTTGAATGCGGAGAGTCATGACGATTTCTTCAGCAAGCCAGACGCCAACCCCATGCGCGGTGAACCAATATCAATCAATGCAAATTCTGCATCAAATCAGGGCTCACTATGAAATTTATGCAGCAAAGGAGTGAGGCCACCGTCGAAAAATCAGCGACGTATTGATTCCACCAAAGGCAAAGTTATTGCTCATCGTAAACTCAGTATCGATGAGCCGCGCGTCGCCGCGAATGTAATCAAGCGGTGCGCATTTGGGGTCAATGTTTTCCAAATTCAACGTGGGAGCCACCCACTTTTCTCGCTGCATTTCGATGGTCATCCACGCTTCGAGTGCTCCACACGCACCCAAGGTATGGCCCATATAACTCTTCAAACTGCTGATGGGCATCGCTTCCCCAAACACCGCATGCGTGGCAGCCGATTCAGCGATGTCGCCTTGGGCGGTAGCTGTACCGTGCGCATTGACATAACCGATGGCCTCACGTGACAACTTCGCGTCTTGTAAAGCCAGACGAATTGATTGTGCCATGGTCACTTGGTTGGGGTTGGTGACATGCGTGCCATCGCTGTTGGTTCCAAAGCCCACTATCTCAGCGAGAATTTGAGCGCCGCGGGCCCGAGCGTGTTCGAGCTCTTCTAAAACCAAGGTGCACGCGCCCTCGCCCAGCACCAAGCCGTCGCGATTGGCATCAAACGGTCTCGGCGTGCGCTTCGGCTCGTCGTTGGTGGTGCTGGTGGCAAACAAAGTGTCGAACACCGCAACTTGAGTGGCATCAAACTCTTCCGCTCCGCCTGCCAGCATGGCCACCTGGGCCCCCGAGCGCACGGTTTCAAAGGCATACCCGATGCCCTGACTGCCCGACGTGCACGCACTCGAGGTGGTGATGACTCGCCCCGTCAACCCGAAGAAGACGCCCACATTGACCGGCGCAGTATGCGACATCATCTTGATGTACGTCGTGGCTGTAATGCCTTCGGTACTCTTGTTGAGAAGCATGCGCCCAAAGTCAGCGATAAATTCAGGAGAGCCGGAAGAACTGCCATAGGAGATACCCATCAAGCCACTCTTGACCAGCGGGTGACCAAAAAGCCCTGCGTCACGAAGCGCGAATTCAGAAGCGCGCGTGGCCATCATCGCCACCCTGCCCATGCCGCGCATGGTCTTTCGATTGTATGTCTTTTCGTCGAGCGTAAATGGCGCAGTCGGAGCGGCCAACCGCGTCAACATGCCCTCGTACTCCTGCAATGACTTCATCACCACGATGGCATTTTCTTTGGCCTTGAGTCGGGCGAAGACGGTCGCCCAGTCATTGCCCAACGGGCTCAATGCTCCCACACCTGTCACCACCACCCGCTTCATCAGCCCAACCCTCCGTTGACCGAAATCACTTGCCTGGTGACGTACGCAGCCCCGGGCGAAAGTAAAAATGAGACCGCCGCTGCCACTTCGTCTGGCTGGCCCAGCCGACGTGCCGGAATGAGCTCGAGCGCATGCTTTACCACTTCGTCTAAAAGCATTTCTGTTTCAATCAAACCAGGCGCCACACAATTCACGGTGATGTCTCTTTTAGCCAATTCAAGTGCCAACGCTTTTGTCGCGCCAATGATGCCGGCCTTCGCAGCGCTGTAGTTCACTTGCCCTCGATTGCCCAGCAACCCCGACACTGAAGAAATGGTGACGATGCGCCCTGGCTTGCGGCGCTGAACCAGCGGCATCACCAGCGGCTGCAGCACATTGTAAAAAGCATCGAGATTGGTGTGAATGACACTGTCCCAGTCTTCTTCACTCATGGCAGGAAACGCCGCGTCACGGGCGATGCCGGCGTTACACACCACTCCGTAATATGCGCCATGGGCTTCGACGTCGGCCTCAAGGGCCGCTCGGGTTGCTGCTCGAGCTTTGACATCAAATACAAGCAACCGCGCTTGCCTGCCCAACTTCAGTATTTCTTCAATCACCCCCTGAGCATCGTCGACTCGAGAATGACAATGCACCACCACATCAAAGCCGTCTTTTGCGGCTCTCAGTGCAATCGCGCGACCGATGCCTCGGCTCGAACCCGTGACCAACACCGTCTCAGACATCGTCACCCTCACTCAAGTATTGCTCGACATTCGGCGGTTGAAAAACGTTGAGATGAGCCGAGGCCACCACCCGGCCGTCGAAATAGATATGGCAATCAAATACAGCCAAGCCATTTTCAGAAATCAATTCAAGGCGAGCTTCAATTTCAAGGCGTGCATGGTGAGGAAAAACAGGCATCGTACATTCGTATCGGCGCGTGCCTAATAAGAAGCCCAATTGCACGTCTTGATTTAACTCGCGCCTTTGCAGCCCTGCCCAGCTGGCCACTGTCTGCGCCATCAGCTCGACGCCCACCCAGCCAGGCAGACCGTCATCTTTGACATACAAGCCTCCGAGTTTGACAGTCGCCTCGGCTCTGACCATTTCGGCATCGTGAGCCAGCACTCGGTCAATAAGTAACATCGCACCGCGATGAGGAATCAGCTGAGTAGCGGCAGTCTCTTGCGTCGGGGCCATATCAATTTCGAATCAACGCCAAAGCCGCATTGCTGCCGCCAAATGCGAAAGAATTGCTCAAAGCCACTCGCGGCATTCCCCGCTCGCCGGGAACAACCAAATGAAGCGAGGGCAAGGCATCGTCACCTTCTGCATCAAACCAATGCGGCGGAAGTCTGCCCATTTCGTCGAGCAGCGTCAGCCAACACACTGCCGCTTCAAGTGCCCCCGCAGCGCCGAGGGTATGGCCCGTCAAGGGTTTGGTCGAACTGCTTGGCACCTCGAGGCCGAAAACTTCTGCGACGGCGCGACTTTCCATCGCGTCATTGTGGGCAGTCGCCGTGCCGTGAAGGTTCAAGTACCCCACTTCAGCGGGCATCAATTGTGCGCGCGAAAGTGCCTGACGCATCGCTGCGGCAGCGCCCTTTCCACTCGGGTCTGGAGCAGAGATGTGGTGCGCATCTGAAGTCTCACCCCAACCGGCCAATCGCACTGACGCTTCATTTCGAGTCACCAAGAAGAGCGCCGCGGCTTCGCCGATGTTGATGCCATTGCGATTTCGGCTCATCGGGTTGCATCGCTGAGCGCTCACCGAGTCGAGCGCGCTAAACCCGGCGATGGTGAAGCGGCACAATGAATCGGCGCCTCCAGCGATGACTGCGTCAACCAGACCAGCTTCGAGCCATCTCGCAGCAGACGCCAAAGCCTTTGCACTCGAACTGCACGCGGTAGACACCACGGTGGTGGGGCCCAAAATCCCTAAGGTCGCGGCCAAAAAGCGAGCGGGAGAACCAAATTCTGTGACTGCATAATGGAAGCTTTGGCTCAATGTTCCCGTCTGCGTCAGCGCACCGAGCGCGAGTTCTCCTTCCGCAATGCCGCTCGTGCTTGTGCCCAGAGCGATGCCCACACGCATCGCTCCGAATTGAGCGATAACCGCATCGACGGCAGGGCGAATCTGAGCCAAGGCCAGACTCAAAAGCGCGTTGTTGCGACTTCGAAATACGGGTGCAACATCTGCCAATGAAGGCAGCGTGGCCGACACCTGGCCCAGCGCCAAGGGCTGACTTGGTGAAAAGAAATCACTGACTTCGACCCCACTGACGCGAGGGGCAAAAAGGCCGGCCTTCACCTGTTCTTTCCCCTCGCCCAAGGCACACACCAGCCCCAGTTCTGGGAGGTAAACACTCATGGGCTTGCTTCCACCGATTCAATGTCGAGGGTGTAACCGTACGAAGCGTGAATCAATCGCACCTGGCGCCAGACAGGAGCAACCCCTTCATAATGCACCGTCACCACCAAAGACTGATTCAAAAATACTTCTCTGGTGGCTGCGTGTTCTTCAAGGCGATAGCCAGGCGGGAGCCCCTCACGAATGGCGTCAACCGGCCACCAAGCCAATTGCACATCACTCAAAATTCGTGCAGCGGTTACCGCCTCGGGAACGTGCGAAGACACCCGTTGCTCGAGCGAGACACCATCCCAACTCAGTGAGGCCACCGTCTGGCCGAAAGCCACTGCGGCAATGCGAACCGCGGCCGCATCGACTTCGAGTTGAGCTTCAAAACTGTGCCGCTCACCTTGTCTAGTGACCGTTATCCGCTGCGAGAGGTGCAGTTCTCTGCCGAGGGCAACGGGTGGTAGACGCAGCTCCAACCCAGGCTGTGGGCGCGATGGCCCCACAAATTGAGGTGCGCTCGCACAACCCGCCATGACGAGAAGCCAGAAAATGCCTACGCGCACACCTGCTCCAGAACGTTGAGTCGTCGTTTGGGCTCAGCGACGTAGGGGTTTGTTTGATCCCACGCATAACCCGCCAAAATCGAACAAATCATGCGGCGCACCTCAGGCTGAGGCGCCGGGTGGAAGATGATTTTTTGAAAACTTCCAGCGTACCAGGCTTCAACAAAAGCCCTGAACGCGTCAACGCCTCGTCGGAGCGGCGTGGCGTAATCAGCTTCCCAATTGACACTTTCACCTTTCAATTCTCGTTGAGCGCATTTGGCGGCCAAACTGGCTGAGGTCAACGCGATGGTGACGCCTGACGAGAACACAGGGTCTAAAAACTCGCCGGCGTTGCCGAGCAGTGCGTAGCCAGGGCCACACAGCTGCTTCACATTCGAGGAATACCCTCGCAAGGTGCGCGCGGGGGTGTCCCACTGCGCGTTGGTCAGCAATTCTCGCAACGCCGGGTCTTCCTGAACCAACGCTTTGAGCTTTGCCATTTCATCGCCTGCATAGCGGTCGAGAAAGGCAGCCTCGGCCACCACGCCGAGCGAGCAACGGCCATCAGAAAAAGGAATGAGCCAATACCAAACATCGATGTGCTCTGGGTGCACCGCTATTCGAATTTTATTTCGGTCAAAATTTCCCGTGGCTGGAATTCGGTCTTCAACGTGAGTAAAAAAAGCCTGCCTCACTGGAAAGTTTGAGGGCCGTTCTAGGTTGAGCAATCGAGGCAACAGACGCGCAAAGCCACTCGCATCGAGAATCAGTTTCGCTTCAACCGAATACATTTCACCGCCGTCGGCGCGCACGGTGAGGTGTGGTTTTGAAGAGACATCGACCGCGGTGACCTCATGACGAAAACGAACGTCAGCCCCCATGCGCTGCGCGGCATTGGCCAGCACTTGGTCAAAGCGAGCGCGTTGCACCTGATAGGTGGTACCCCACCCTTTAGAAAATTTATCGCGAAAGTCAAAATCGCTCATTTTCCCGCGCCATGAAAATGAAGCGCCGTTCTTGAATTGAAAGCCCGCTTCGACCACGTCTTGAAGCATTCCGGCTTCTTCGATGTACGTCATCGTCTGCGGCAACAAGCTCTCGCCGATAGAAAAACGGGGGAACGTTTCGCGTTCGAGCACCATGACGCTGTGGCCCTGCTTGCGAAGCAACCCCGCTGCCACCGCGCCTGATGGACCTGCTCCAGTAATCACCACATCGACTTGCTCAACCCGCATTGTCTGTAGACTCCATTGAAGGAAAGTAGAAGCCCTCTACACAAGACGAGCCCAACGGTCCAAGACCCGCTACCTTGCGCCCGCATGATTGGAAGCCTTGTTTTACTGCTCGCGCTCCACCAAGCCCCCCCACACAAGCTCAATTGGGAGCCCAAAATCGACTTGCCCGTCACTGGAGTCTTGGTGACTGGGTGGGTCCTTTCCGAGACCGTTTTCAAAAAGAATCTCGCCGTTTCTACCTGTCGTTGGTGCGAGACAAACGGCTTTGACAATGCGGTACGGAGCGCCTTTCAACCATCACTGAGCCCCAGCCCCAGTGGCGTCTCAGCAGTCAGTACCCTCAGTCATCTCACGGGGTTCGTGGCGGTGCCGGTAGCGATGTTGGGGCTTGATGCGTTGCTCGCGTGGCAGCACGACTCGCTGCTCGAGACTTTTCCCGTCGATGCGCTGTTGATGATTGAAACCACCTTCGGGGTGTTGGCAGTCAATCAAACGGTTAAATTCGCAGTGGGCCGCGGTCGACCCTACACCGTGAATGCGTCACCTGAACTGTTGGCCCAAAGCCACGACGTCGCTGACAATAATTTGTCGTTTTTCAGCGGGCACTCGACGTTTACCTTTGCCGCCGTTTCTTCCGCGGCGACCGTCGCCAGTCTTCGCGGCTACCGACACGCTTGGCTGCTGTGGCTCGTCGGTTTACCGCTTGCGACGACGACCGCCATTCTTCGCCTGGCGGCCGACAAGCACTGGCTGAGCGATGTGCTGGTCGGTTCAGCGCTGGGCACCGCCGCCGGCATCTTAATGCCCACTTTTTTGCATGGTCGAGTCGGCCCGGTGAACGCGCGCGTGAGCCCTCAAGGCAATGGGCTAGCAATAAGTGGAAGTTTCTAGAGGTGGACGAAGTACACCGAGGCGTGGCAAGGACACTTTGAAATGGTCTTCCGCCGACTTCTCATTTTTTTCTCGGTCTTCATCGGGCAGGTGGTGGTCGACCAATGGACCAAACATCTGGCCACCGAGCACCTGAAGCACACGCCTACAAAGTCGTGGCTCTCAGACACGTTTCGTCTGCAGTACGCCACCAACGAAGGGGCCTTTCTTTCGCTCGGCGCGAACCTTCCTCCGGCGGCTCGATATTGGGTGCTCACCATTGGGGTGGGGTTGTTGTTGTTCATGCTGTGCATTTACGCGCTCTTCAGTGAGCGATTGTGGAAGACAAAGCTCGATGACATGCAGGTGGGTGCCTATTCGCTCATCGCCTCGGGCGGCTTTTCCAATTGGGTAGATCGCGCTCGCTTCGAGGGCAGCGTGGTCGACTTCATGAATATGGGCATTGGGTCCTTGCGCACCGGCGTCTTCAACGTGGCCGACTTGGCCATCGTGGCGGGCATCGTCTTGCTGTTCATTCAGGGCTGGCGTGAAGAGAAGAAACAGAAGAGAGCACAAGCTTTGAATGAAACGAGCAACCCCCAATTGTAAATGAAGGTCGCTCGCGGGTGTATCAACTACAACATTTGACACTCGTAAACGCGCAAGTTGTCGCAGCGGGAACCCGTGCAGGCCAGACCGCGAACGTACCAACCGCTGAGCAAATCGTATTGATTTGGAAATTCTTCAGAGAAAGTGCGATCGGCCCAACGACAGGCGCCGGTGCTGCGATTGGTGACGCGAGTACACTGAATCGAAATGTCGTCACAATTTCCGCCCCGGCACACGAGGCCCGTCATCCAATAGCCGGTGCCGCAGGTGCGGTAGTAGGTGCCCTCTTCAGAAAAATACGAGCTCCACGCCACATCACCGAAGGTGGCGGTGGTTGGTTGGCAGTACGCCGCGACGTTGTCGCAGTACGAGCCGGTACAACGCATGCTGCTGATGAGGTTCGCGGCGCCGCACCCAATGGGGGCATATTCTTCAGAGGTCAGGCTGCTCCAACCGTTGATGATTCCAGTTGTGGCCAGCGACACATCGCCTTTTTCCGCGGGAAGAGGTGGTGCTTCTTCAGAAAGCGGCCCTCCACAGGCCGTCATCACAGACATGAGTGCAGACACGAGACCAATTCGTATTGAAAAGTTCATAACCGTTTCCTGCCAACTTTCGAGTGTGTTCATCAGCTGCCGAAGAAGGCCTATCCCCCTTGCAGCGGCCGAGGCCCGCCTCAGCACTGGGTGTACCAAGCTGGGTTTGACGTAAGTTGGCGAGGTTGCAATCGGTCGGAGTACGCCAACTTCGCGTGCCACGCCGAATCGGCGCGCGAATAAACGCACATTCAATTTCCGCGCAGAGAGGCGTTTCAACACATCAACTTGAGGAAGAACCCGCTAGAAGCGACGCCCATGACGACATCGACAACCCTCGCCGATGGCCTTGAAGTGTATTGCCTCCGTCGCCCAGAAACGTTGGCGCTCGATGGGCAAATCGAGGGCTATTTTCGCCATGGTATTTCGGTGAAGAAGGGTGATGTCGTGCTTGATGTCGGCGCCAACATCGGCCTCTTTGCACTGCGCGCGCTCAAACGGGCTCAGGGCGAGGCGCGCATTTTTTCATTCGAGCCGGTGCCTCCGATATTTTCTGTTCTCAAACAAAACGCGGCGCGCGTTCACCCGTATGTTGAGGCGGTCAACGAAGCGCTTGGTATGACGGGGGGGAATTTGTCGGTCACCTATTTCCCTCGAAGCCCTTCGCTTTCTTCAGCACATTCTCATCTGTGGGATTCATCTCCAGGAGGGTTGGCTCAAGCCGTCAAGCGGGCCATGGAAACGCCCCCACCCGGTTACGAAAAAATAGGCCGACTGCTCCCCGCGTGGAGCAAGTCGCTCATTGCGAATTTTATCGTGGGCAAAAAGGCTGTTTTTGAGTGCCCGATGAGTACTATTTCGTCATTCATTGCTCGCCGTGAATTGGCTCATATCGACGTGCTGAAAGTCGATGTCGAAGGGGCTGAGCATGAAGTATTGAAGGGCATTCAAGATGAAGACTGGCATCGAATTCGTTCGTTAGTGGTTGAAGTACACGACGTCGATGGTCGGCTTGAAACGCTGAGAACGCTTTTGAGCGCCCGAGGTTTGTCTCAACAAGCGGTTGAAGTTGAGCCTGGTTTTTCGGGAACTCATTTAGTCAATCTGTATGCAACACGTTTGGTTTCATAAGAGTCTCGAGACCGACGCGAGATACATTGGTCGGCGAAACCTAGCAGTCGCTACGCCGATCGCCTCATGACTTCCGCGGGAGAAATTCTCGCCCCTTACTGTCAGCTGCAACGAACAGGGTGCGAGCTACTCGGAGATTAAGCCGAGACGGTGACACCCATCATGCGCCTGGAACCAATCGCTGTGCTCAAGGAGGTACGCCGGACTCAAATGGGGTGGCCGAGCAACTGACCCACGCGGAAATCACCAGCTCTTGAATCATCTCGGGAAGTTGGTTTCAGTGACGTACTGTTCAAAACCTCCTTAAACGTGCCTCGATTTCGCCTGGGCGCTGATTACATGTCCCATTTGCCAATCGAAACATAAAGGGACATATTGAAGATCATGGATTCCCGTCGTACAGAACTGCATTGCCTTTTCACTACAGCTTCCGAAGAAGCTCGCCGGGCAGTGGGCGGTGAAGATTCGCGACCGAGAACGGGTCGAACCACCACATGTAACGGTGCTTCGGAAGACGCAGGCGTGACGGCTGGATCTCCGAACGGGCGACTACCTGGACAAGGAACCCGACCCAGACGAGGTACCCAGTGCGGTTCGCAAGGTCATCGAAGTGAACTGGGAGGTTCTCTGCGAGGCATGGAACGCGATGTACCCGGAAAACCCGGTCCGGTCCGAGGACGAAAATTCCGATGATTGAGCAGCTCATTGTTGTGGAAGAAAACCACGGGTTCGCTGCACACTTTGGTGCAGCCAGGCCCTTCATCGCCAAGTCGCCCAAGGCCATACATGCGGCGATGAACAAGTTTGTTCACGGTGCTCTTTGGGTCGCTCGACCAGCGCTGATGATGAAGTGGCTCGGGGGATTCGATGCGATAACCAAGACGCGCCATCGGCTGCTGCTCATCGGGAATACCAAATCGCCCGAGCGCGAATTCTTCCGGGCGATGTTCGAGAACGTCGTCGTCCCTGACGACGATCTGCAGTCGCTCCGTCTCGATGACATGTTCGAAGTGCTCGACTCATCCAATCGCGCGAACCTGTTCATCGCGGGCGCGGTCGCGCCTTCTGCAAAATCCCTTGTGCTTATTCGTGGGAATCTCGATTCGTTGATCGTCCCGTTCTCACTATTTGCTCAGCGACCGAATGGTCCGAGGCCCGACTTCTCCGACTTCGAGGTCATCGATTCCGGTCAAACCATCAGGCTGGGCCGATACGAAGCTGCAAGCGATGCCTTGTTGTACGAACTCGACACTGAGTTCAGGCGACACGAGAAAAAGCACCGCATCTTCGATGATAAGTCCCTTGGCGGTGCACTCCGGCGCCTCCGCCTCCAACGCGGCGTTGGTCGTGACGCGTTTCCCGGCATCACCGCGAAGACCATCGCGCGCATCGAGCGCGGTGAAGTGAAAGAGCCGCACGCGGACACTCTGTTGGCCATTGCCCAAAAGCTCGGCGTCAAGCCGGACGAGATCCCTACGTTCTGAGGTGCCTGTTCTCCCTCAGGCTCAATCTGAATTTTCCAGAAGTACAAAACCCGAGGGCGTGAGCTCGAGCCTCAAAATCTCCGACGCCGAACCTCCAGCAACCATTCCTCGAGATCTGCTGCTGCTGCCGCACTGGGTTCCAATGGGAGCTTCGACTTCTCCATCGAGGCCTCCAGCCTCTGAAAGAAACCATCAACCCGGCCTCGCCACTCGGTCGCGAGCGCTTCGGGCAGCTCCGACTTTTCCCCGCGTCGCTTCTGTTCGATCAACTCGGAGACGCCGATGAGGCCGTAGTCGTCGATGAGCGTCGTCACGTCGGTGACAATTTCTCCCGTCCCGAGCGCATGAAGGCCCGTCATCGTCGTGCGCACGATGTACAAGAGTTTCTTCGCGGCCTTGAAGCCCGTCTTCTCCCATTCCTTGAGCTGCTGCCGCGCAAAGCCGTTGTAGTGGCGGTACACGTTCTTCGAGAGGCACGCCTTCACCAACGGCTTGAGCGCCTGAAGGTCTTCGCCAACATGAGGCTGAAGATGACCAAGGATGCGCTCGACGTAATTTCCGTTGCCGTGCAGAATGCCTTTCAATACGTGCTGGAGTTCGTTCGACGAGTAGTCGACCTCGACTCCCTCGATGACCTCCATGCGCTCGGCCGTTTTTGGCTCTGGACCGAGCCCGAGTATCTCCCTCGTCGGCACGACGTGAATAGCTTTCAGGTCAAAGTCGCTGTCGGGCGACGGGAACCCATAGGCATGTGCCCCGGAGAGCGAGATGACGAGATGAGTGCGCTTAGCGTTCTCGTCGGCGAGGAACCTCTCGACCACGGCAGCTTGACGGGCAGTCAATAAGTCTTTCATTTACGACCCTCTCGGCCCAGGTTCAGGGGACGTCGGTGCCTGTGCACCCCACGCATTGGCGGTCTTCGAAACCCACCGCCGTGCGCTCTCTTCAGCAATTCGACTGACCAGGCGATGGGCGCGAACAACATCGGGAGCATCAGGAAGCTTACTGGTTTCGTGTGCCTCCTCCAGTTCCGGTGCTAGAGCCTCGGCCTCGCGAAGAACTTCGTCGAGTTCAACGCGGCCTTCATTGATTTCGAGCAACCGCTGCCGAAAAGCCCCAGTGGCCTCGAACGTGGGGTCGCCTGTCTTCAACCACCCTGACGCCAATACGACGAGGCGAAGGAGGTTGTAGGCATTTTTGGGGCGCAGCGCTCTTGCCTCAGGCGGCCTTCGCCCACCCTCCATCGCGTATTTCTTGAGGGCGGCAAAATCGTTCGCCTCGATGAGGCCTTGATCGGACAGCGAGCGATACAACTGCTTGATGTATGTTTTTGCGGCCAGAATCGCATCCCTCTCGCTTTGAGACTCTCGGGGCGACAATTGGCTCAGCCGAGCAGCGACCTCATCCAAAGCGACGCTTGGGTCGGCACTCAGCCACGAAAGAACCAAGTCTCTGTGCTCAGCCAAACGCTGCGACTTCGTCAGCTTGTCCAGCTGGCTCAATGCGTAGCGCCCGAAGCTGCCGAAAATGAGCTTCGAGACAAACGCGTCACGCTCCCCCAACAGCCACTGTCCCATTTCGTCGAGGGCTTTCACGCTCGGCACGAACAGAAGCTCAAGGGTGTTGGGGTCAGCTCGAAGCGCTTGCTCAATGGTTTTCCCGACCTCCCAGTAGGTTTGGCTGCCATCGGCGCTCACCAAGTCTCGGGGAATCTCGACCAGCCCCACGGTCCAAGGAAATGGGAGCACGAAACTCCCGCGCAAGTCGGTGTCGGAGGCGTCGTGCGCAAGTCCCCATGCACGTGAGCCAACCGTGGCTTCGACAACTTTGCACTCCTGTAGAGCGTCCCACGCTGCAGCACGGCGCATCGCAAAGTTCAGTTGACCAATTCGACGCGGAGCAATCTCCTCACGCCGGTACCAAACCTCGCCCATTCCCGCGATGTGAATGTCGAAACCACCTGCGCGTTCACGGGCTACCCGTCCAATAAGTCCCTGTGGTACCTTCTTGTCGCCAACGATACGGGTCACGCGAATTGTAACCTCGGTACCATGAGGGAGCGGCACCGAAACCGGATCAACCGACTCAAGGGCGGAAATGTACGAAGTCATCGTCGTTCACCGCTCTGCCACGGCCTAAACGTGAACCAAAGGCATTCACTCAACCTTTCTGCGCCCACGACCGTCCGCTTGGCCGACACTTCGTTCAGAACGGGTGGTCAACTTTAGACCCCATCGACCAGCATTCAAGAAGCTCCACGAAGACGAAACTTTAACCAAACGATGACAGGCGCGAGATGCTCGCCGGAGTTGAATTGGTCCTGGTCGACATGAAAATCGACCCACTTGGGTATACACGGCTTGGTACCGGGCGAGAGAAACACCGCACATCGGAGACAAACGAACACAGTAGACGTTGTGACGGTGCATTACCTGGCGGACTTTCCTTTCGCTGGCTCGCACTGATGGCGCCGACAAGAACATCCTCAATCGGGCGACACATAAGCCGCCTCGTGACGTGATGGAGGGCTACACCAGCTTCGAGTTGAGGTGGTCTGTCGGGAAGTCGCAAAACTCAATCTCAAACTGGCCACCAAGGCCCAAGTCATCTCGTTGGCTCGAACCGGCACCGAGGCAATTTCAACAGTTTGGAGGGGCACTCAAAACGAGTTTGCTACAGTTTTTGCTACATTCACCGCCCCGAAACACAAAACCCCCGGAAACCATTTGGCTTCCGAGGGCTCAATTTTGCGAGGAGTAGGGGACTTGAACCCCTGACCTCCGGCGTGACAGGCCGGCGTTCTAACCAGCTGAACTAACTCCCCTCACTTCTACAGCCCTGCAACTTCTTAGGCGGAACAGGTTTCGAACCTGTGACCCTCGCCTTGTAAGGGCGACGCTCTACCGCTGAGCTATCCGCCCAATTCCGCCCGACAACGGGTCGGACAAATACGGATTTCGTTCCGCACTGTCAACACCTTGTTTGCTGCCCGCCCTATCGGAAGCTGTATTTCAACCCCACCTGCACTGTCAAAGGAGCCTGAGGCCTCGCCCCAAAAGGCCGGCGCGCCACGACTGCCACCGAATTGGTCAGATTCGTACCCGTGAAATACAAGCGAGCCTCTCCGACGTCGACCGATGCGGTGGCATCGAGCAAAAACCGCGCTGGAATCAGCACCGCCGCGTCAGGAGCCCCAACACCAGCCAGTTCCCTCATTTGGCCGTAATACATTCCCCCGACCCCGAGCTCGACTGGCCCTTTTGACGCTCGCAACCGCAGCTGACCTTGATGCGCAGGGACATAGGGCAGTTCGGCCCCCGCCTCGACCTGACCCCAACTGGGGTTGTCTGATTGAAACGCGCTCAAAAAGTGAGCGCTGGTAAACGTGTATGCCAGCTCTACCACGCCCGAAGTCCCCCACCCCAGTTTGCTCTTCAGACTCGCCAGCGCCTCGAGCCCCAACACGCTCGCCTTGCCACCGTTGAATTGACGATTGGTGGCGTCATTGACACAGCCGCTGCTTCCGGTGCACTCGCCCGTGAGATTGCCATAATTGCTCCAGAAACCGATGGCCTCGAATCGAATACCTCGGCGACCAAAACGAAAACCGAGTTCTGAATTGAGTGCCCGCTCAGGCAACGCACCCACTTGGCCCGGGCTGGGAGGACTAAACCCTTGATTGATGCCTCCTAATGCAGACAAGCCGAAATCAAAACCATACACCGCACCAAAACCAACCAAGGGCACCACCGAAAGCGCTCGCCCCCCTGCACTGCCCAAATGGTCAATCAAAGCAGCGTCGAAAATCTCGATTCTCGCCCCTGGAGCCAACAACAACCGGCCCCAATTCACCGTATCAGACACATGTGCGCTGAAGCTGCGAGTAAAAGCTCCGTTGTCGGCAATAACCGTCGAGCCCTCTCCATCGGGCACCAGGGCGGCACTCACCATGTCGAACCCCAGCTCAGAATGCAGCCGACGAATTTCATCGTGGTGAAATCGAGCACCCAGTTCGAACTCATGAGTCAATGGCCCCGTACCCTGTGTCAGTCGCGCCAATGACTGCACCCCTTGCGAAATAAAAGTGCGGTCGTTGTTCACCACCATCACTTGTTCATCTCGGCCGCTGCTGTCTACTTCACCCGCCAAGATGGCTCGGTAAATTCCATCAACTCCCGCACTGGGGTACGCGAGTAAAGTGTATACATCTGAGTGACCGCGCAGATGATCAAACCGATGCCATAGACGATGAAAGTCGTGACGGTACAGGGTCGTCACCAGTTCAAAATGTTTCCCGAGCGAAAGCGTGTGCGTCACCGTCGTTTGTATTCGCGACCAAGTCATCAAGTCTTGTGCACTCGCCGCATACCGACGCAAAGGCGTGCTGGCGAAATCATCATTCGACAACCCCAAATACGACTCATGCGAGCGCTCATTGGAATAGCCCAATTTCAGTTGAATCTCATGGCGCACCCATGAAGATGAATCGCTCGCGTACCGCGCCTTGAACATCATCTCATTCTTGTCAAAACCGGTGTCCCCTCCGCCATCGAGTTTCTTAAAGCCATCGCTCTGCAGGTGAACGCCCTCGAGCAATACTCCAACCCGTTCACTGCCAAAGCCAACCACACCATGCGCTTTGCCATTGCCAAAATTGCCAAGCGAGACATCGAGATCTGACTCAAAGCTTTGCGGCACCTCGCGAGTTCGAAAATTCACCGCACCCCCCACCGTCTGTGGCCCAAACCGAATCGATGCAGGGCCTTTAAAAACCTCTACCCCCACCATTCGAGTCATCAACGGTGTGTAATACGCAGCAGGTGCTGAATACGGAGCGGGACCGAACAACACTCCATCTTCCATCAAAGTCACTTTGCCAGAGCGATCAGCGTTCGCTCCCCGTAGACCAATATTCGGCCGCAAACCAAAACCGTCTTCCTCTCGCACATAGAGACCGGGTACGCCTTGCAACACCCGATTGAGGTCATTCGATTCTTGCCGCTCGAGTTCCTCGCGACCGATGATTTGTGCTGAACCTGCTACCCGGCGAAGGTCGACCAGCCGAGTACCGGTAATGGTCGTTTCGCCAGCGTTAGCCATTCCGGCATCAACAGCGACGGTACCCGCATCAATTTCCTCGACGCCAACCGAGATTCCACCATCGATAGAGATTTGGCCAACACACATCACCAGCGCTGCGAGCAACACCATGCTGGCTTAGAAACTCGACTTAAAGGTCGCGACTTCGTCTTCACTGAATTTACGTGCAGTCTGAATTTGCTCCACAGCCGCAGTCAATCGTCCAACGGTGGTTTCACTCGCCGTCACAAAACGAAAGGCCTCAGAGCCGGCAAGACTCGAGCCGCCGAGCGTGGTCAAGACTTGATCTAATTGCGCGTCTGTAATCAAGCGATGCTGCGCGGGCAGAATCCGCAGGCCACGTAAGAAGCCCACCCCTTCCCCAATCATATGGAGCGAACTCGACTTTTCCGTCTCAGTCAGGTTGGCCTTTGCCAAGGTGAGCGCAGCTGCATTGAGATAATTGATGGCCGTACTCAAAAGCGTACGTTCCCACTGTGCACGAATGTCTGAAAACGCAGCCGCACGCTCCGTGACACACGCATCGCCACCGGCAACGGCGACGCGGGCATTAATGAATGCCGATTTGATAGCCAAATAAGGCCCAGGAATTGTCGCTGACGGGTCTGTTCGACGTTTGGCGTATTTGGCGGCAAACTTGTCTTTGGTGACCACTTCACCGCTATCGCCCATTGGGAACGCCGGCGTCGTACCAAACAGCGCCAACATGCGATCGACATCGGCAACTGCAGCCGTATCTGTCATCAAGCTCACCGCGCGCGCATAGTGCGACGTACTAAATATGACTTTTTCAACCGTCTCACCCAAATCGACTCCACGTTCACTGAACAAAAATCGACCATAAACTCCCCCATGACCGCTCGGAGGGTCAACAGGCTGCCACACGTTGCTCGCCGCCAACTCGACACCGGCAAACAAATCAGTCAGATGTGAATACGCGGCCGGAAGAGTGATGCTTTTGAGACTCGGTGTCCCTTCAGCAAACAATGCCTCGAGCTCGTTCGCAGTGGGATGAGCCGTCGTCGCCTCGTCCATTTTGTTCGCGATGGCTTCGAAACGATCTTGTAATTCGATTTCAGCAGCAGCGTTGGTTGCAAACCCCTCATCAGGGTACGCCTGAGCTGAACAGACAACCGGTTGAACCGCAGAACCACAACCAAAAAAGAAACAAATACAAAAACCAATACAAATGCTCTTCATGACACGACCCTTTTTTTAGTCAGCGTCGCCGGCGCCCTCCGCAGGCACCTGCAGACTCAAGACGGTGTTGAACTGCGACTTCAGCAGCGTAGTGATGGCCTTCACTTCAGCGTAAAGCGCCTTCAATTCATCTGGCTTTTCCACCACAGCTTGATCAATAGGAATTCCAAGGGCCGCGGCGCGCGCTCGCGGAGCCTCAATGGCAGCGGCGAGCTCCAATACCAACGACCCTGCACCTCGAGACTCGAGCAAAGCGTCAAACCCGTGACCTTGCTCTTCGAAATCACCGCGCAAAAGCGCAGTCAGCGCCTCGAGGTTGGCAACGATGGCCTCTCGCGACAACCGCGATGGCAGCGCTTCAGTCAGTTCAGGACAGGCTGCTTGAGAACACCCCGTTGCAACCAAACCTGCAGGCACGCCAATGCGATCATCTTTTAGTACATGCGTTCCAGAAAACATCGCTGCAAAGACTTCATTGAGCGCCACTTGAGCGGTCGCAAATACTGAACCTTCTTGGCCCGCAGACGCGAAACCAGCTACCCCCTCGTCAACCCATGCGTCGCGCAGCACTTGGGCTTGCTTCGTGAGGCCCGCAGCGACCACGCTTGCGTACTCTGCTCTCCGAGTTCGCAATTCTTCGGCTGACAGGGCCGACCACGACCCCTCTGTATTAATGGGCGCCGTCGGAGGACAAGTATTCTCAATACCAACCGCAAAAAGCAGCTGCTCGAGTGCCACCAGGCCAGTGTTGGTAACCAACGCACTCTCGGCGTACCCAGGCTGCGCATAGAGCTTCTCAACCAGTGCACTGTCCACCCGACATGGGTTGAGAGTGGGCCAGGCGTAGATGGTGTCACGCAACCCCTGGCCCAAGTGATACGTCGGCCGTTTCCCAGCTGGACCAAACGCCATCATCTCGACCCGCTGCCAAGTCAAAAACGCAGTTTTGAAAGCCGCCTGCGCCGCCGTTTGTTCTGGCCCGCCTTCGCTTGCGTCGCGCCAAACATTCACAGCACCTTCAAGCGCTTCGGCCTCCAGCGCAAATTGCCTCACCGTGGGCACGACGACGCGCTCGACAATCTGCACCAAGGCCACGCGCTTGGGCTCTCCGTCTGCCTCGACGGGCTTCGAAGGCGTCGAGCAGGCGCATAGCACCAAGGCCCCCAAGCTGACTTTGAGAATCATTCTCAACACACGAAGTGCAGTACCTGCCCTGGTCAAGCGCGTCAAGGGCGCATCGATTAGAAATGCCGCGCCATGGCCATCGAGATTGAGACCGCGACACCAGACTCATTCGAAAAACTCATCGAACCGACAGCAGACCTGGTGGTGCTTTATTTTTGGGGTCCCAATTGCCCCAACTGCGAGGTGTTCGCGCGCGAGCTGCCTGAACTGCTCGTGGCCATGCCGCAAACCGGAGTGCGCTTGGTCAAAGTCAACGCTTACGAATATCCCGAATTGGCTCGCCGCTTCGCCATCTTCGGCATTCCCAGTTTCGTGCTCTACAGGCGAGGCAAGAAGTTGGGAATGATGCGTCAATATTACGGTCGCGAATATTGGCTGACGGTCTTGAAGGAACAACTTTCGCTCCCGATGGAATAGACAGCGCGCTTGAACGTGCGCTCCTTCATTTTTTTCCTGCTCCTTTCCAGCTGTCGCATCGAAACCGCGTCTACCGGCGCATCGAATGCGGCGATGTCGGGCAAGGCGCTCCAGGGCGAATTGTGGGTCTACACTTCGTTGTATCGTTCGGTCATCGATGCGCTTGAGCCTCAACTGAAGGTCGCCCTTCCCGGCCTCACCATTCACTGGTTTCAAGCGGGCAGCGAAAAGGTGGCCGCGAAACTCGAAGCCGAATTGGCTGCGGGCGGAACACCGTGTGATGTGTTGCTCACCTCAGACCCATTTCTCTACGAACGTTTCAAACGCGAAGAACGTTGGCTTCGATACGTTTCACCCAACGGGCTGCGCACGCCTGCTCGCTACGTCGATCTCGACGGCCACTATGCAGCAGTGCGTCTGTCGACCATGGTGTTGGTGCACCGAGCGGGCCTTACGCCTCCGCAATCGTTTGCGGCCTTAGCCGAGCCCTCTTGGAAAGGTGAAGTCGCACTGGGAGATCCACTCACCAGTGGTACCGCCTTTACCTGGGCCGCAGTGATGGACCAAACGTGGGGCGCTCAATTCTTCACCAAACTTCGAAACAACGAGGCTCGCGTCGCTGGAGGAAATGCTGCTGTCTTACAAAAAATCGAAGGCAAAGAAGCCAAAGTGGGTGTGCTGCTTTTGGAAAATGCCTTAGCCGCTCGAGCCAAAGGCAGCCCGATTGAAATCGCCTGGCCCTCTGACGGAGCAGTCGTAGTCCCTGGCTATGAAGGCATTTT
Organism: Archangium sp.; assembly: GCA_043753955.1. Classification (GTDB taxonomy): domain Bacteria; phylum Myxococcota; class Myxococcia; order Myxococcales; family Myxococcaceae; genus Archangium_A. The sequence continues at coordinate 572 of JAYUVR010000237.1, read as the reverse complement.
GGCCACCAGCAAAAACCCTGAAGCGGCGAAGGCATTCGTTGATGCACTTCTCTCACCTGAGGGCCAACGACTCATCGCCGAGCGAGGAGACATGCATGCGGTTGATCCTCGCGTTCAGGGGCCGCGCGACTCATTGTCCCTCGAAGAATTGGTGCAACGGAGTTCATCGTGGGGTCCAAGCAACCTCGCGTATGGCTTAACGGAAGGCGCGCGCGTGAAGGCAGACTTCAGCGCCGCATTTTCGAAATGAATTCGAAGCCAGCCACCATCGCGCTGTTCTCACTGCTGGCACTCTTCGCTGGAATGCCTGTGTGTCTCTTGCTCTGGCAAGCACGCTCACCAGGTCTGTCGTGTACTCAAGTCTGGTTCGCGCCCGCGAGTCTGCAGGCATTACAAGGGACGCTGGTCACTTCGTCGGGCGCGGCACTCTTCGCATTCGCCCTTGCTGTACCACTGGCGCTGCTCATCGGGCGCACCGATTTGCCAGGCAGATACTTTCTGCGCGCTGTGTTCACCCTTCCAGCAGCGCTTCCTCCGTTCATCTTGGGCATGGGTTGGGTCTCTCTGGCGAA
>JAYUVR010000236.1:0-5473 GCA_043753955.1 Archangium sp. | reverse complement strand
GCTTCGGCGACCTTGGCCAGGCCCAGCTCCATCAGGTGGTGCACGATGCGGGTGGCGTCGAACTCGGAGAAGCGCGCGAGCTGGCCGACCTCGATCACCGTGCGCCGGCCGTCGATGTGCGCCAGCACCGCCTGCTCTTCTGGCTCGAGATCGCCCTCGGGCGGGTTGCGCGGCAGCACGTACATGCGCCCGTGCGGGATGCGTTTGCGGAACTGGGTCAGCTCGTCGATCTTGCGGATGCTGTCCATCAGCAGCCCGTTCATCGAAAGCGAAAGATTGTGGGTCAGTGCGCGTTCGTCGATGTCTTGATCGATCAACGCGAAGGAGCCTTCTCTCGACACCATGATGCCGTGAAAGATTTCGGTGATCTGCTCATTGAGACACTTGTACAAATCGTGCGCCTTGATGAGACCGCGGTCGACCAGCGCTTTCCCGATGCGCGAAGGCGGCGCTTCTCCGATGACTTTGTCGAGCGCCGCTCGATTGACGTGACCCAATCGCACCATCAATTCACCGATGCGATCGCCCGATGCATCGCTCGCTGCTGAGCGCACGTCGCCTTCCTTAAGCAGCAGACTTCGCTCGCCAAAAGGAGCGGTGACTTTGAGTACCCCCGTCCACCGCGACTGACCCAAAAAAGCGATGAGGTCGGCCACCTGAAAGGCGCCGCAATCTCCCGCCAGTATCACCCGTGGCTTTTTTTGGTGCACTCCGCCTTGCGCAGGGTTCCGGAGCAACAATATCCAATCGGGTGAGGTGCTTTGGAGCCGGAAATAGCCCGTTCGCCCCACCAAAGGAGACCCTTGCCCGTCGGTGGGAGCAAGCGCGCCGCGTGCATCGACGAGGAATCGAGTTTCCAAGGTCAGTTCGAGGGCCAAGCGCTGTTGCCAGTGAGCCAGTCGATCTCATCATCGACCGCCAAAGACAAAGAATCGGCATTCAGATTCAGGGGGTATTTTCGACCATTGACGTAAATTGACGGCGTGGCCTCGATGCCAGCCTTCTTGCCGGCTTCTTTCGAGGCTTCGAGTTCTTCGACATATTTTTTCGATGCAACCGCTTTTTCGAAACCCTTGAGGTCGAGGCCCTGCTTCACCAGCAATTTTTTGATGAAGTCTTCAGATAAGGCGAGCTGGTTTTCGAACAACGCATCGTGCATTGCCCAGAACTTTCCTGCGTCACGCGCGAAGTAAGCCGCTTGCCCAGCGAACATCGCATTGGCATGTTGAGGCAAAGGGTAGGGCATCATGCAAAGCCTCACTTGAGGTCGCGTCTTGACGTACTCTTCTAAAATAGGCCGTGCGGCGGCGCAGTGAGGGCATTCAAAATCGCTGAATTCGACCAGCGTGACCTTCGCATCTTTCGCCCCAAGACACTGACGCTCATCAACTTTGAATGACGCGCGGGCTTTGTTGAAGCCCTGGTTGTACTTGCTCAGTTGAACAATGATTTCGGTCGCCGCGGCCCCTTCAGTGGCCATGTAGGCGGCGTGGCCCACCAGACGTTTGGTGTGCTTGCAAGCGTCGCCTTTTTTGAGCGACGCGAGCAACGTCAACGGCCGACCACAGTAGTCGAATTCATCAGTCAGCACCGAGAAGAGCTCTTTTTTGGCCGGAGCAGAAAGGCGGCCGAAATCGAAGCCAGGCACCTCGGCGAGAATGCGGGAAGGATCGGTGGACTGTGCCAGCACCACGGCCGATGCCAATGCCAATGCCACCGTCACGGATTTCGCAAGAAAGTGCGTCACGGTGCGAGACCTTGTAGCGAGCACGTGCAAGCTTGTAAAGCAACGCCGAGGGGCGAACGCGAACAAGCCATGAAAAATATTCTTCTGCTGCACACTGGCGGCACCTTAGGCATGTCTGGGCGCAGACCCAACGCGCTCAAGCCCGGCCCTTTTTTTCGAACGCTGCGAAAACGCGTGCCTGAGCTCGGTCAATTGGCCCATCTCGAGTTCGAATTCTTCAGCAATCTCGATTCGTGCGAGATGCAACCTGAAGTGTGGGTGGCATTGGCTCAACGATTGGCGCTGCGATTGCCCGACTTTGACGGGGTCGTAGTCACGCACGGCACCGACACCTTGGCCGAGACCGCCTGCGCCTTGTCATTTATGTTGCCCGGCCTTCGCAAACCCATCGTTCTGACCGGAGCGCAGCGGCCCTTGGGTGAAATACGTTCAGACGCACGGCTCAACCTCATCGATGCAGTCACGGCCGCCATTCATGGGCCCAAAGAAGTCGCCGTGTGCTTCGACTCACATCTCTTTCGTGGCAACCGCGTTCGGAAGGTTTCGGTCTCGGAATACGATGCCTTTGACAGCCCCAATTACCCAGTATTAGGGGTGCTCGGCGTCGAGGCGAAGTTCTCGCCGGGGCTGAAGTTGACTCAACGTTTTCAACTCCGTGCGGCCCTCGACCCGCTCGTCTTTCTGCTTCGGGTTTTTCCAGGCCTCGACCCAGAGATTCCGCTCGCCATGCTTCCCAGAGTGAAAGGGCTGGTGTTGGAAGCCTACGGCGCTGGGAATTTTCCCATCTCAAAAGCGCTTGGTCGCTCGCTGATTCCCGTGTTCAAAAAAGCCCAGCTGCTTGAAGTGCCCATCGTGGTGGTCAGTCAGGCACATCGCAATGGCATCGACCTTTCCGCATACGAGTCAGGAAAAGCCGCTCTCGACGCGGGAGCGATAGACGGCGGTGACATGACCGTGTCGGCCGCTGTAGTGAAACTGATGCACGGGTTGGCGAACTTTTCTGGCGGGCAACGGCGCAAGTATCTTGAGCAATCTGTGGCGGGTGAGAGAACCTGAGTGGTAACGTCTCGATTCAACCGAGCGCGAAATGGCTGAGGACAAGACAGCAGTACATAAGATCAACGATTTGCTTGGTGAGTCCACCACTCCGAGCGCGTACTTGATCATCATCAGCGCGAAGACTCCGGCTTCGATTGGAAAGATGCTCAAGCTCGAAAAGAGCGAGTTCGTCATGGGACGTGCCGCAGATACCCAGCTTCAGGTTGAAGATGACGGCATCAGTCGCAAGCACTGTAAAATCGCGATGTCGTCGAGCGGCCATTTCCAATTGATTGATTTAGGTTCAACCAATGGCACCTTTCTCAATGGGGTCAAAGTCGACGTGGCCACCCTTCAAGACGGTGACAAGGTTCAAATTGGCGCCAACACCGTGGTCAAATTTTCCATTCAGGACCAACTCGAAGAGCAGTACCAGCGTTCCATCTACGAGAACGCCACTCGTGACGGACTGACGCGCATCTTCAACAAGAAGTACTTCATCGATACCCTCCGCAAAGAATTTGCGTACTGCGTGCGACATCGAGTGCCGCTCTCACTGGTGATGGTAGACATCGACCATTTCAAGCGAGTCAATGACACCTACGGTCACCCTGCAGGCGACTACGTATTACAACGCGTAGCGCTCAAGATGGCTGAAACCATTCGGCAAGAAGATCTCTTCGCGCGGTACGGCGGTGAAGAATTCGCCCTGATGCTGCGCGAATCGGCCTCTGAAAAATCAATTCGCTGCGCTGAGCGCTGCCGTCGCGCTGTCGAAGGTGCCGAGATAATCTTTAACGGTATTCCCATACACGTCACCATCAGCCTGGGCGTGGCAACGGTACTTGATTCAGACTTTGCTCAACCCGAAGACGTCATCGCCGCTGCTGATAAATATTTGTATCGCGCGAAAAAGAATGGTCGCAATCGGGTTGAGGCGAAGGAGTTAGTGAGCGGCATCTGACAAGTACGGCTCGGTATCAACGCCCTGTGTCACGTCGATACCAGGGGTCGTTGCGCCTTAGTAGCAAGCACCAAAAGGCGACGGAGTGTTATTCGGGCCTGTGAGTTGTCTGCAGTCGTCGGTGGGACAGATGGGCATTCCGCCATCGAGGTTGCAGAATGTTTGGCACATCAGCCCAAACATGAGGTTCTTAATGCATAGGGAGCCGGGAATACAGTCGCCCAAAGCGCCCCCACAAGTGTCGTTCGGCTGCAGTGTACCCGCGGTGCGACAAAGGGGCGCCCCTTTGATGAGGTAACAACCTTGGCCCGAGGGGCAGTTTTGAAGGTTGGCGTCACACGACGCGCGGAAGATGCACGTGGACGGCACCTCATGAGTGCCATCGAGATTGTGGGTGTTGTTGCAGAGTTCGCCATTGGTACAGTCAGAATCGGCGTAGCAATATTTTTGGCAGGTGTTCTCGAGGCAGATGAGCCCTTTGGCGCAGTTGTCCTCCGTTGGACCGCACGACTGCCCTTGAGTTTGAATCCCTGCCGCTAAACAACCTCTGACCAAACCTCCGTCGGGAAGCCCACCGTAGGTGCACTTGGCGGTCGGCAAGCCACAGTCTTGTTTCACCAAGTCGCACAACCCCGGGAAGCACCGCCCACCCGATGCCTCATCTGAAAACAAACACGCTTCGCCTTCGGGACAATTTTGGGCTTCCACATTGCAAGCAGCGTTAGTGGTTCCACCGCCACCACCTGCCGCACTTCCGCCGCCGTTGCCTCCAGTGCCTCCGCCGTTTCCGTTGCCACCTCCGACGCTGCCGCCGCCAGAGCCTCCGCCTATTCCAATCGAATCACAGAGAAACGAGAGTGGGTTGCAGTTCAAATTTGAAGAAGAGCAGTTCGCGCAAATGACGCCGCCTTTCCCGCAAGCAAGCGCTGTATTGCTCTGTGCCAGGGGCACGCAGGTGTTCGAAGAATCACAACAACCATCACAGGTTTCTGCGCAGGTTTTAGCCGTTGGAGGAGAACTGCAAGAAGGGACCGCCGCAAACAGGAAACCGACGGTGATACCCACAGAGAGTGCTTTGAATTGCATGCGTTGAGAAACCATGCGTCGGCTGCTGCCGTCAAGCGTTCAGCCCTGGCTCTTGGTGTATCGCCTGGTAACTTCACGAAAATGAGTGAGCCCATCACGCCATCAGGCCCTGAGTTGAGTGCGGGAATTTCCCTCGCTGATGTTGCCGACGGAGGACTTTTGGTGGGTCAGGTGAATGGTGAACCTGTTTTGCTCGCGCGCCAAGGCGATGAAGTATTTGCCGTTGCAGCGGCGTGCTCTCACTATGGAGCTCCGCTTGCCGATGGGCAGTTGATTGGCCATCAGTTGCATTGCCCTTGGCATCACGCGGTTTTTAACGTGCGCACGGGCGAAGCAGTGGGGCCTCCGGCGTTGCGACCCATTGAGTGTTGGGAAGTCGAACGTCGAGGTTCGCAGGTGGTGGTGAAGGCCAAACGTTCTGCGCCCTCGGTTCAGCAAGGGGTCACCGGGCCTCAATCGGTGGTCATCGTCGGGGGCGGAGCTGCAGCAGATGCCACAGCCGACATGCTTCGCCGCTTGGGCTACTCAGGGCCCGTCACTTTGTTTGCCAAAGATGATGAGCCGCAGACCGTTGACCGGCCCAATCTGTCTAAAGATTACCTTGATGGGTCCGCGCCGGAAGAATGGGTGCCTTTGCG
>JAYUVR010000235.1:0-7804 GCA_043753955.1 Archangium sp. | reverse complement strand
CAGGTTCATAACAAGCGGTACTTTCTCGAGTTTATCGAGCGCGAAATGGGCCGATGTCATCGTTACAACAGAGCCTTGTCATTGATGATGGTTGATATCGACCACTTCAAGCTCATCAATGATCACAACGGTCACTTGGCGGGCGACTACGTTTTGAGAGAGCTCGCAGCCATCATCAAGCCACGCGTGCGAAAAGAAGAATGTTTTGCTCGCTATGGCGGCGAAGAATTCGCCTACGTCTTGCCTGAGTCAGGCGGCGACAACACGCGCAAGCTGGCTGAAAAGATTCGCCTCCTGGTACAAGAGCATCGATTTACGTTTGAGGGCAAAGAAATCAAAGTCACCCTGTCCATCGGAGTGGCTGACTTAAAAGGCGACATGACTGAGCCCCTGCAATTCATTAAGTGCGCAGATACCAATCTCTACAAAGCCAAAAAAATGGGTCGCAATCGAGTGGTTGGTTAAAGCGCTTTAGAAACTCAATCGCAGTGAGGCATTGCCACCCAAATAGGTCTCTGCTGCGCCTTTCGCCACATAAGTGTCCGTGGGCTCGCTGGTAAATGTGAAGTTGTAGCGGGTGTATTCAAAAGACATTCGCAACTGCAGAAATGACACCAAGTTGAGTGCGAGGCCACCGTTGGCTTCGAACCCAAAAGTATTGCCTTTGGGGAAGTATTCGCTCGAGATGATCTCACCCGAACTGAAGATAGGCATGACCCCAAACCGGCCAAAAAGAGCGAGCCTTCGAACGATGAGTGGCACTTCAACTTCGAGCCCTGCGCGCATTCCCAAGAGGCGAATATTGGGCAAGGTTGTCAAGCGTTCCCCATTCAACGTTCCGATGGAAAAGCTGTGGAGCCGGATTCCGGCATAGGCCGCAATCATGAAGGGGTAGCTGGCGCTGGGAGTGATGTTGAAGCGCAAGCTGCCGTCGATGCGAGTCACCGACGTCGGGTAGTCGCCAAAAGGCGGGGTGGGGGCCCGTGATTGGAGATAGGGAGCGAAGCCCATTCTGAATTCCACCCCAAGGCCTGCAAGAAAGTCGGTACGCGCGAGAGCGAAGGGGTAGAACTGCACAGCCAGGGTAGGAATGGCCACCAGGGGAAGAACGTAGCGAGCCAGGTTGGCCGTTTCGAGACCGACATACTCGAGACGCCGGCTGCCCACATCAGCGCCTAGATCAACCACGACAAAAGGGAGGTTTCGTTTTGGCTCTGCCGGTTCAAGCACTTCGGGTTGTTTGCTTTCCTCAGAAGCGCCTCCCACCGACGGGTCAACGGGTTCTTCGAGCGTAGAAACCGAGGGTACTTCGGAGGGTTCAGGTGCCGATTCTACCGACGGCTTCGGTGGAGATGGGCGGGCCGCATTGAAGGCATTGAAAAGAAGCTGAGTCGCGCTGGCGAGATTCTTCGCAGACAGCGTGCCGCTCTTTTCGAGAGGAAAAATCTTTTTAGTGCTGGGGGGGCCATTCTTCTTGAAGAGCGCCAATTCCAACCTCAGCGCTTTGCCTGTTTTGAGTACCGTCCCCGTCACGAAAAACTGCACCGATTCTTTTTTGGCTTTCTGCCAATCGGGCTTTCCTGCCGTCGTGGTGTTGGTCGGCGTGACGCAATCGGCTTGTCCGCAGACTGCCCCGATGAGCTGGCTTCGAACATTGGTGGCTCCCGGGCCCTTAAAGTTGGGGAAAGAGACGCGCTGCGCGCTCGCCGAAGTCGCCGCGAGGGCGAGAACGGCAACTACAGGTCGGAATCGCATGTGGCTTTGAAGTGTACTCCCGTCGGCGTGCTAGGAAAGGAACCTTCATGACTCCTGCCAACCCAGCGCTGGCCCAGTTCATTCGAAGTATTCCGTTGTTCTCGTTGGTCGATGACGCCGATTTGCCAGACGTGCTGCGACTGTTTCGCCCTGTCGAGCTCAGTGGCGGCGAAGTGCTTTTTAAAGAAGGCGACTTGGGCAAGGCGATGTGGGTGTTGAGCGGAAGTACGGAAGTCTCGGTGTCATCATCGGTCGGGCATGATCACCCCGTGGTGGTGGCTTACGCTCGGGCGAGTGACGTGGTGGGCGAGATGGCGCTCATCGATGAGCAGGTGCGCTCAGGTACCGCTTTGGTGACGCAGGCGGGGCCCGCGTATCAAATTGACGCTAACGAGTTTCATGCCATGCGCAGCGCCTTTGTTCCTGCGGCCTTCAAGGTGCTGCGGAAACTCTGTGTTGATTTGTGCATTCGACTCCGTCGTACCAATGAGCGATTGGTGCCTTCAGGTAACATCAGTGTGCAGACACCTCCGCTGCCAGCTGGCCCGCGCCCAGACAATGAGATGCTTGATCGCTACCCTGGTTTCAATGCGCTCCCTGCCATCGTGAAGTTGGCGTTGGGGCAGAAGCTTGAAGTCATGTCTCTTGATGAGATGACGCCCATTTTTGCTGAAGGTGAAAAGGCAGACGGCGCCTATTTCATTGTCGAGGGTGAAGTGTCGGTGGGCCGCAATGGGCGGACGCTGGCCAATCTTCCCTCAGGTTCGATGTTCGGAGTGGTGGCCTGTATCGACGATGGTGCTCGCTCTGCCAGTTGTGTGACTGCTGGGCCCGCTGTGCTGCTGAAGATGACTGATCGAGATTTCGATCAACTGTTCGCCGCCGGTCATCGCTTCGCCTATCGAATGCTCGACCTCTTGGCGCGCCAGCTGGTGCAACATCTGCGTGAAGCCAACCAGATGATTCCGCCTCCGGGGCGCGAGGCGAAGCCGGCCAGAGTCTCAAAACCCGTCTCGAAAACCATGAAGGCAGCGGCGTCGATTGCTGATTTAGATCTCATTCCTACTGAGCTCGAGCTCGACGACGAGCCGGCTTATGAGCTGTTGGTCGACTTAGATGACGGCAAGTAAGCCCGCGACATTGGTGGGCTGAATGGGCAGGTCACGGTCGGTTGACTTGATTTCAAGCCCCGATGTCCTTTAGGGCTCTTCAGCAAGGAGACTTCTTTCTATGTCGGTCAATATTCAGCTCGAGTGGACCCCGAACCCCAGCACGCTCAAATACGTGGTGGATACCGCGCTGTTGCCTCGCGGGGCGATGAACTTCATCTCGAAAGAAGTGGCCGAAGAGAAGTCGCCTTTGGCCCGCAGACTCTTCGACATCAAAGGTGTGCTGGCGGTGATGTTGGGTACCAATTTTGTCACCGTCACCAAAGGTGATGAAGGTGAATGGGACGAGCTCAACGATGGAGTGATGTTGGCGCTCGACAAACACCTGACTGATGGCGAAGTCGTGGTGAAACCTGAAGTTCTAGAAGCGTGGAGCGCAGCCGCCGCTGCTTCGGCTACCGGCGGAGGTGCGATGGAAACGCGCATTCGCGAAATTCTCGATGTGGAAATTCGCCCTGCGGTCGCGATGGATGGTGGCGACATTACGCTCGATAGAGTTGAAAACGGGGTGGTGTACTTGCACATGCAAGGCAGCTGCGCTGGGTGTCCTTCTTCAACTGCGACGTTGCGCATGGGCATTGAGACCCGGTTGCGCGAGGCGATCCCCGAGATTGTCGAGGTCGTCGCCGTCTGACGTCACAGGTGAGTACCAAACCCAGCGATTCAACACAGGACAGGGCGAGGGAAACCGTGGGCGCCAAGCACGTGCGCCGCGAGTTGTTGCCCAATCAATCGATTGAGCTCCTCAAGACTCTGCATTTGCTTACCCGCGACGGGCAACTCAATGCAGACGCGCGACGAAAGTTAAAGCAGGTCAACCATTTCGTCGGCCTGCTTGAGTCGGCACTCGACGATGTGCTGGCTCGTTTTCCTCAGCCTGTGTTGGTCGATGTCGGCAGCGGCAATGCGTATTTGGGCTTCATTTTGTACGAGCTCTTTCTCAAGGAGCGTTCGAATGGCTCGTTGCTGTCGATTGAATCGCGGGCCGAATTGACGGCGAAGGCTCAAGAAAGAGCGACTGCACTTCAGTTTGAGCGAATGCGTTTTGATACCGCGAACATTGATGGAGCTCACTACCCAGAGCGAATCAATGTGCTCACCGCGTTGCACGCGTGCGACACCGCGACTGATGATGCTTTGGCGGTGGCCATTGCTCGTCGAGCGGACCACGTGGCTCTGGTGCCCTGTTGCCAAGCTGAAGTGGCGCAGCAGTTGAAAGATGCTCGGACCAAAGTACAAGGTTCAATGCAGTCGCTCTTTTCTCACGCATGGCATCGCCGCGAGTTTGGTTCTCATTTAACAAACGTGATTCGGGCTCTCGTGCTCGAATCGTTTGGGTACCAGGTGACGGTGACTGAATTGGCGGGGTGGGAGCATTCGCTCAAAAATGAGCTCATTCTTGGTCGGCGAGTGCACAAAGAAAATCGAGAGGCCAAAGTGAAACTTGAGGCGCTTCTCGAGGCGACGCAGGTGCGCCCGAAAGTCGTCAGAATTTTGATTGATGGGGCGAGCGCGTGAAGGTCGAGACGCTGTTCGTCGGTACAACGCCAGGGCTCGAAGGGGTGTTGGCAGACGAACTCGAGGAACTGGGTTTCCCAGGGGAAGTCACCAGCGGCGGAGTGACGGTTGAAGCCGAACCAGGCAGCTATCGTTTCATCAACCTGTGGTCGCGTGTCGCCAGTCGAGTGTTGCTTCGAGTGGCAGAGGTTTCATCAGCCGATGCGCTGAAAAAGTTACCGCTGAGCTCTTTTGGTGCGGCCTTTGAAATCGATGCTTTCGGCGAAAAAGCTGAAAAGTGGGGTGTGGTGCTGCCGTCGATGCCCGGCGCAACGAAGGTGTTGCTGCGTGGGACTCAGGGGCGCTGTCAGGTGAGCATCGATACCTCGGGCGAGCTCTTACATTTTCGTGGGTACCGTCAAGAAGTCGGGCGGGCGCCGATGCGTGAGACGCTGGCGGCGGGCCTGCTGCGACTTGCGAAATGGAAGCCCGATGAGCCTCTGTGGGACGTGATGTGTGGTTCTGGAACGTTGATTATCGAAGCCGCGGAACAGGCTTTAGGGCTCGCTCCCGGTCGAAATCGAGAGTTTGCTTTTGAGCGTTTTCCTTCGCACGATGAGGCCGCTTGGAAAGCGCTGCCGCGTGCCAAGACTGCTGCGGCTGGTTCCGTGTTTGGGAGCGATCTCAACTCAGGAGCTTTGGGGACAGCGCGACGAAATGCCAAGCGAGCGGGTGTTTTCGAATTCCTCAAGCTTGAACGAATCGATGCGACCGCATTGGTACCGCGCGGTGAAACAGGGTTGATCATCTCCAATCTTCCTTACGGGAAGCGAGTCGGAGAGCGAGACGAGTTGGGTCAGCTCTATCGTGCGTTGGGCAAGTCGCTGCGAAAAGCCTGCCCGGGGTGGTATTTCGCCTTTCTGCTCGAGTCAGGCGCTGAGCACCTGGGGCTCGAAGTCGCTGAACGGCATCGGGTGACCAATGGCGGGCTGCCTTGCGAAGTGGTGTTAGGGCAGATTAGTTGATGGCTGGAGGTGAGCTATGCAGCGGGCCATGTTTACCGCGCTCATTCTCGGGGAGCATGGGCATGTCTTGCTGGGATCGCCAGGACAACAGATCTTCACGGCGCGGACTCCAGCAAGCACTTTGTTCAGCGGGCAAGTTCCTTGCCGTCCCAACACCAGTCACCCGATGCGGAATCTATTTCGTCGTTTTCGCTGCACTCCTGAGCGCAGTAAGCAGTGAGAGTTTGGGAGATGAGGGCCTCTGCTCGGCCCTTTCGCTCCTTGGCCTCAGCGCCTATTGCGCAGCAGTGTTGGCGACGTACTGGGAAGTCGCACCGACGCGTACGTACTTTAGTTGTCGACCGCACCCCGACGCACCAACATCATTGGCATAGTCACTCAGAACAGTGAGCGAGACCTCCTGAGGCGGGCATTGGAGGTCAAATGCGGCGATGGATCGGAGTTGATCTGGCTCATAGGTCGACGTGTTGACAGTGTGCCCGTCAATGGTCTTTAGCCAGCAGCTCGACAAACCGAGCGCAAGCAACGCCATCACACGACTCTTCGTTAGTTTCATACTGGCTGCCTTTCTAGAAAGAGCCTTTGTAATGGCCCACCTGCATTCGCTTGCCACGCTTCGTATCAGCAAACAACCGCTCAGGGAGTGAAGGGCACTTGCAGAAGTGCCTTGATGTTGGGGCAGATTGGTTGATGGCTCGAGGTGAGCTATGCAGCGGCCCATGTCTACCGATTCGGCTTTGAAAAAATTTGGCGAGAAGAAGAACGAGTACTTGGAAGATCTCAAGACGCTGGTGAGAATTCCTTCTGTTTCCTTTGACGGCTTCGACCCCAAGCGGGTGCGTCAGAGTGCAGAGGCCACCGCAGCGCTGCTCAAAAAGCGTGGCTTTGAAAATGTGCAATTGCTCGAGGTTCAAGGTGCCCACCCGTACGTTTACGGTGAAGTACTGAAGGCTCCAGGGAAACCGACGCTCTTGTTGTACGCGCATCACGACGTGCAACCCGCGGGTGATGAGGCGGCGTGGAAGTCGCCTCCCTTCGAGCCGACTGAGCGAGATGGTCGCCTCTTTGCTCGCGGCGCCGCTGATGACAAAGCAGGCATCGTGGTGCACACCAGCGCCGTAGATGCATGGCTTGCGTCAGGTAACCCATTGCCTCTCAATGTGAAGGTAGTGATTGAGGGCGAAGAAGAGATTGGCTCGGAACATCTGTCGACTTTCTTGAAGCAGCATCGGCAAATGTTGTCGGCTGATGCCATCGTGTTGACGGACACCAGCAATTTTGAAACGGGGCTTCCGTCGATTACGACTGCGCTTCGAGGCCTGGTGACCGTCGATGTTGAAGTGCGAGCCCTGAAGCAGTCGCTTCATTCAGGCATGTGGGGTGGTCCGGTACCTGACCCGGTCATGGCGCTCTCGAAAATGTTGGCTTCGTTGACCAACGCAGACGGCACCATCGCCATCGCTGGCATTTTGGAAAACGTAAAGCCACTGACGGCTGCAGAAAAGGCATCTATCGCGGCGCTGCCAGGAGATCGCGAAACGTTTCGTCGTCAATCGGGCCTGCTCCCTGGAGTGGAATTGATGGGTGGAGACCGTCACCCCTGGGAAACCAATTGGCGGCAGCCTTCGCTGACAGTGAATGCCATTCAGGCCAGTTCACGCAAAGACGCTCGCAATATTGTCTGTGAGTCGGCTTGGGCGCGAGTCGGTATTCGTTTGGTGCCGAATCTTGAGCCCAAAGACGTGCAGCAGAAATTGATTCAGGCGCTCAAGGCAGCGACTCCGTGGGGCCTCGAATGTGTGGTGAAAGCCGAATCAGCGGCTGGCTGGTGGTACACCGAATCTTCCGGCCCCGCTTTTCAGGCTGCCTTTCGTGCGCTCGAAAAAGGGTATGGGACCAAGTCGGTCGCCATCGGCTGTGGAGGCTCGATCCCCTTCGTTGAGCCGTTCAGCAAAGAATTGGGGGGCGTTCCCGCGTTGCTTATTGGTGTCGAAGATCCCTACACCAACGCTCACTCAGAGAACGAGAGTTTGCATTTAGGTGATTGGGAAAAGTCGGTGAAGAGCGCCATTCATCTGTACTCCGAACTTGCAATAGCGCTGTCTTCGTAGACAGGCGATGAATGAGTACCGAAAATATCTCGAAGAATACCCTCGAGGTAATTTCGTTTCTGAGGCTCGCAACGCACTGGGTCGTTAGCGAGAACCGACGGGGCGGCCCGCCTGTGCCACCATCTCAACGGTCGATTTGTCGCTCAGCGCAAGCCCATCGCCGCGTTCTTCAGTTTCAGTGACGCGAATGACGTCGCCACGAGATACTTTGAGAAACAGCGCGTTTTGAGGGGTCTCGTGTTTTTCC
>JAYUVR010000234.1:0-26677 GCA_043753955.1 Archangium sp. | reverse complement strand
CTTGCACATCAGGCCTACATCGTTGTCGAAGGCCATGACCGCTCCGCCAGAGACTTCGTCGCCGCAAGGCACAATCAGCGCCACCTTAGAAATCGATGGGAATTTGCAAGCGCCCCAGCTGCACGCCCTCGGCTCTTTGCAGGAATTGCGATTCAAACAGGCCGCGTTGGGCAGCGCGCGGTTCGACCTCAAGAGCACTGGCACTGCACAGAACATCGACATTGTGGTGGGCGGCCAAGGGCAAGATGACTTCAAAGCGCAGGGTACGACGGGGGTCGACGTGCGTCTGTCTACACTGCGAAAAGGTTTTGATTGGCGAGCGGCCCCAGTCGAACTGTCGCTCGTTTCAAGAAATTTCGACCTGAACTTTCTTTCGGGCGTCACCGAAAGCCTCCGTTCCATCGGAGGTCGCTTAGACCTCCAAGGCAAAGTGTCTCAAACCTTGGGTGCACCCCACTTTGTCGGCGATGCCCAAATTCACGAGGGCAAAATCGCAATTGCTGGCAATGGTAATTACCGTGACATTGAAGCTCAACTGCACGCCACCAATGAATTGGTTGAGCTCAAATATCTCAAATTGACGGCCGGCGGCGGCACCGCGGAGATTTCGGCCAAAGCACAGCGAAAGGCCCCAGGTGTTTTTTCGCTGACCAGCGAAGGCAACGCAAAGAAATTTCCCTTGGTCAACGATGACCAACTCCAAGCCACCGCCAGCTTACGGTATGCCATCGAAGGCGAGATTGGCCCGCGCCTTATTAACATTCGCCCCCTTGAGCTTCGAGACGTCACCATTCAGCTGCCCGAGGTGAAGAGCAAAGGTTTACAAAACCTTCAGCGGCCCGAAGACATTCTTGTGTTTGCTTCGAGTGCCGAGAGACGAAAGCGAAGCAAGCCAAAAGAAGATGCCTCTGACGAGACACCCAAAGAAGAGCAATTCAAGATGCGCATCATCGTTGACGCACCTCGAAACATCTGGGTGAAGAGTGCAGACATCAACCTCGAGCTTGGCCTGAGTGAGGGCTTTCGCATTGATTTCGACGAAGAATTACAGCTCAATGGCCAAGTCATTGCGAAGCGAGGTGACGTTGAAGTTATCGGCAGAACCTTTGTGCCCCAAGAAGGCAGCACCGTGTACTTCGCTGGCCCACCAGCTGACCCCTACCTCAATGTCAGTGCGGTGCACGTCAATGCGAAGGAACAAGTTAAAGTCACAGTCACCATCACTGGTAAAGCCAGCGAAATAGTACCCAAAGTCTCAAGCGAACCGCCGCTGCCTGAGTCAGATATCTATGCCCTGCTCGCGACCGGCCGTCGCAACCTCAAGTCAGGCGGGGGTACTGCCATTTCTCCGGGCCAAGCCGCTTCAGTCGTAGGCCAATTGTTGGCTCCAAAACTTCGCGACGTGTTGGCCAAAAAATTACCCATCGACGTTCTCAACATTGAGACTTCTGATTCGATGGACGTCAAAGTCGACGTCGGCACCTACCTGTCTGACACGGTCTATTTGGGCAGCACCATCAATTCTGGAGCCAAACGAGACCGCGGTGAAAACATCTTCGCAGGTCGGTTGGAATACCAAATGACCCGCGCGATTTCATTAGAAGCCTATGCCGGAGACGCACTCAGTTTTGGTGCCGACGCCTTGTGGAGCTACGACTATTAAAGTCAGCCGGGCGACGGGGCTTCTAATTCAGTGCGCACGTCCCACAATTCGGGAAAGAAAACCAAACCCACCGCGCGCTGAAGAAAATTCACCCCCGAAGAACCGCCAGTGCCCATTTTGAGCCCAATGATTCGATGCACCGTTTTCATGTGTCGAAAACGCCACAGCTGAAATCGCTCTTCGACGTCGACTAATTTTTCCGCCATTTCGTACGCGGCCCAATTTTTTTCAGGGTTCTCGTACACGCCTTTGAAAATCTTAACGATGGCATCACTCTTTACATACGACAGCGTGAAATCTCGCTCGACGTGAGTTTCAGGCACCGGGTACCCTTTGCGGTGCAGAAATCGAAGAAATTCATCGTAGAGGCTGGGCTGTTCTAAACGCGCCTTCAGCCACGCATAAATGTCTGGCGAATTGCGGTGTGGCAAAAGCGTGTTGGCATCTTTGTTCCCAAGCATAAATTCGACGGCTCGATACTGATAGCTCTGAAAACCCGAGCTCTTGCCCAATGCATCGCGGAAAGTGAGGTATTCAGTAGGCGTCATTGTTTCCAACACCGACCACTGCTCAAACAACATGCGCTGAATGTGGCCCACTCGAGCAAAAATCTTAAAAGTCGAGGCCAACTCGTCGCGTTTGACCTCAGCCAAGGCGAGATCAAGCTCGTGCAGCATCAATTTGAGCCACAATTCGCTTGTTTGATGCTGAATGATGAACAGCATTTCATCGTGCTGCTGAGTGCGCGGCGATTGCGAACTCAACAACCGGTCGAGTTGCAAATAGCCCGCATACGTTTCTTGGGCCGCCAGGTCGACATAGATGCCCTGCTCAAGCTCACGCTGATTCATAAGATTCGATTTTTGTGCGACCAAGCGGAAAAAGAAAAGGACACAGTGACTTCAAAACAAAAGGCGACTCAGGAAACCGTCCTGAGCCGCCTTCAAATTTGATTCACAACAGACGTCTTACCGCTTCGAATCAGCCAACGCCTTGGCGCCAGCGCGACCGCGGGGCAACGAGATGTTTCTCACTGAAGACGGGCCTGCATCAGCCACCCAGTCCGAAGGGAGACGACCGGTGCGGTCGAGCATGCGGAACTTCTGGTAATGCGCCGCGCAGTAACCCTTGCTGCGAGCAGGGCGGCCACAGCCCATGACGGCACATTCTTGCTTGCCATCAGAAGTCTTGCCACGTCGAGCTGCCTTGCGGCCAGTCGCAGCCGTCTCTCGGGGAGCCGACGGGACAGTAAACGTACCACTTGCCTTGGGAGGACGACCCGGGCCGCGCTTGGCGACCATGGGCTGACCCAACGCCGCCGCGAGTCGCGCGATGACCGCGCTATTGCCTTGAAGCTCAGCCAGGGCGCCGCGCACGGGGCCCAACGCTCGTGCCACCTCGTCCGCCACCATGTCTCGAAGCACCTTTTCAACTGACATATTTTTGTTTCCGTTTCGTGAAAGGGAGAAAAATTGCATCACCAAAACAGCACACCCCCCATACCACTGAAGACAGACATAGCAACGACTTCCGTCATCGCACGCATTATTTATTGTCGATTATCGCTTAAAGGAAGGTTGCCTGAGACCCACAGCTGGCCACACAACAGGCATGTTTGAGTCACGATTCAGCAGTATTGATGGGTTTGAGTTGATGCAACGGTGGCAGTCTTCGCAGCTGAGGAAAGACAGTCGCTACAAAAGCAACGACCAGCAAGGTACCGATTCCCCCTCCCACAACAGACAGCACCGGCCCAAACAACGCCGCGGTTGCGCCCGATTCGAAGCTGCCCAATTCATTCGACATACCAATAAAGACGTTGTGGATAGCAGACACTCGCCCACGCATTACATCGGGGGTGAGCGACTGCTCGAGCGTCGAGCGAATAACCACAGATACATTGTCAAAAATTCCAGTCAAGAACAGTGCGACGAATGACAGCCACATCACCTGCGAGAGGCCAAAAACGATGGTGCCCAGGCCAAAACCGGCCACGGTGAACAGCAATACCCGCCCGGGCTGCTTCCACGGAGGCAGCCGCGTCTGCGCGAGCGCCGCACTCAAAGCCCCCAGCGCCGGAGCTGAACGCAGCCAACCCAAACCAACCGGCCCCACATGCAACACATCTTTTGCGTAGACCGGGAGCAGCGCCACCGCTCCGCCTAAGAGTACGGCAAAGAGGTCGAGCGTGATGGCGCCTAAAAACACTCGGGTTTGAAAAACAAATCGTAAACCCACCAGCAAATCTTCCATTCCCTGGCGTTTTCCCGTCATCGCCGCGGGGTGCGGAGGCAAAGACCACAACACCCCCACGAAACCCAAATGAGCCACGCAGGCGAATGCAAATGCCAATTGCGCTCCGCTTACAGCAGCGATAAGAAAACCAGCCATCGCAGGGCCGGAAATTGATGCCAATTCAAACGTACTTGAAAGCCAGGCGTTGGCATTGGCGAAGTCTTGCGCAGGCACCAGTTGAGGCAACATCGCTCCCACTGATGGGCCGCGAAAAGCCATGCCAATGCCGGTGATAAAGAGAATGACGTAATACAACCATGTCGGCCCATTGAATACACACAAGGCCATCAGGGCCGCAGCGCACGCCGCGAGCAAAGAATGGGCAATCACGGCCACCTGCCGACGGGGAAATCGGTCAGCCACGGAACCTGCGACAAGAGCCAAACCAACGATGGGAATGACTTCCACCAAGCCAACCAGGCCTAAGGCCCATTTTGAGCCGGTGGTTTCATACAGCTGCCAGCCCACAGCCACGGAGACCGAGGTGGTAGCCATCGCTGACAAAAACCGGCCGGCAGCAAAACGAGCCACCGCCGGGTGCCGAAAGGCAGCCAACGCGTCATTCGCCGGAATTTGATTGGTCATGAGCGCTCGACAAGCCGACGCAATGTCATCGTATTGAGTGCGTCGTCAAGACATCGTCTCTCGAGCAACTGGAGCAATAATTCACGGGGCAAGGCCCAGAGCTGCACCATGTCTTGCCATTCGCCCAAGACCACCATCAACTTGACCTGTGCCTGGTCGCAAAAGAGGTCGTTCAAGTTGTGCACCAGTGAAGCAACGTCTTCGAGTTCCCACTTCTCTTTGAGCTCGCCTAAAGCAACTTCCATCACCAGCGGCTTGGTACTGCGTACGTCGAGCACTTTGAGTGTCTTTGCCGCCCCACCCATGGCGTGCGTCAGCGGGCCTACCACTTCGTCTGGGGAAGCCTGAAGCGAAATGCTCAGCCCACCGACCAAGCGCCCTTGATGGCAACACTGTACGAGCCGCTTGGGTAAGGCCCCGCGCCCTTGCACCAACGACAGCTCACGGAGCGCTCGCATCAGGGTGTTTCACTCAGTCTTTTTCTTCTTCGAAGGCTGTACT
Source organism: Archangium sp. (assembly GCA_043753955.1). Lineage (GTDB taxonomy): Bacteria > Myxococcota > Myxococcia > Myxococcales > Myxococcaceae > Archangium_A. The sequence continues at coordinate 21,633 of JAYUVR010000234.1, read as the reverse complement.
CGTTTTGGCTCGCCTTCTTGTTTCGCATAGTGCGGAGGCCAAGGGGCATCGCCATGCCCTTCCCCTTCATGACGGCTGACCCATTCAAGCAGTGGCTCTAAAGAAAAGGCGTGCGCATCGATGGGTTCTCCACCGGCTCCACGGGAAGCAAAGAGCGCGGGAACGGTTATGAGGGTGAAGTCTTGAAGCTCAATCGCAGACAATTCATTCCATTCGAAAGGAAACGAGACTCGCGCATCAGGCGTCGGGCGCACTGAGTACACCGAGGCAACCGTCTTATCTTTCGCATTTTGGTTGTAATCGAGAAAGACGCCGTGGCGCTCTTCCTTCCACCATTTGCTGGTGGCCAATTCCGGAGCTTTCTTTTCGACTTCACGAGCCAACGCTAAGGCAGCTCTTCGCACGTCAACAAAGCCCCACTTGGGCTCGATGCGAATATTGACGTGAATGCCTCGGCTCCCTGAGGTTTTGGGGAAACCGCGGTAGCCGAGTTCATTCAAAAGCTCGTGGACTACGGCGGCGACTTGTTTCACTTGGGCGAAACTCACTCCCGGGCCGGGGTCTAAATCGATGCGCAATTCGTCAGGGTGTTCGAGGTTGTCCGCGCGCACGGCATGGGGGTTCAAATCGAGACACCCGAGGTTGGCCAACCAGGCCAGGCCTGCAGCATCAGAAATGACGACTTCTTCGGCGGTGCGCCCAGAGGGGAAAGACAGGGTCGCGGTTTGAACCCAATCAGGCTTGCCCGGAGGAGCACGCTTTTGAAAAAAGAATTCGCCGTCGGCGCCATCGGGGAAACGCTTGAGCGCCATAGGGCGATTGCGCACGCCCACCAAGGCCCCTTCGGCGACTGAGAGATAGTATTGAACCAGGTCGAGTTTGGTCAGACCTGAGGCAGGGAAAAAGACTTTTCCAGGGTTACTGACCTTGACCAATCGGCCAGCAACCTCAACCTCCAACGATTCAGTCTTGGTCGCCATCCTTCTCTCGACTTGAAGTTGTTCAACGACAGGTCTGAGTCGGCCCATCACATGTGCCAGAGATGCCCAAGTCACACTTTGTGCCGTGCTTTACGCAGTTCGACGCCCCGCCAAAGCCAGAGGCCAACGGTTGACAGCACCTGTTGGCGACGCACGGGTCGTTGAATTCCAATGTACAGATATCCAAAGTAGGAAAGCCGCTGCCACCTCCAGCACCACCAGTTCCACCGCCTGCGCCAGTTCCAGTACATGCGCCCGCATCAAGAGCGTCGCAGGTTTGACCTCCAAAACAACTTACGCAGGCAGCGCCGAGAGGCCCCTGACCACATTGAGCATTTGTGTACGCTGACTGCGCAATACAAGTATTTCCATCACAACATCCCAGACAGCTCCCCGAATTACAGACATCGCCTCCAAAGCATGCTCCGCCTTGGCATGTCTGCCCCGTAGCTTGGTCACAAGCTCGGCAAAACCCGCCAGCTTTACCGCACGAACCAGCGGAAATACCCGGCTCACAATTGCCCGTCGTCAGATCGATGCACCCGTTGCAAGGCGTACATAGGCCCGCATTACAAGTATTGCCAGTGGTGCACTGCGCACAAACGGCCCCCGCAGAACCGCATCTGGCTGGGGAGGTATCGGTTATACAGACACCTGCTTGAGTACAGCACCCATTGGCGCAATTTGAAGCGTCGCAGTTTCCAGTTTGCCCGCCCCCGGCTCCGCCCGTGCTACCGATACCCCCACCCGTATTGCCAGTCCCGCCTCCGGTCGCGCCATTCGCTCCACCGCCGCCATCGGTGCCTCGGCTGGTACATCTTCCCCCTCGGTCCGAGCTGGGGTTGACGCGCGCGCAAAATTCACCGGCTGCACAGTCTTCACAGCTGGCCCCTTTTTCCCCGCACATCTCGGTGGTCTGCCCCGAAAGACAAGAGCCACTCGTGTCGCAGCACCCGTTGCAATTGACGCTGCATGCCGTACCCACCGTCGACTTGCCGCACGACGAAGGAAGAATCGCGAAGGAAAAACCAATCGCAATTCCGAGAAGGATCGCCTGTGTTGAACGCATAGAAGTCATCTCCCCAAGGAAAACTTTGGCGCTGCTCAGAACGGGCGCCTTTAAAAAAGAACCGCCGAAGCCACCACGTACACATTCCCAACAGCCACCACAAGTAATCGGCCCTTCTTGGAAACTGAGAAAATCTTGGTACACGAAGAGTTGATCTCTCGCGCGCAGAAGAGGAGGATGCGGCGCCTGCACATTTCTTGCCCCGGGAGTAACGCATGAATGTTGAGCGCTCAATTTCAGTACGCGGTCTGGTTGCCTTTACGACGATCGCTTTGAGTGTATCTGGTTGTAAATGCACTGACGCGCCGGTGACCCGTACGTACGGTGACATTCTAGTGATTTGGCGCGACGCCACGGGCGAGCGCATTTCAAATCGAGACGCAACTTATAATTTTGATTTAGGCCTCATGGGCACTCGTACAGAGAAGACCATGACGCTCCGCAATGCGGGTTCAGGCGTTTTGACCCTCGCTAAACTCGAGCGCACCGATGGTGATGACGTCGTGGTCGGCTCGCCAGGTCAAGTTGTTCCAACTACAAACAGCAGCTTCGAAGTTGAATTTGAAACACTCACTATTTTGCCCAGTGAGCAGCGTGAATTTAATATTGCCTTTACACCCAAGGGGCTCAAAGGCGACTACCTCACGAAGTTGCTTTTGACTACTGAAGGGACGCCGGCAGATCAATCAACGGCAGTCATCAGTCTCGTGGGCCGTGGTGAACGAGGGGCCTGCGATCTCCCTGACAAAATCGACTTTGGTTCGACGCCCATCGGCGCCACCTTGTCTTCAACGCTCCCCTTCCTCAACCCGACTGGCCTCGACGTTTCGGGCAACGCAGGGCCCATCACCGGCACCAATGCCACCAGCTTCGGCTATCAAGATGGTTCACCGATGGGCGCTGTTCCCGTCGCGCCCAACTCGAATGTCAATGTGGTGTTCACCTTCTCGCCGACTGAAGAAAAGCCTTACGAGGCGCAGGTCACCCTGAAAGGCCCCGGCAATTGCCCAGAAAAGACAGTCGCCCTAGTTGGCGTAGGAAGCAATGAAGGGCTGACCTGGAGCCCCACCAATTTAGACTTTGAAAAGGTCAACCCCGGAGAGCCGAAGGTAATGGAGGTGATTTTTAAAAACCCCGCTTCTGTGCCGGTGGTGTTGACTCAGGTGACTTCAACCAACCAGGCTGACTTCTACCATTCGGTCCCTGCAGGTTCTGATGAGACGCAATTCACCGTGCCGGGCGGCCTTGTTCCCACCCCCATGAAAATCGCGTGCAAGCCTTCCAAGCTCGGCGCGCTCACGGGCACCCTCACCTTCGTCACCGGTCAACCGCAAGCCCCCAGTGGCACCATCACCCTGGTCTGTACCGGAGGCGGGCCCCGCATTCGCGTCAGCCCCAGGCCCACGCTGTCTTTCGGGCGCGTCGGCTTCTTCCCCGGAAACACCACCTTCTCTATTCAGCGGAAAGTGAATGTGCAGAACGTGGGCAGCCGTTCAGGTGCCGGTGACACTTCAGCCAATTTGTTTTTGGGTCAAGTGGCCGGCGATGGCACGGTGGGACAATTCCCCTTCTTTGAGCTGGTCGCTGGGCCAGGCACAGAGCCTGACGAATTTACGGTTGCACTGGGCACTGCCTACGTTCCCACCACTGGCATCGAGCCCGTCGCGGGGAAGAATTTCGTCGACCTGCTGGTGACGCTTAAGCCCCTTTCTCCCGGCCCCAAAACAGCCACGCTGAGCATTCACAGCAACGATTCCAATGAACAGACGGTCGTTGTCGAAATAACAGCCGATGCCCAACAGCCTCCGCCCTGTAATTTCACCACTTCTCCTGCAGAGGGTAATTTTGGGTTGGTCGCTCCTGGCGCACAAAAAGACCTGGCCATCACCATCACCAACAACTCAGTGACCGCGGGCGAAACGTGTATTTTCTCAGGCATTGAACTGGGCGCCGGCAGTGACTTGGCGTTCTCAATCGTGGGCGGCAACATCGTCGAGAAAGAATTGCAGCCGCAGCAGTCTTTTGAAGTGGTGGTACGCGCAGCTCCAACAGGCGCAACGCCCACTGTGCTGCAAACACTAAACGGCCGGTTGGTCTTTAATTCCACCTCGGCGGCCAAGCCCCAAGCTTCAATTCCGCTGAAAGCCTCGGTGGGCCCGACGTGTATTACGGTGACTCCCGACCCGCTTAATTTCGGCACCCTGAAAATTGGGTGCAATTCAAGCGAACGAAGCTTGAACATCTACAACACCTGCAGCACTCCAGTGACTATCAAGAAGTTTCAGGTGCAAGCAGCTGCAGGTCAACCCGCTGGCGGGCCCAACTGCGCCGGCTCGACCGCCTGCCCTGAGTTTTTCCTCGGGGCCACGCCCACGATTCCCGGAGGTGGCTTACCCTTATCTCCTGGCGGAAGCGCGCCCGTCTCATTTAAAGCGAAGTACCGGCCTATTGATGTCGGGAGTGATTCAGGGGCCATCGCCATCGACGCCATTCAGAACGGGCAGAGCATCACCTATTTGGTCGGCTTGAAGGGCAACGGCGATAACACTGGGTTGCAGGTTGATACCTACGCTCAAGAATTCAAACCCAAAGCAGACATTTTGCTGGTGGTTGATGATTCTTGCTCCATGCAAGACAAACAGGCTGCTCTCGCCTCAAACTTCAATTCATTTATCACCTATGCCAAGAGCGCCCAGGTCGACTACCAAATTGGAGTCACCACCACGACCAATGTGGCCTGCAACCCTTTTACCTGCGGAGGCAGTTCCAAAGGTCCTTTTGGCCAAATGGTTCTCGACGCTCCCACCAACCTCAAGTTTGTTACCCCTACAACACCCGCATTAGCTGATGTTTTTGGCCGCCTGGTCAAAGTCGGAATTGACGGGAGTGGTTTGGAAGAGCCTCTGGCGACTGCGGTTTTGGCGCTCACGCCTCCGTTGATTGCAAATGAGAATGCGGGCTTCTTGCGACCAGAGGCCAATCTCGCGGTGGTGGTGGTCTCTGATGCGTCTGACCAGTCGCCCGAGCCCGTCACGTACTACCAAAATCTGTTGGTCAACGTGAAAGGCTTTCAGCGACTCTCTTCATTCACGTTCAACGTCATTGGGCCGACCAAGAGCTTTCCCCCGCTGTCCTGCACATATGACGACAACGGGGCAAACTCTTCACGCTACGCACCCATCGTCTCATTCACCTCAGGTGTCTCTGACGAGATTTGCAATGCCGACTGGGCGCAAGCGCTTCGAAAACTCGGCGAAACAGCCTTCGGTTACCGCACGCAGTTCTTCTTGAATGGCACCCCAGACCTTACCAAACAAGCCATCGTGGTGCGGGTCAACGGCATCGTGAAGGCCTCAGGCCCCAACAGTTGGGAATATGACGCAGCCACGAACTCAGTGAAATTCAACCCCATCGCCGTGCCCGCACCGGGCGACCCGCTGGAAATTGAATACATTCAGGCGTGTCTCTAACTTTGCCAGCGGCTCATTGAGCCCAGGTTAAACACCTGGGCAAAACCGTGGCCCTTCAACATTGAACGGGCCACGGCGCTTCGAGTACCTGACGCGCAGTACACAATGACGGGGTTCTCTTTGGAACCCAGCTGTTGCAACCGCGAACCAAGCTCAGTCACGGGGACATTCAGAGCCCCCGGAATATGGCCCGAGGCAAATTCACCCGGGCTTCGCACATCGACTAACTTCGCACCCGCTTGAACCAACTCGCGGGCACGCTCTGAAGAAATTCCCCCCCACCGCTTCAAGATTGTCAGTGCCACCAAGGCTCCAGCTGCAAGCAGCCAAGGTACGTACTCTGAATTCATGTCGGCTTAAGAGCCTACCGAAGCGTCAGAGGGTTCAGTCTTTCGGCAATGCTCTGAGCACGGCCTTGCCATCTTTGATGACCACTCTGAATTCAACCGCCTTGGCGTTGTGCTGCCTCATCAATTCAGGCACTTGTTGTTTGAGCGATTTGGCCACGGAGTCGAGGGTCAATGAACGAGTGTCTTCTCCGCACCTTTTTTTGGCCATCACGTAGGCCTCGTAAATGGCCTTGATGCGCGTCTCTGAGAGCCCTCCTGCTGGCACTGGAGTCGGCGTTCGCATGGGTGTCAGTGCAGGGGTCGGCAGTTTCGCACCATTCTGCATGGGCGCCGGGCGAGGCGTCATCACCGCCGAAAGAGGCACGGGCGCAACTACGGGGCGAGGAGCAGGTTTCGGGGTTGGAACGGAAGCTGGAGCCAGCCTCATCGGCATCGGAGGTGAGCTCAGCGCCTCAACCTCAGCAAAGGCAGAAGAAAGCGCGGCGTCGATGTCGAGATCTCCCAAGTCTAAATCTTCGTCGACATCAAAATCAGGCTCCGTAGCCTTCTTTGTCTTCTTCTGTTCGCTTGATGAAAACCCGCGCCGTCTCAGCTTCGCCAGGTCGCGCTTGTAGGTTCCCGCTTCAATTTCTTTGAGCGTTCGGTCCCACAATCGCTCGTAGGTGAGAATGCGTTGGCCGATGCTTTCGATGCGAAACTTCGCCGCTGTCTGCCGCACCAGGCTGTTCTTCAGCTTGAGATATTTCTTCTTGAGGGCGTCATGCTTTTTGACCGGGGGTAACCGCTCATTCCCCATGAAATATTGCTCATACGCGCCGCGCAATTCTGCCAGGTCGGCCTCGAGCTGGTCACATCGCAGCGTCGCGTCTTCAGAGCCTTGAATAGCCCTCCCGTCAGACATGGGCCCCTTCCACTCGTGCCGGCACGACTACCAGTCTAGCCACAACGCCTCGGCTGCGTCAGGCCGAGGTGAGTGCCGTCAAATCGACCGGGGCCTGGGCCTTCACTTCACGCAGATTCTTCACCAATAAATAAGCCCCGAAACTGAACATCGCCAACGAGATGACCTGGCTGGTGGCCACGTTGTACCAAGCGTCGAAGGGGATGCTCTCGATGAGCCCATGCAGCGTGCCTCGCGCCAAGTCGCCACGAAAAGTCTCAACCGAGGTGCGCAGCACGGCGTAGCACATCAGCCACATGGCCAGAATCTGCCCGTGAAAACGACGCCACCTGCGCGCTGTCATCAGCACCGCGAAGAGAATAATTTGGCCAAAAGACTCATACAACTGAGTGGGATGAACGGGGAAGGTGTGGCCGTGCTGCGATGCCCAGTCAGCGATGCGCACCGCACCATCGACATGGTTAACAAACACTTCGCCAGTGCTTTCTACCACCCAGCGCTGGTCCAACAACTGATCCGAGTAGGCCAGTGAAGGCGTACCCCCTACCCGGCCAAACAGGTCTTGCGCAGCTCGACCCGGAAACTCGACGGCAAAAGGAGCTCGCGCGTGAGTGGTCTCTTTGCCCCAACAGCAGCCTGCGGAAAAACACCCGAGGCGACCAAACGCTTGGCCCAGCGACACGGTGGGAATCACCACATCGGCAAAGCGAAAAAACTCGATGCCATTTTTCCGAGCGAAAATAACCGAAGCTACGGTGGCGCCGATGAGGCCGCCGTAAAAGACCAAGCCACCGCTCAAATCGAAAATCTTTGCGGGGTGCGCCGCGTAGTCTTTCCAATTGACGATGATGAAGAGCACGCGCGAGCCGACGATGCCGCCGACGAAAGCGTAAAAAGCGAAGTCATACAGTTGGTCTCTTCGCTCGAGGCCCAGCTTTCCCGGCCATTCGCGAGACGCAAGCCACGAGGCCACCGTCACCGCTGTCAAAAAACCCAAACCAATCATCACCCCGTAGGTGTGAATTGGAAACCCTTCGCCCTTGCCCGGGCCAAGAATCGGCACGCTGGGCAACGCGTAATAAAGCCCTGCCCCCGCCAGGCCTAGACTGATGAGCCCATACGTGAAGGCCCGGGTACGGCGCTCTTCGGCAGTGGGCTCAACTGGGTTTCCCTTCGCGTCAACCCCGCCCGCATTGCGCCACCCATTCCAAGCTGAGTAGGCGATCGCCCCCAGAGCGAACACGTATAAAAGAACCTTCGACAAATCGGTGTCAAAGACGAAGCGATAGAGAACCGGCAGCATACGAGGCTCCGTACTCCGTTTGGGTGGGCCTCGCCAACACACCTTGGACTTCCCCAGCTGGGCAGGTGAGCTATGCCAGGCGGTATGACGCTTTCAGTGCGCCCCGCCATGCCTGAGACTTTCGAGGCCACTTTGGTATCTGCTCGGCTGCTCACCGAGCGCGTGCGCGAATTGGTCTTCGAGCGAGTCGATGGCAAACCTTTTCTCTTCGCTTCAGGCCAGTGGGTCAGCTTGGTACTCCCGCTCTCTGACGACAAAGGCCGGCCACTGCGACGCTCGTACTCAATTGCTTCAGTGCCGAACTCCAGTTCCCGCTTCGAGCTCGTCGTCACCCGAGTCAAAGATGGAGCGGCCAGCCCCTGGCTCCATGAGCTCCAGGTTGGGGCCAGGCTCGAGGTCAAAGGGCCCCAAGGCGGTTTCGCGTTTCAGCCCGTGCCTTTTCCATCGCTTTTCGTCGCTACCGGCACAGGCATCGCGCCTTTTCGGGGAATGCTCCACGACGCCCTCGCCGCAGGGCATACCCAGCCCTTATGGGTTCTCTTCGGAGTTCGCTCGCTGGCCGATGCGCTGTACCGAGAAGAATTTGAAGGCCTCGCAAAAAGCCACCCCAATGTACGCCTGTTGCTTTCGCTGTCTCGAGCCCCTTCAGAATGGGCCGGCTGGCGAGGTTATGTGCAGACCCACTCCTTAGTGTTGTGGAAAGACCTTGCCCTTCAAGGCACCCCTCACGCATACATTTGCGGGGTAAAGAAAATGTTGACCGAAGTGCGCACAGTCCTCAAAACGGAGGGCCAGGCTGAACGGCAGCAGCTTCATCTTGAAAGCTACGACTAGAAAATCTCTTTGCTTTAGTTGCGCGCAATCAGCGTTCCCCGTTCTTGCCGTGTCAAAATCAGAGGCTGACCAATTATTTGTGAATCGATAACTGGTCTTGACCAATTATCGATTCACTAAAAAATTGTCGAAGCAATGAATCGCTACATTTCGAGCTTAATTACAAGCGATGCGATGGCGCTCAAAGAGATGCGTTTGTCAGTGGCCCTCGCCAAGTTGGGAAGACGACCATCGCGAAGGCACTCCTTGGTTCGAAAGAAAATTACTTCTCTTGGGACGACGACGACTTTCGACGTGCTTGGAGCAGGTCGCCTAATTCCTTGGCTTGGGAGCGCACGAATCGAGTGCGCGATTTCCTTTGTCAGTTTGGCTTCGTCGTTTTCAAAGTCTTAAACGAACCAGTGCATTATTCAGACTGAGAACGAGGGTATTGCCTTGCATGGCCATGCCCCGCGGCGTGGGGATGCTTAATGGAAGAGATGCCACTGTGCCGTCTGAGTTGATTTGAGAGACGAGACTGTGCTCGCCTGTAGAGTCGAAGTCGAAACTTGCGACATACACAACGCTAGCAGAGTCAATTGCAATACTGTGAGGCGAAGTGAAATTTCCAGGCAAGGTGGTCAGTACGCCCTGGGGGCTGACTTTGAGAATCGAGTTACCAGTATCTGCCACGTACACATTACCTGCTGCATCAGTAGCAAGGCCGCGAGGCTCGCCAAGAGCGGTGCCCTTGGGCAACAAAGTGGTCACCACACGTTCGGGTGTCACTTTGCGAATGCCGTAGTCGTCTCCCACATAGAGATTTCCCGCTGCATCCGAAGTTATTTCCCGGGGCCGACTAAACCGAGCATCAGCTCCAGTTCCGTCGGGTTCACCGAATCCGTCAGGTTTTCCCGCAAAGGTCGAGACCATGCCATTAGGAGTGACTCTGAGAATGACTTGCTTCTCCATATCTGCCACGTAAACATTCCCCGCTGCATCGAGAGTCACGGCGCTCGGGTGGATAAAATACTCAATGCCCTTCGCTAAGGTGGTCACTGCTCCTGCGGGAGTCACTTTGCGAAGGGAATAATTATAAGCATCTGCCACATACACATTGCCTGCGGCATCGAAGGCAATTCCGTCAGGCTGACGAAATCTGGCATTGGTGCCCACCCCGTCGGTGGTGCCCTCTGTTGCAGCTTTGCCTGCAAAGGTGGTGACGCGGCCGGCAGGGGTCACTTTGCGAATGGTATGGTTTTCCGAATCTGCCACGTACACATTGCCCGCCGCATCGGTAGCAAGGCTCTGAGGGGCATTAAACCTCGCGTTTATTCCTGTCTCGTCGGTTGAGCCAACTTCATCACTTTTACCTGCAATGGTTGTTACCACACCCGATTGAGTCACTTTGCGTATGGTTGTTTTGTCGATGACATAGATATTTCCCTCTGCATCTGTGGCCATACCTCGAGGGTCGGTAAACGTGGCATCCACACCTGTGCCGTCAGCTGAACCGATTGCACCGGGCTTCCCCGCTAAGGTTGTCACCACGCCTGCAGACGAAATTTTGCGAATGGTGCGATTGACCGTATCGGTGACATAGACATTCCCTGTTGCATCGGTGGAAATGCCCGATAGGTAATTAAACCGAGCCTCTTCTCCCGTTCCGTCAGTTGAGCCTGAAAAGCCAGGACTTCCCGCCAAAGTCGATACGTCCCCATTGGGTGTGATTTTGCGAATACTGCTGTAACCAGTCACATACACGTTTCCTACCGCGTCGGCTGCAATACTGGAAAGCCTACCAAACCTGGCATTCACCCCTGATCCGTTTGCATAGCCAGGGGATTTTGCGTCGCCCGCCCAAGTTGTCACTACGCCTTCAGGGCTTATTTTTCGAATGGCATAACTGAGAGCATCTATTACATAGACATTTCCCGCTCCATCAGCGGCAATTCCGTTGGGGTAACTGAACCTGGCATTTGCACCCATCCCATCGGTTGAGCCCCTTGCTCCGGCTTTCCCCGCGAAGGTCGTCACCACTCCGGTGGGCGTTATTTTGCGAATGGTGCTGGTGTCCCATTCGCTGACATACACATTCCCAGCTGCGTCGACGGCGACACCCTTAGGGGTGGAAAATCGGGCGTTCACAGCTGTTCCGTTGAGATATCCTTCTCCACCTAAGACGCCCGCTAGGACCTCGTATGCGCCGGCATCTGACGCAATTCCAATTCCAGCAATCGGAAGCTCTACATCGGCATCATGAGTGGCATCGGTAAAATGTCCTACGCCATTTACAGCGCCTTCCCTCTGGGGGGTAAAGGTGATGTCGAGCGTCAATTTGGCGCCAGCTTCGATACTCACGCGTGAAGTGGGCCCGCTGAAACCAGCACCTTCAATTTGCGGCGCTTCGAGGTCGAGTGGCAGGTCGCCCACATTTTCGATGATGATGGGTTTGGAGACCGAGATGCCTACTGTTACCGCTCCAAAATCGAGTGCTGAAGGTTGAACTTGTATGTGAGAAGAATTCGGCTGCAGCGTTGAGCCACAGTTACAGCTGGTGCTGAACAGGGCTGCTAGGCACAGCCCAATCCATTTTGTTTTTCTACTCAGTGCACATGACATAAGAAAGAGCCGTGCACTGTGCGATCCAATGGGGTTCGAGTGTGATTGCGGCCAGGAACACAACAGTCCGACATGAGAGTCGGCAAGAAATTGCCGGTTTGGCAAATAGCGGCTGCACGAAGTACAAAGTCGACCAATGGCCGTGTCATTTGGACATTCGTTCCGTGAAGTTTGAACCCTGAGCGCAATCGTCGCTCAGCTAAAACGCACCATGGCCTATGAAGAAGAATTTGAAACACGAATCAAAGCGCTCACGCCAGCTTCAGTTTTCATCAGACAGATTGGGTAAGGGGGCTTCGCGTTGTGTGCGTGAATCCATCACCTGAATGTCGAAGCGAAGAGAAGATGCTGACTCGTCTTGAGAGAGCATCTTCTCGTCGTGAAGACGTTTAATGAGCGCGAGATACTTTTCGTTGATGTCTAGTTTGAGTCTGTTCACATCAGCCCGAAGTTTGTCTTCACCTCGCCACTTCATGACGTGTGACGCGTGGCCTCCTGGAATTTCCTTCAACGGTATCTGAGCGACCTGCGCAAGAAGTGCTCGCGCGACGTCTGTTTCTTCTAATTTAGAAATTACTGAGCAGGCTCTGCTGCCATTGAGACTGATCCAGCCTCGGTGAGCGTAGACGGGATATGGACCAGGTGAGACCGTTATACTCTCCGTTTCTTTTGTGACCTCGAGGTCGTAGTAGGGTTCGGGCGGAAAACCGGTTGGGACCTTTATTCTTAAAGATGTTCCGACTAATCCTCCGATGCTTCCACTGTCAGAATTCAACTCAAAATGCTGTGACTGCAAATCAATAACTCGAAGCTTCAATGGGACAACAACCAGCTTCTTCAACAGAGCGCGCGCTGCGTGGGGAGACCGGGCTGAGACAAGTCCATGTATGGCTGCAAGCCAAAGCGGGTGTCCCCATGAATCGTTTGCGAGGTTTGCGAGTTGTGATTCATTTTCCCGGGGCGTGCGCAGCCTGAGGATTGTCACCTCGGCGGTGAAGCCCCGAACACGGTCAAGACGCTCGGGAGACACCTTCACCCCAAGTTGAATGAGTGCATCCAGCACTGAAGCGTGCAGATGAAAAATCAGCTCTAAATCTCCTTGATTTTGACTAAGCAGCCTTACCAAATGAGGTTCCGCTTCCTCAATCCTATACATGCTCGCAAGAAATGCGCCCCACGCTTGTTCGCGAACATCCTGCGAGCGCAGTTTTTCAAGCACCAAGGCAGTAGAGGGTGCTTGTGACGGAAGTGCTCGAATGACGTGAGCTGGCAGAGATGATGAATCAAGCTTGGGTCTGGGAATTGCTGTGATCAGCACTACAACCAGGGCGGTTTTCAGCATGTGAATAACAACAATTTATTAACACCCGAAGTTGGGAGACACAGAATCGCTGAAAGTCGGCTCGTTTTGTAGGCGTAGACGATGAACCGGGTCACGAGGCGAACATCGCGCGCCCTATAGAACGCCACTGCATCGGCCAGATCGCGTTGGCACCGCTGGAGCTATACACGCTTCACGCCAGCAGCCGCGCACGAACCACTTTTTACGGCTCGCCGCGGTCACTCGAAGCTGTGGCTTGGTCACCGCGACGAACCGCTTCGTCGGCCCACGCCTTCGCGATCTCTTCGGTGCTTTCGCCTGAACGCTCATCGAGCAGCTCCGCGCGCTCTTCTGCCGTCAGAGACTTTGCCTGCTCAATCAGTGCCTTCACGCGCTCCGTCATGATCGCGAGGGTATCAGAGACGCGGTGGCCGTGAATCGGGGTACCGCGACCCTCCAAATGAGTTCGAAGCATTGACAAACCCTGTTATGCGCGCAGTTCTCAAAACAGAGGGCCAGGCAGAACGGCCGCAGCTTCATCTTGAAAGCCACGACTAAAAATTTCTTCACTTCACAAGAAAGATAAACACAAAAAATGCGCTCAATGATGTTGGCGATGGTGGCAGCGGCAGGGGTGACGGCCGCAGCGACGCCTTCACTGATGGAACAATCGAAACTGCTCTTCAAACCATTACCCAAACAGTTTGATTCTAAAGACAACCCCATCACTGCAGAAAAAGTCGCGTTGGGTCGACAGCTGTATTTCGAAAAGCGGCTGTCAAAGAATCAAGACTTGTCATGCAATAGCTGTCACCTGCTTTCGAAATACGGCGTCGATGGAGAGCCAACATCTCCTGGCCACAAGAGACAACTGGGCGACCGCAATTCGCCCACTGTCTTCAACGCAGGCAATCACATCGCCCAATTTTGGGACGGCCGGGCCGCTACTCTTGAAGAACAAGCCAAAGGGCCGGTGTTGAACCCTGTAGAAATGTCGATGCTCAATGCGGGCCAGGTGGAAAAAGTCATCAGCTCCATTCCGGGTTACGCCGCCCTGTTTAAGAAAGCCTTTCCCGGTGACACGAACCCTTTCACCTACGACAACATCGCCAAGGCCATCGGCGCTTTTGAACGCACGCTGGTGACCCCTTCGCGGTTTGATGCCTTTCTCAAAGGCGACGAAAAGGCACTGACCGAGCCTGAGAAAAAAGGTTTAGAAACGTTCCTCGCCACCGGGTGTACCGCCTGTCACATGGGCGAGGGCTTAGGCGGCGCCATGTATCAAAAAATGGGCTTGGTCAAAGTCGTACCGGGGCTCAAAGACGAAGGTCGATACAAAATTACCAAGCAAGACGCAGACAAATTTTTCTTCAAAGTGCCGAGTTTAAGAAACATCGAAAAAACCGGGCCCTACCTGCACGATGGGAGCAAAAAAACTTTGGAAGAGACCATTACCTTCATGGGCGAATATCAGCTCGGGAGACAACTCAAGAAAGAAGAAGTCGATTCCATTGCGACCTTTCTCAAAGCACTCACAGGGGACCTTCCTCCCGCCTTGACTGCGGAGCCCAAAATGTTGCCCGGGAGCAAAGAGACGCCCAAGCCAGACCCCAGCTAAAATTTTCTGGCCCGAAACTGGACGGGCTACCGGCCTGTGGCACCCTTCGGCGCTATGTCGACAACGACACGCCGCCGCACGCTCCGCCGTACTTTGCGTTTGCCCGTTTCCCTCGGGCGCAAGCTCCCCGCGTTATCTGCAGATGTCTCTCGTGGGGGGTTTCAAGCCGAATTACCGCAAGTCTTTCTGCCTGGCTCGAAAGTGCATGGTTACTTCTTGGTGGGCGACCTTGAGGTGCCCTTCAAAGGCACGGTGAATTGGGCAGAAGCAGGCAACCCCCAACTTTCTCTCTACAGTCGCATCGGCGTCTCTTTCGACGCGTTGCCTGATGCTTTGGCTTCGTTGTTGTCTGCAGAAGACAGCCGACCGAAAAAGCTCAAAGCCCGCGCCAAGAAGTGACTGCTTCACGGCAGAAAGCCAATCAGCGCCTGCAATCATTGACGCTCGCGCTCAGCGTGGTGTTGGCCGTGGCTCTGGCTGGCATCATCTATTTGTCTCTGACCAGCCTTCCCTACCTCGCCCTCTCCCCTACGACTGACCCTGTCTTCGGCAAACTCAATGCCTGTATGCTGGCCGCCGTGCCCGAGCGACTGGGTTTTGCAGTCAGCCGCGATGCCTCGCGGGTCACCGCTTGGTCGCCCAGCGCGGTGGCGGAATGTGCAGGCCTGCCTCCGCTCTCGCGCGAATTTCCTTTCTCAGGAGTCACTCACGGTACCTACGACGGCACAGGCGCGTTGTGGTTGGCCTCGGCTGCCCCAGATGGAGGACCCAGCATCTTGCGACGGTTTTCAGACGGTGCATGGACCGAGCGAGGAGTGCTGGCTCCTGCGATACTTGTCGGCACCGCTCAAGGGGTGGTGGCGCTCGAGCCTTCTGGAGAACTGATTGCACTTTCGGCGTCGGGAGAAGTGACGGCGACACGAATGCTCCCGGTGACGGCCAGAGACATTCAATTGCAGACCAGCGGCGACGGAAAGTGGCTTGCGCTTTGGGGTAATGGTCGCTTTGCCGTCATCGATGCAGTGACCTTGAAGTCGACGCCGGCCGAAGTGCCCTGCCCGGTCATCAATGTATGGTGGCGCGCTGACGCACTGTCGCTAGTGATTGAATGTGTTGATTTGAGTTTAGAAGTCAACGCACTGGGCGCTGAAAACAAGCTGGCTCAGCCAGGCAAACGAATACCTTCGACTTTGGTAGGCCTTGGTGGCCCCTCTTTTCAAAGTTGTGATGTATTGCCTTGCAGCGTTGTAACGACTGTCTTTTAGAATTTTGAATATCCCAACGCCCAGTAGGTGAGTCGGCCCAAATATTCACGCAAGGCACGCGACGTCTCACCTAAGTATTCAGCCCGAGGCGCCCACCCTTGATGAGCCCATGGGTCTTTCATGCGGTAGTCGACCGGCCAGATGTCGACTTCGAGCCCGATGGCTCGAAAACAGCCTAATGCTCGCGGCACGTGACTGGCGCTGGTCACCACCAATACAGTCTTGTCACCTCGGGCCGCGATGAGGGACTGAGCGAACACTGCATTCTCTCGAGTATTTTGAGCCTTTGCTTCAAGTTCCAATCGATTCGGCTCGATGCCCCACTCGATGAGTTGATGATGTAAATATTCTGCTTCGGTGGGAAAGCCCTGCACACCCACACCTCCACTCAAGATGGCGCGGCCCACTCGGTTTGTTCGTAGCAGCGCGTACACTTGAATGAGCCGTTCAACGTTCCCATTCCACGCGACTTCTTGCACGGTTGAACCAGGAAAATCGACGGTGCCTCCGAGAAGCACCACGACATCCCACGTTTTGGTTTCATCAAAGTGAGCTTGAACGCCGCGTTCGAGTGACCACTTCAGCACGTTGGCCACCAGAGGGGCACTCGCCACCAACAGCACCGTCAGAGCGACGGCAAGCCATCTGAAGACCAACCTCTGTGCTGTGGGTGAGCGCGCACAATACGCTGCCACGACGATGCAACCGACAACCCACCAGAGCGGGTCGATGAGAATGTCGAGCGTCTTTGATGCAATAAAAAACATGCCGGTTGAGGTAGCAGGCTTTTCAATCGGGCTAACGAATCAGTTGTGGGAAAGCGCCTAAGTAAGCGGCCCCACGCGCCACTGCCGTCTGTGGATCATTCTCAATGTCGAGAGGGCGCCCAAAAGCAGTTGCCACCGCTTCGCGAACTTGGGGAATAAAAGTAGTGCCGCCGATGAGGCTGATGACAGATAGCGTTTTAGGGTCGACGTTGCTGGCCGCGATGGTTGAGCGGGTAACTTCTACGGCACGAGCCACCAATTCGGCCCAGACCGGCGCGAGCAGCTCGCGGGTGATGGGGAGCTCAATGTCCCACCGTCGACCCTTGGCGCCCATGGCTTCGGGAATGAAGTAGCGGGCTGAAGTCGAGGCCGACAGCGCTCGTTTAACGCGCTCACAGGTGCGCTGAATGGTGTCGAAGAGCACTGCATCTTTGCTCACGTCGAACTGATGCGTGCCCCACACTTTGTTGGCGATGTAGCGGCCGAATTCGAGGTCGAAGTCATCGCCGCCGAGGCTGTCGTCACCTCCAGAAGCCAGTACTTTTACCAAGTCGCCCACATGTTGCACCACCGTGACGTCGAGGGTGCCCCCGCCGAAGTCGAAAATCACGCGAGGTGCCCCACCGTCTGTCGCGCTGGCAATACCTCGAGCCAAAGCCCCGGCAACGGGTTCGGCCACCACTCGAATCACCTGGAGACCCGCCATGCGCCCGATGCGCACCATTTCATCGCGCACATTTTTGGGCGTCATCACCGGCACCGTCACCACCGTATTGGTGAGCGCCTTGCCGAAGCGAACCTGCGCTCGTTCGCGCAAGTGCCGAAAAATGAGCGCCGCGATTTCGCTGGCCGCGAACTCGCCCGTGCGAACTCGCACTTTGACTTCATCAGTGCCTTGACCCGCGAGCCGAAAGACGGAACCTGCTTGCATGCGTCGCGCTTGCGGCGAATCGATGCTTCGACCGATGACTCGCTTGATTCCCCACACCGTGTTTTCTGGGTCTGTGGTGCGCAGCTTGTCTGCTTCTGCACCCACGATGGGCGGCCCTGACTTGGGGAAATGCACCACGCTGGGCACACACGCTTCACCGCGATCATCGCTGGCGTAGTGAAATTTCCCGTTCATCACGAGAGCGGCGGTAGAAAATGTAGTGCCGAGATCGATCCCCAGCACGGGTTCATTGACGGCAGACACGGTGCGCCATGGTAGCGCTCGATCTACCTAAACCGCTCCTCAAATATGCTCAGCGCCCGCATTTCACGGCAGAAAACTCAGTTGGTAGCTGGGGTCTTCGAGCCCGAGTGCGTGAGAAGTGGCTTGCAGAGGCAACGAACAGTCCAACATCACGGCCAGCTCATCGGTGGTTTTGGTGCCGATACTGGCTTCGTAACTTCCCGGGTGCGGCCCATGAGGAATGCCCGCGGGGTGGTAGCTCATCGAGCCGGGGCCGACGCCCTTGCGTGAAGTGAAATGGCCTTTGCAATAGAAGATGAATTCGTCGACGTCGACGGACGAGTGCGGGTACGGGCAAGGCACCGCTTCGGGGTGAAAATCAACGGGCCGCGGTACGAAGCTGCAGATGAGCGCTCCTCGGGTGGCAAAGGTGCCATGCCAAGTCGGGGGCAAATGTGTCAGCCCGACGCGCGGTTGAAAATTTAAGATGGGGAAAACCCATGGGTAGACGCTGCCGTCCCACCCCACCACGTCGAGCGGCGCTTCACTGGTGGTGAAGCCGTGAAAACGGTCTCCGCGTTTCACCACCGTTTCGCGAATGCCTTCATCTCGCGGAGGCATGAAGGTGACCGTCTTAAAATCGCGATGACAATACGGTGCATCCATTCGCAGTTGGCCGACTTGGTTGCGCCATTGCCGGGGAATGTGCATGCCGCCTCGGCACTCTATCCACAACCACCACTGCGCCATTCCCGCTGTGGGAATGAACCGATGCAAAATGCCTCGAGGCACGTAGACGTAGTCGCCTTCAGTGAAATCGACGTCGCCTAAGAGGGTGCGGAGCGTGCCTCCGCCTTGATGAATGTAAAAGAGGTCATCGCCATCGCCGTTGTTGAAATAGGCAGTGTCTTCGGCAGTCGGCTTCACGATGCCCACGGTGAGGTCGGCGTTGAAAAGAATGGGCACCCGCGCATCGAGCGGGCTCTTGGGCGAAATTTTCAATTGTTGAGAAAGAAAATGACGTTTGCGGAGCTCGGTGGACGGCGCGGCTTCTCGAGCAAGCCAACCATGTGAAGTCGCTGCACTCACTTGTCGGTGCGGTGGGTGGCGATGGTAGGTGATGGTGTACGGTGCGTCGAAACCCTCTTGGGTGATGCAGTGTTCGAAGTGCAGGTGCCCGCTCTCATCGCGGAGCTGCAGATGGTGCTTCTTCGGAACCAAGCCGTTGATCAGCCGCTCAATCATCAGCCCCCTCTACCACGCGGTTTGCCGGTGAGAGCGATTGGAAGAAGCCAAGGCAAAACATGCGTGCTCCCCCTGGCGTGCAATTTGGAGTTTCACTAAAAGACGTGCATCCTTCGTCCGTGTTTCGCTTCATTCCTTTTCGTTCCGACGGGAAACCACTTTGATGACCATTCGTCGAGCACTTGCCCTTGGCTGTGTTGCAGGCTTTTTGTTCGCTTTTTTGCCGAGCTGTGGGCCCACCATCCGCGCAAAAGCGTGTGGCCCCACCACTTGCGATGGGTGCTGCGATGACTTGGGTACGTGCCAGGTTGGTACGACGCTCGAGATTTGTGGAAGCAACGGAGCCGATTGCGCACCGTGTGATGGGCAATTGGTCTGCGTCGCGACTGATGGTGGTGGTGGTCGCTGTGACTTCCCGCTGATCGGCGATGGAAACGGCGGAGGCAGCCAGACAGGCGGCGGGGCACAAGGCGGTGGCTCAGGCAGTACGAGCGGCGGCGGTACTGGTCAAACGGGCGGCGGAGGCGGAGTGGTGATTCCGTGTAATTCGACCATCTGCCCCACCGGTTGTTGCGCTGGAAATGGTGCGTGTATCACGGCGACGACTCCGTCACGGTGCGGCACCGGCGGAGACAGCTGTTCCATTTGCCCGGCGGGAAATAGCTGTACCAATGGTGCGTGCACGCCGTGTGCGGGGTGCCTCGATGTTTCTACGGGTGGTGTCTGCTTAGACGGCGCTACGCAATCTGCCTGCGGTAAAGACGGCGCCCTTTGCCAGACATGTGACACCGCAGCAGGGTTCAATTGCGAGGGAGGGTTCTGCCAAGGCTCCATGGGGTGCACCGCGGCGACGTGTGCTGATGGTTGCTGCGATGGCGATACCTGTGTTCCCAAGAGTAATTTCAGTGACGCTCAATGTGGGGCGGGCGCAGCAGGAGCGGCGTGCATTGGCTGCCCGGGGCAGCAGAAGTGCAACCTCACGAGTGGCGTCTGCGAAGGTCCCATCGGTACTGGTGGTGGTAGCAGCGGTACTGGCGGTAGCGGGGGTACCGGAGGGGGTTTCGGGAATCCAGGACGAGAACCTTGCCCCTTCGGTTTCTGCTTCTTCGGCGGTTGTTGTGACACCGATTTGCAATGTCTTGAATATGGAGAGCAGTGTCTCGATGGAAGTACGTGCCGAGACGTTCCTTTCAAGTGGGGAGGAAAATGTGACGGAATAATAGTCGGCACCGGCGGCGGTACTGGCAGCACCGGTGGCGGCACTGGAAGCTCTGGCGGTGGCACCGGCAGCACTGGTGGTGGCGCTGGCAGCACGGGTGGCGGCACTGGCAGCACCGGTGGCGGCACTGGCAGCACCGGTGGTGGCACTGGCAGCACTGGTGGCGGCACTGGCGGAACCGGTGGCGGCACTGGCGGAACCGGTGGCGGCACGGGCGGAACCGGTGGCGGCACTGGAACTGGTGTTGGCCTCGCAAAAGTGCAGTGTCGAACTCATGATGATTGCCCCTCCAAGTTCTGTGAGCGGGAACTCCCCGGTGGGCAGTGCACTTCTTGTGGCGCTTGCCCCTCAGGTACAAGCTGCCAATCGAACGGCCGATGTGAGCGCAGTTGTACCAATCAGACGAGTTGTCTCGACAACTACTCAGGAGGCCCAAGCCCGCTTGGGTGCTTCTCCCAAAAATGCGGGCTCATCGCATGCGGTGGAAACAACGGTTCATGCCCTGCCCCTTACGTATGCAACGCCATCGGTTCGGGTACTGGGAAATGCATGCGTCCAACTTGCAGCGGAGGCAGCACTTGCCCAGCTCCATTGACGTGTAATGCCGGCGTTTGCGTCGAACCTTGACCGTAGTGACCGGGCGCTGTTCTCTCCTTTTTACAGGCAAGAGAACGGCTCCCGTTGTTTTTATGAGGATTTCCATTTCAGACACAACTGATGCCATCTCGGCAATCAAGGCACGTTCGCCAATGGCAACGCATTGTGAGAAGGTTTCTCAATGACTGCCGTTGGTTCGAAAATCCCTCCAAGAACACAAAAGATTGGCTCGACGCCATCAACCTTCACGAGCTCAGCGCTCTCAAGGTCAGCAGGCGATGCCGGCGGTTGGACGCCTGCTACCCGCAAGCAGCGAAAGGGGCTGAGCCCAGAGCGACTTTCCATGGCCGATAGAGCGGGGCAGATATTGCGTGAAAAGGAAGCATCGGTTGAAGAGAGCCTCATACCCAACAAAGATCGCTCGACAAAAATAATCGCAGCCATCGACCTTCAAAGACCTGGTTTTCAGCTCACGAACAATGCGTTTCACGCAAACGCTGAAATGCGAGAGAGCGCAGACAAACTGGTGCTCTCGTTGCCTCCGGCTGAACAAAAACAAGTGGCCAATCTGAGAGTCATTTTATCAGAGCCGGCTGCGAGTTTGGCACTCACACAATTGCTTGCAGAGGGCACGCTTCATCAACGAGATTCAAAGGGAAACACCCTGCTGTCTACCCTTTCTCTCTTGGCAACTGGGGGTGGAGCAAAAGAAATCGACACGCAAAAACTCCTCAACACCCTGGTTTTGGAAATCGCCCAACCTTCCAGCATTCAGCAAGTTAAAAAGACATGCGGGCCCGCTGCCGTCGCCATGTATATGGCGAGTACTCGCCCTGCGGAATATGGGCGAATCGTCGCTGGCCTGGCTTCTGAAAGAGGAACCGTAAATCTAGTCAACGGCACCCTCACCCGCAAACCG
>JAYUVR010000233.1:0-5523 GCA_043753955.1 Archangium sp. | reverse complement strand
ACCACGAGTGACGATGGCCACCACCACGCCACGCGCCTCGAGCCAGTTCAACCCCGAAGTCACGTCTGCACTGCCGGTGACAAATTCGATTTCTTCTTCAGAAAGCTTCACCACCGCGCACCGTCTAAAAAGCACGCCCAGTAATCGCCGGAGCACTTGAGGGTCTTTCCACAAATGCAGACGCAAGTTGGGGTCCGTTGAAGTTATTTGCCCTGCCTCGTAGGCCTTCTTCACCGCCGCACCGACCGCCACTCTCGCGTGAGCATGAATGAGAGAATTGGTACCGACGTGCACCACCCTGCTCTTGCTTAAGAATCGCGCAGCAGCAGAAGTGTCTTGCTCGCACAGAAACGTTTCAGCAGCGCGAGTGCGATAAAAAGTGAAACTGCGCTCACCTTGCGCAGTCAGCGAAACAAAACCCAAACCGGTCTTGCCCTCGCTCGTCTGGCGCAAATGGGTGACATCAACGCCTTCTCGCGAAAGTCCGTTCTTTAAGAAAAAACCAAACTCATCGTCACCGGTGACGCCAACCAGACCTGACTTCGCCCCGAGACGAGCAAGCCCAACTGCGACATTGGCCGGAGCGCCTCCTAAACACGGCGTCCATTGGCTTACTTCGCGAACCCGTTTCCCGCGACGATCGGGAAGAAAATCGACCAACGCCTCGCCTACCGAAACGACATCCATCAGTCCGTACCTACCTGTTCCATAAAGTCGACAGACTTGAGCTTTCGCCCCAAATGATGCGCGATAAAACGATTGAGCAATTCTCTACTGCGAGCACGAATTTCTGCCGGTAGCGGCGTTCGATGCCCCAGTTGCAATCGGGTCAAGGCCTCGATGACTTCAGCACGTGCGGGAATGCCGCCGGGCACTCTGAGACTACAGGTTCCACACACCACGCCGCCGTGCTCTGGGTCAAACCGAGGCCTTTCACCAGTCTCTTGAGCACACAACGCACACGGCGAAAAATGAGGCATAAAACCCGTGTACTGCAACGCATCGAGTTCAAACTTGATGAGCGAAGTGGGGCCCGCCTTATTGTCTTCGAGTAAACCCAAATAGTGAGCCAACGCGTCGAAGAGCGCCTCGTGAGGTTGATGATCGCGCGTCAACTCGCGACACAATTCAAGGCAGTACATCGAACGAGCAATGCGAGCTAGGTCGTCACGCAGTCGGTGAAATGAACGAATGACATCGACGCCATCGAGCCGGCACGTGTCACCGCGCGTACTCACCAGGCGGGCGGTCAAATGCGTACCAGCCTCAAGCGCTCCTGCAAAACGGCGCTTCGACTTGCGAGCCCCAGCTGCAAAGGCTGACAGCCGCCCATGTTCCCGGGTGAACAACGTCACCAAGCGATCTGCTTCGCCAAAGTCGACGGTCGAAAGCACCAACGCTTGATCTGAAAATCGGTCCACAGTTTAGCGATGCGTGAAACGAAGAGCCAAATCGTACATGGCATTGAGCGCAAGCAACGCCGCCACCAACACCACCGACGCAATCGTGACCCACATGGCCTTGGCCGCGCGCGCACGTCGCACCACTTCAAGCGCAGCAGGGTCAAAATGTTCAGCGCGAGGTGAATCGGGAATTTCATGAAAACGATTCACTGCATCGTCTGGCGAAAGCCCCACGACCGCCGCATAGCTACGAATGTAATTGAGCACGAAAATACGCTCAGGAAATCGTTCAGCCTGACCCGTTTCAAGCGCTCCAATCAGTGTCGGAGGAATTTTGGTGTGTCGAGCGATGTCGTCGAGCGTCAAGCCGCGCAGTTCTCGCTGTACTTGGAGATATCTTCCAAAATCAAAGTAGTCGGGTGCGCGCGTTTCGCTCATTGCAGCAGTTGTTCCTTAAGTGTTTTGCATAAATCTTTTTGATCATCGTACTGCGCCTTCTCGATACACGCGTCGAAGGCCTTCGCTGCCGCCTGTTTGTCACCTGCATTCGAAAGACACAACCCATCTCGCTGCCAAGCATCGGCGCGTTCCGGACAATGCTCACGAAATCGAGCGAAGTACTTACACGATTCGCTGCTTTTGTCCTGCCCTTCGTACACCTGACCTAACCACAATTCGCCCAGGCAAAATTTGGGGTTCATCGAGATTGCTTCCTTGAGCAAATTGATGGCCTGTTTGTTGTCGCCCTTTTTGTACCAAGCCCAACCCATGTTCCCTTTGGGGATGTAAGGCGTCGGGTACATCACGTCATCGAGAGCCATCTGGTATTGGGCAATCGCATCGTCGTAGCGTTTTTGATCCATGTACAAATTGCCCAAATTCGTACGTGCTTCTGAAAAAGGCTTTTTGAGTTCGAGCGCCTTTGCGTAGGCCGCTTGCGCTTCTTCAAGACGAGTAAAACTGTGGTGCAACACCAAGGCTTTGATGTGCCATGCGTCAGCATTTTCACTGTCAAATTCAAGCGCTTTTTCAGCCTCTTTGAGCGCCAATTGGGGTTCGCGCACCAAGTTCTGCACCGCGAGCTCAGAATGAAGCAGCGACTGCTCTCTTTCGCTGGCATCGGCGTGCACACAACCAACACAAAACAACGCGCTCAAACAGAAGGCTGAAAATAATTTACCCAGTTTAAGCACCGTTGCATTGGCGCTGGTACTTCCAGGCCCTGAGCCTTTATTTTCCACTGGGGCCGGAGGCTCACGCTGAAATACCGGAAACGTGCGCACCATCGAGTCTTGCTCGTCGGGGGGGCGCCCTCGGAAATTCAGGTTGTCCATCATGAAGCCCATCGATTCAACAAAGCCCAGCGCTTCGACTTCTTCGCGCTGAAATTGGTCACCAGGCACCGTGCCATTTGAGGGCACATAGACTGCGCTCTCGCCGCTTTCCTGCATGTATAAATAAACGAATACGGCAAAGCCGGTTGGCCCTCGAAGCCCCACCACAAAAGCAGTGGCAGGGCCAGCACGTCGACCGGGAATGGCCAGGTGTGGCGCATTGAGTGACTGGTGCAGTTGAACCACTTGGTCCTTCGACACCGGGAGGCCTCGGATTCGCTCGTCGATGGAATACATGGGCTCTCTTCAGCGAGTGGTGAAACTGAATTCTTGAGTCACATCGTTCACATCTGCAGCCGTGCGAGTGAAGGTCACCACTTGTTTTTCAATGGTCACTTGATCGTCGCGGGTGTTGCCTTCACCGATAATCACCCGAAAAACGTGTGAGCGCGAGCTACTCTTCGGCGCTGCCGGGTTGGTCAGTCTCTTTTTAGCTTTGATGACCACCTGATTTTTGCCTGGCCTCAGCTGCGCGGTGATGTCGCTGACCAACTGTTCTTCCCCACTCTTAGTGGTCCGCAGAAACTTCCCATTCAAAAAAACATCAATCTCGTATTCCGTCATTCCAGACGGGCTCTGCTCCGTGACGAGAAAGTATTTCTGCGTGAGTTCACTCTTTTCAGGCTTTTCCTCAGCCAAAGTGACTTTTTTCACCGAATAACCAGGCGCTTCGATGTGCACATTGCCCTTGTCGTCGAGGCGAACGGTCACTTTTTCAAATGTTTGACTGACCAACCCTCCCACGTTGACCCCGTTTAAGTAGA
This sequence comes from Archangium sp., assembly GCA_043753955.1. Classification (GTDB taxonomy): domain Bacteria; phylum Myxococcota; class Myxococcia; order Myxococcales; family Myxococcaceae; genus Archangium_A. The sequence continues at coordinate 1,962 of JAYUVR010000233.1, read as the reverse complement.
CATCTGCCGCCCAAGTGGGCCATGCGAAGCAACTCAAAACGATAAGGGCGAGTTTCATCGGCGAGAACCTAGCCATTCTCTCAAGGGTTGGCACCCGAGCGAAATTCGCTTAACGACGCCGCATGTCGTTTTTCACCAGACTCAAACTCGCCTTCGCCTTCCTTTTCGGAGGCCAACTCCCGGCTCCTGCCTTGCCAGCTTCGGCTCCTGCGCCCAGCATTCCGCCTCCGGCGACACCTGAGCAATCACATGCCTCAGCGCTCTTTCTCTTAGGGCTCTTGCAGCGTGAAGGGCGGCTGCTCGACTTTCTTCAAGAAGACATCGCCGGCTTTTCAGACGCCGACGTCGGAGCAGCCGCCCGCTTGGTACACGAGGGCTGCAAAAAAGTACTAAGGCAATACGTGCCGATGGCGCCGGTGGTGCAAGAAGCTGAGGGGGCAGCGATGAACATTCCCCAAGGTTTTGACGCCAATCGCTACCGTCTCACCGGCAACGTCGCGGGCGATGGGCCATGGAAGGGCAGTTTGAAACACCATGGTTGGGTGGCGACGCAAGTGGCATTGCCAGCCGTACCCACCACGGTCGAAGTCAAAGTACTCGCCGCCGCAGAAGTGGAGTTGTTGTGAAATACGCCATCGGTATTGACCTCGGCACCACGCACAGCGCTCTGTCCTACCAGCCCATGCAGGCAGAAGGCGGGCGCGGGGCGGCGCAAGCGGTGCTTCCTGTGCCTCAGCTCACGGCGCCTGGCACTGTCGAAGCCAAACAATTGCTTCCCTCTTTTCTGTACCTGGCTGCAGCGGCCGAATTTCCTCAAGGTTCGCTCGGTTTGCCGTGGAACAAGTCTTTGGGGTTGATCGTCGGAGAATTGGCCCGTACGCACGGGGCGAAAGTGCCCGCCCGGTTGATCTCGTCTGCCAAATCGTGGCTCTGTCACCCCACCGTCGATCGCCGAGCGGCCATTCTCCCCTGGGGCGCCCCAGAAGACGTCACCAAAATCTCGCCGGTCGATGCGAGCGCCAAATACCTCGAGCACCTGCGCCACGCGTGGGACCGTGAATTGGGCCAAGAAGCGCCGCTCTCAGAGCAAGAAGTGGTGGTGACGGTGCCCGCATCATTCGATGCCGCGGCCCGTGACTTGACGTTAGAAGCCGCTCAGCAAGCGGGGCTTCCCCGAGTGACACTGCTCGAAGAACCACAAGCGGCGCTCTACGCGTGGCTCGAAGCCATGGGCGAAAATTGGCGCAAACAATTGCACCCCGGCGACGTGCTGCTGGTGGTGGACATTGGCGGCGGCACCAGTGACTTCTCTCTCATCGGAGTGAGCCAAGCCGACGGCGAGCTGCAACTCGAACGTAAGGCCGTAGGCGACCATATTTTGCTCGGAGGCGACAATATGGATCTCGCGCTCGCCTACGCGCTCAACGAAAAATTCAAAGCCACTGGCAAGACCCTCGACACCTGGCAGCTCTCAGCCTTGACCTTCAGCTGCCGGGTCGCGAAAGAAACGCTGTATGAGAATGGAACCCTCGACAAGGCATCAGTCAGCGTGCCCGGCCGCGGCTCGTCGCTCGTCGGCGGTACGCTCAAATCAGAACTTCTGCGCAGTGAACTTGAGAACATTCTCACCGAAGGCTTCTTTCCCAAAAATACGATTGATGAAGCGCCTCGACAGGCACGACGTTCAGGTTTGGCGCAAGTAGGGCTCCCCTATGCGCAAGACGCAGCCATCACTCGACACCTCGGTGCATTTTTGGCGCGCCAGGCGAGCTCACTGTCGCTTTCCACCCGGTTTGCTCGACCGACTGCCGTGTTGTTCAACGGAGGCGTACTCAAGGCCACCGCGCTCCGTACTCGGGTGATGGAAACGCTCAACGGGTGGCTGAACGCCGACGGTGCGCCTGCTGCCCGAGAGCTTGAAGGCGCTGACCTCGATCTCGCCGTCGCCCGCGGTGCGGCGTA
>JAYUVR010000232.1:0-14845 GCA_043753955.1 Archangium sp. | reverse complement strand
AGAGTGCGAGAGTGCTCGAGTTGGAAGGAAAGCTCGAGGAGGCCGCAGAGGTTTACGCGGAGGTAAGTCTAAAAGCCCAGCGCGAGGGTGATGGGTTTCTCGGCGCAGCGAGTTGGCTTGATTTGGGGTTTCTGTACGGCAATCTTAAGGGTCGCAGTGAGGAAGGCGCACGCTGGGTTTCTCAAGCGGAAGCGTTGCTGGCGCTGTTGCACGACGACCGATTAGAAAAGCGAGTTGCCTCGGTACGAGGCGCCATCGCTGCCAGACGCGGTGATTTGGTCGAAGCCGAGAAATATTTTCTGATAGCGGAACGAGTGGCGGAAGCGAAGTCAGGCCTTAAGCACCCTGAGAGAGCGAGAGCCTTGAGCAATTTGGGTCAAGCGCAGCTTCATCAAGGACATATCGAGGAAGCGCTGCCGAAGTTGGAACTGGCGTGGTCGCTCTTGGCAGACGCGTTGGGCGAAGAACACCCAGATGCGTTTCAGGCACTTAATGCTTGGGGCGCCGCCTTGGGTATGGCTGAGAAATATGAGCAAGCGTTGCCGATTTTTGAGCGCGCTTTGATGGGGTACAAAAAAACACTGGGAGGCAATCACCCTCGTATCGGTACCGCTGCTCTCAACTTGGCCGAGGCCGAGCGTCGGCTGGGGAAGCTTGAAACCGCACTCGCTCACTATGACGAAGCGGTAGAGGTGTTTGAAAAGACAGACTCAGCCAGCCAGGCTGCGGCACTCGCCGGTGTGGGGGAAATATTGCTCACGGAGAATAAGTTGAATCAATCGCTGACGACGCTTGAGAAGGGTCTCGCGGTGTGTGCTCGGGTGAAATGTGAATCGAGTGATGAGGCGGTAGTGCGCTTTGTTTTGGCGCGTGTGTTTCGTGCGCTCCATCGTTCGGAAGCTCAGGTGAATGTTCAGGCACAGAAGGCAATTGTCTTGTTTGGAGTAGAGACTTCTGAAGCGAAAGAGGTCTTCAGTTTTCTAAAAGAATAAGAGCCCGCAATGAAGAGGCGATTTGTATATTAAACAGCGCGGTATTCCCGCAGCGGCCCGTCGCCGCGAAAGGTCAAGAGGTGTTGAGCGACGCCTGCCGCGAGATCTCGACTGGCGGTCGGTGCAGAGACGTTGATCAGCAAACGCAGATAGTCCCGTCGGGTAAACCATTTTCGCCCGAAATGAGCTCTCGCTTTTTCGAGTCGGGTCTTGAACGTGTCGCGTAGAGGACGCACTTCTTGCCCGAACTCCGTGAGCGCATCTGCAAGAGCGCAGAGCGCAAATTCCAAAAACGGTGTGCACTGCCCTTCTCGGTCTGAACGTCTCAGCGCCTCGTAGTACTGGCGCTGGCGTGCTCGAATGATTGACTCGACCGGAACGAATTGGAGCAATGCATTGTGACGCTGGTGAATCACCTGCTGCCAGAGCCGAGCGATGCGACCATTGCCGTCGATGAACGGGTGAATGAAAAGGAGTTCATAGTGAACGACACACCCCATAATGAGAGTCGGAACTGGCCTTCGGCGTACCCAGCTGAAGAGTTGGTCGACGTGATGGCTGACCAGATGCGCTGGCGGCGCGACGTGTGTGAGTGCGGAACCGCGAAAGACGCCAACTCCAGAAGTTCGGAAGCGACCCGCACCGGGCAATAGCTCGTGCATCACCACCGCATGTGTCTTGAGCAAGCTGGCCCGAGTAGACGGTCGCCATTCAGTGAGGCGCTCATAGGCCTCATTGACATTGAGCATTTCTCTGACGTCATTGGCTGAACCCAGCACCCGTTTGCCATCGAGGAGCGCGGTCACCTGCTTCATTGAAAGTGGGTTGCCTTCAATGGCCGCCGTTGCTTGCACAGCTCGCACACGGTTGCGCTTTCGCAGCATCGGTTGTGGCTGACTCACCGACAACCCTCCGAGTCGCCCGAGCGAGTAGTCAATGCGGCTCATCGCCGCAAGAATCTCAGGTGTGAGTTGGAAGTGGGGGGTCATCAGTTGTAGTATCAAATGATACTATCGAGGTCGCGTTTGATATCTACGCCAGCGGCAATTCGCGGTTTAACGCGTGGTTCCTTCCTAACGGAGTGACAGTGTGTGGCCCCGGTTTGGATCCAGCCCGCGCCTTCCACTCGTACGTTGATAAGCTGTTCATCTCGCGCGGCTCGATCGCCACCCGATTTTGAATTGACCTCGAGCAGTCGATTCGATCTAAAGAAGACGAGAACAAATATCGCACTTGGGGCTCTGACTCGCTCTCATAGCCGCGGGCCATTTGCTCAATGAGAAGGAACCCTGCTTGGAACAATGGCCTTGAGCGGCGTACGCTCTGTTCATGCAGCGCGTACACCGCCACAACGTGCATTCATACGATGCGTATCTCGAATTCGAAGCCGTTTCCTCCGCGCGACACGAGTTCGTTTCCGGGGAAATCTTTGCGATGGCTGGGGGTACGCCTCTTCACGCCCGGCTCTCATCGCGGACTCTCACCCAGGTAGCCCGAGGTCTCCCGAAGGGCTGCGAGGCGTACAACAGCGACTTGCGAGTGCGCATCGCTGCGGCTGATATGGCCACTTACCCAGACGTGCAGATTATCTGCGGCCCACTGGTGACCGCTCTGGACGACAGACAGGCCGCGACGAACCCGGTTGTCGTGTTTGAAGTCACCAGCCCCTCAACCGAGACATTTGATCGAGGTGAAAAGTTGAGAGCCTATTGGTTGCTTCCCAGCCTGCAGGAAGTCGTGATTATTTCTCACGGTCGTCCCCACGTCACTGTGCATCGCCGCGATGGAAGTGCAGCAGTCGTCACGCGCGGTCAATGCTCGCCTGAGGCGGTCTCTTGTTCAATTGATGTCGATGCGCTCTATTCTGAAGCGAAATGAGTGGCTGTGTTGAATTGAGATCTCGAAGAACGAAGACGAGCTATCCCTGTTTTTCGGGGTCAATACCATCAGCTGCAAGGCGTTCAGCCGAAGCAAGACTGGCCACGGTGCCCTTCGGGTGCTGGTACCAACCCGAGCCATCTTCTTCATCTGGTCGGGCGCGTACCTTGAGCACGGTAAACATGCCTCCCATGTCGATGGAGGCGAACGGGCCTTTCCCACCCATCATCGGAATCGAATTGTCTGGCATTTTCATGCCCATCTCAGACATTGCGCCCATGCCATCTTGACCCATGGTCATGTAGTCAGGAACCAGGGCCTGCACTCGGCGATCAATCCGTCGCGCATCAGCGCCAACCATTACCGGAAAACCATGCCCCATCTGATTCATCACATGATGTGTCATGTGACAGTGCATGGCCCAATCACCTGGCTCGGTGGTGACGAACTCAAATACTCTCACTGAACCCACCGGTACCAGAAAAGTCGTCTCTGGGTGGCGGGCTGAAAGGGGTACTTCTCCTCCGTCGGTCCAGGTCAATTCTGCACTCAGTCCGTGTAAGTGAATGGGGTGATGGTCCATCGGCGAGAGATTGCCAATTCGAATGCGCACCCGTTCACCTAAACCCATCACCAACGGCGCAGTGGCAGGAAATGCTTTTGAATTAAATGTTAATACATTGAAATCAGCCATAGCGTTCGGGTCTGGCCTCGCTGTGCCTGGGTGTATTAACCATTCGTGAGCCATCAATACAAAGTCGCGAGCGACGCGCGGCCCCCGAGGCGCTTTGGGGTGAATGACAATCATGCCGTTCATTCCCAATGCCATCTGCGTCATCTCGTCGAAGTGCGGGTGATACATGAATGTGCCCGCGTTCTTAAATGCAAACTCGTAAAGAAATGTCTCTCCCGGTTCGATGGGTTTTTGGGTGAGGCCAGACACGCCATCCATTCCGTTGGGAAGAATGACTCCATGCCAGTGTACGGTGGTCGGCTCGGGAAGACGGTTGGTGATGTAGAGCCGTACTTTGTCTCCCTCGACGGCTTCGATGGTGGGGCCGGGAGTCGAGCCGTTGTAGCCCCATGCTTTCACTTTCAGCCCTGGAGCGATTTCGTGGTCGAACTCGTGGGCGACCAAGTGCCCCACCTTCACACCGCCGACCACTTTCAGAGGCAAGGTCGACCCGTTGGGTGTCACCACCGCGCGTTGACCTCCAGGAGCCACCACCACCGGAGGCACCGCGACTGTCTTTGCCAACGCATTTCGCGCGGCGAGTGTTCCGCCGGCTAGCATGCCCAATTGCATCAATTCGCGACGGTTCATCTGTCAGTGCCCTTCAGAGGTGGCGCTGGTCATTGAGCCGCTCTCGCTGACGGAGCCAAAAGTCAGCGGCGTCATTCGACCTGCTGCCAGAAGGTCTAAAGACGCGCGTGCCTTCCACGCGTCAAGCGTCGCATCGACCTGCGCGAGCGCCGTTTCTGTCACTGCACGCTGAGCTGCCAGCACTTGGAAAACGCCAAGTTGCATTGCGTTGTATTGCAAAAGCGTTTGTTTGAGCGTCTCTTGTCGAGCGGGAACCAGGCGCTCAGCGTAGTGCCGAGCGCGTTTGCCCGCCGATTCCGCTCGATTGAGCGCGGTGCGCACCGCAGAGCGTATGAGCAATGCTTGGTGCTCTGCGCGCGCTCGGAGCGCGTCGTATTCACTGCGAGCTGAAAGGTGCCGACCTTGCGCTCGGTCGAATATTGGCAAACCAACCGTCACATGGGCGCCAAGTTCCCAAAGCGCCGCGTCGCGTTCTCCGTGAAAACCTGCGGCCAAGTGCGGGAGCCAGGCTTCTGTCTTTGCAAGCCCGACCTTTCGACTCGCGGCTTCCGCTCGGTTGATTAATTCAGCCAACTCGAGGCTGGCAGTGATTGCCTTCGCTTCCGTCATTTCTCCCGGCGCAATTTCGTTTGGCACAGACAATGGGCCCGCAAGTCTCCACGTTGTGCGATTGCCAGAAAGCCCCAGTTTACGATTCATCACTTCGCGGGCATCGAGGAGCGAATTCTCTGCTTCAGCGACTTGCACTCGAGCCAATTCAACTGCGCCCAATTCATTCGAGAGCGCTAGCGCAGCCAAGTTGCCTACTTTCGAAAGTTCCGCGGCTGTCTCATAAGAAGCCTGCTGAGAAGCGAAGGCACGCAGTCGCAGGTCGAGCTTTTGCTGTGCGGCTTGCGCTTCATAGAAGGCCACGCGTGTGCTCCAGGTGAGGTCGAGCAATGCGCCTGCAGCTTTCAGCCTTTCGGCATCGAGGGAAGCTTCTGCAATTCCTGCTCGCACGGGCGCCAAAAGCGTGGCGGAAATATTGAGCTCAAGTCCAACATCAATTTGTACAGGCTGTGCACCACCGGGAGCTCGCATTTCAAAATCGACCTCTGGGTTTGGTATCAGCCCCGCTTGAACCAAAGTACCGCGAGCGATGCCGATTTCGGAAAGCGCGGCCCGAGCCTCGCGGTTGTTGAGCAACGCGATCTTCACCGCGGCATCAGCACTCAATGGCATGGCCAATAGGCGGTCGACTTCTTCAGGTACTAATTCAGGCCCATCGATGCGGGGCAAGGTGAGCTCTGCCAGCATGGCGCGGGTGCTTACAGTGCGTTCGATGGAAGAGAGATCGCCAGACAGCGAAGTGGTGGCGCAGGCTGAGCACAATATCGAAATCAATACGAAAGGCTTCATCACTTCGCCTCAGGGTTCTGGGCTTGAAAGGTGCGCCGGCATGATGAGGAACAAAACCAATACTGAGTACCCTTCAGACGGAGCGAGCCACCTTTTGCTTGCGTTGGGTCGATTTTCATTTTGCATACAGGGTCGACCACTTTGACGGTGTTGGTTTGCTTTTTCACCGGGCTGGGGGCTTCGGGAGGCAAGTCAGCTTTTGGAATTGGGGAGCCGGGGTGATGATGCTGGTGTTTCTCTTCCTTTCGTTGTGGCTCGGTTTCAACCTCAGGACAAGTCGTGGTTGGCGCTGTGGGGAGCGCGCAATTGGCAGCACTCAGTGGGTCTTCTGGAGTGAGCGTAGTTGCAACAGGAACGCGTGCCACCTGTGGCTGGGAAACCTCGAGGGCAGAGTCAGCACTGGGTTGACGATGAGTGGAAGGGCCGGCGCAGGCCAAAAATAGAAGCAGAATGAGCAATGATGAGGGCATAGGAAACATGAGGGGTTCATCGTTACTCGGCTGACCAGCGTTCAATGATGCGCTGACGGAGCCGCGCGGAAATTTCAGTTCCATACATGCGATCGAGAATCGCGAGTTTCCACGGCAATGTCCCCTCAATGAGGCCCTGCTCTGTAAGTGCCGAATGCATAAATGACTGCGCTGCAGCAAACATGTCGCCCATCATCGCCAGGCGCTCATGAGGCGATTTTTTCTTGAGAAGGCTTAACACCAGCGCTTCAGCTCTTGGGGTCGTATCGTTCAAGGTATGCGCACCTCGTCGAGCAATGCTCCGACACCCAGTTTTTCCGCCCACGACGAGAGGTAGTCATCGTCGAGCTGCTGAAACTGAATGATACTCTTGACGTCTCGCAACTGAAAATCTGAATGACTGGCTTTGGCCCACACCAATTTCGAGAGCACCAAATCTTCCGGTGAAACAACCCAAACACGACTGTCTCCTTGGGCAAACAGTCGGCGACGAGCAAATTCAACATGCCGGTAATCTGCATCTTTCTTAACGATGAAGTCGATTTTCACGACCGTGGTCAGATGCACCAAATTGAACATCGAGCGCCGAGTGATGGCATCGCGGATTTCGTCAATATCGACTGCGAAATCGTTGGCAAATAGAAAATCAAAAGCAGCAACCTGGTTGCTTTCGAGTGCGATGACAATGTCGATGTCGCGGGTCATTCGCGGGCGCCCGTAGAACCCAAGTGCCGTTGAGCCACTGACCATATAGGCAATACCCGCGCTGTCGAGCCGATCTGCCACAATGCCGAGCACTCGTTGATAATCGTCCATGACGCTGACCGACCATATCTGGAGAGCACTCAGGGAAGAGAAAAAGCGTAACCCGGGACTGAATCGCTCGGCTCGGACGGTCTGAAGTGGCCGCGTGGTGCGACAATGAACGGTTTGTGTGTTTTGGGTGGGCAGTTCTCGAAGAGCAGCTTTTTCGAGCGCCCAAGACTCAAGTGTTTCTTGGTTACGAACACCTCGATGATGAGGTCTCCCTTATCCGCGTCTGCTGTGCGGCAGTCAGCGGCGCCTCTCGGACAAAGTGTCGATTTGGCGCTTCTCGTTGCTCGGTATTCTAAGAATGGATCGTCGAACTCTGCGGTCACGTCGGGCTGAATAGCGAGAAACGTTCCCCCGGCGTGCGTGCGTCTAAATCGTGTACGTATGGTTAGTTTCTTGTATGGCAGGTTGATGCACTATTGGTTTCCATTGCTCTTGGTCTGTTTGGCGAGCACTGACTGGTCTGCGTAAGAAGCGCCAAAAACAAACGATGTTTGTACATTCATCAAACGCCGGTCGTTTTCGATTATGAGATGTGTTGCTTGTGATACGCGATAACAGGAGGAACCCTCCGTTTATCGTGTATCACAGGGCACCCTTTTCAAAAGCTCAGGCGGAGGTTGACTTCAACAACTGTCATCGCACATGCAAAGGTAGTCCACGCAAAGATGAGGGAAGCCGAAGTCTCCACACAAGACCTGTGGGGCGATACACCCACCGCCACCGCCACCGCCACCGCCACCGCCACCGCCACCGCCACCGCCACCGCAGTCGCCTCCATTGTCTTCGTTGATTCTGACCGACGCGGACTTACTGGTGTCGGATTCGCAGTCACCATTCGCGCACTGTTGCGAAGTTGAAAGAGATCCACACCCCGACAAAGTGACCGCAAGAAAAATCAAGGTACCTAAAGGCGCATTGGCTCTCATGGCTGGAGCTTTCGATTGGAAGAAACGTGTATGGGATAAGGAATTCGAACGGCGTCTAACGTCGCATTCGGGCGTCAGTACCCACCGAATCGCAGCGCGTTCATTCCATTTGCATGAATCGACGTCAAAAGAGCCTAAAGAATCACTTCCTCAAAGCGCTCTCGCGGGCGCGAAAAATCGCCTGGTACGCTTCTTCAGCACCCGAGAGGACGCCATAAAACGCGCTCAGCTCTTCAGTGGTTTTTACGAGTGACAACAGAGTCGTTACCAGCTCTCCGAACGCCGCTGGTAACGCTGCTTCACCGGCCAGTGAGTGAAGCGCACTGATTTGTTCCGGCGACATCGCTCCTGAGTCGCTGTGCAGATCAGAAATGTGCCGAATCGCAAGAGCAAAGGCGCGCAGTTGGCCAACGGCGAAGTCTCGAGAGATGACGGCATAAGCCAGGCTCAATGCTGACTCGCGCCGATGCTCTCTTTTGAGAACGCCAGCTTTAAAGAAGCCATCGCCGAACGTATTTTGTGCCCACATCGAGAGCGAGACGTCAGCGCTCATGACGTACTTCCACATAAAATCCAGTGAGCTTTGGCCAACTGAGTTCAAAGTACTTCGTCGGCCACTTTGAATCTGCATCGAGAATTTCCGATGTGAGCACCCAAGCAGTTCGACCTGAGTACGGGTCTGAAATGAGAATCTTCTTCTCAGGGCCGATGCCACGAACATCTGACGCAAGCATGGCGTGACCTCCCTCATCGGTTCCAATTCTGATGGGGACACTTTTCCCATTCACCAACAGCGCTTCAATTGAATCAACTTGGTTGGTGGTAGGGCTTGCCTCGGCTTCAACAACGGGCCCGCTTTCCCAGAAATGCGCATTGGACGTGTTCGCCAATGCGTTGAGGCCTATTGAATAATTCACCAGCGTGTTGGGCAGCGGGGGGTTGGCGCGCATGAGTTGAACGAGTTCGTCGGTAGGTTGGCCGTTGTTGTGTTGCCTGAGCGTTTCTAATGCCTTCAACGCTTCTTCGAGCCCTCCGCGAGTCATGTCGTTGCCGAAAAGATACGACCGCAGTGCTTCGTGCTGCATCGCTTCAAGCCGAGGCTTGAGTTGAGTGACAAATGCGCGAGCCTCCTGAGCAATGCGCAAAGAACTGGTGCCTCTCTTGACGGAATACCCTTCAGGCAAAGTGCCGTCTTTTTGATACGCGGCGAGTTCTTCAGAGAGCAGGGCAACGCTCGTTCCATCTGCCTCGAAAAATTCCGGTACAGCATGGAGGTCTAATTGCTGTGTGGCGATGAGAGAACGCTCAGTCTTGTCACCCATTTCGACCCATAATTTTCGCGCGAAAATGGGGTCAATTTCGCCCATGGTGAGTTGAGCCGTGGTTGGCACGCAGCTCGTTTCGAACCGTTGATACAAACCATCATTATCGCTCCGGGCGTCATCGGAGCTGATCAACTTGAGCGGATCAATGTCAGAGGTGTTGGTTTGCGACTCGATGTCGAGCAACGTGGTGCTGCGCATCAGCAGGGCTCGTGGCAGTCCCCTTATTTCCTTCGCGAAAAGAGAAATCTCTTCCATGGCACGGTCGGCTTGAGAAGTAGCGACCTGGCCTCGAGCCAAAGCAGAATCATCAGTCTGTGAAGGCCGCAGTTGTTCGGCACGAGCAGCCACACTTTTCAACAGCAACCCTCGTTCAGTGTCTGCAGCAGCACCACCCGCGGCGGAAAGGAGGGCATTGAGTTTCTGAAACTGTTTCTGGGGCATGGCAGCAACGCTTTGCGCCGCAAGAACGGCTTGAGCCACACCCATCAAGCCCGCTTGCCCCGTGTCATCTGGGGTTCGTCTTTCAGAGACTGAACGGAGAAGAGCTGCCTGAATGCTCGGAGTAAGTCTGTGTTTCGCTTCAGGCGTCTTGCGAAGAAGCGTTGAAAGCTCATCGTAGAAAGTGATGGCGCGTTCAGCATTGTGTCCCGAGAGAGCAATTTGAATCAGCGGGAGCTCGTGAGCGCTCTTCAATTGCTCAAGCACGCGAGCTCTAAACGCGGAAGAGACATTGAGTGTGTCGAGCTTCTTTTGAAGCAAGTCTGTAGACGATGGCGTGCTTGCATCGAAACCAGATGAAAAAGTCTTTGGCTTTTGAATCGAGGACTGACGGCTGGTGGAATCAGTCTCAACACGTTTATTCTTTTCGACCGGAGAATTGACAGCGCGCAGCGAAATTCCTTTAGTGGTCAATTTCGTCGTAGCCACGATGCCGCTCTTCTAGAGCGTTGGCGGGCGAGACGACAATAGGAACAAACGAAAAGAGTCAAACCGTGCAAGGAAGCAGGCTGCGACTTCAGGCGAAATTCCGCGTCGCCAATAAATACAAGCCTTTCCTCGCGCGGTGTTTTTAACGTTCTCTGTTATTCGCAGCCGAGTAACGCCTGATTGAGTTCGGGTTTCTGGTGCCGTCATGCCTTCGGTTGCCCCCAAACTGCGCCTGGTGAACGCTCTTGATGCGAGCGATGAGGCTTTGTTGTTGGAAGTGGCCCAAGGTCGACGGGAAGCATTTCAGACATTGGTCGAACGACATGCTCAATCACTCACTTCATTTTGTACCCGCCAGACAGGTGACGCTTCGGTAGCGGAAGACTTGGCGCAAGATGTGTTGGCGGCAGTCTGGAACGCACGCGAGCGATTCGGTGGAGGCGATGCGGCGGCGTGGCTCTTCACCTTCGCAGTCAACCGGTGCCGCAAGCATCAGCGGAGTTGGGGAAGGTGGTTGAAGGTCGCGGGAAGGATTTCAACCATGCCAGTGAGTCGTGCTCCATCGGCTCTCGAGGCCCTTGAGCAGCACACCCGCGGTAAAGCACTTTCCATTGCCATCGACCATTTGCCACCACTGCAAAAGGAAGCCGTGGTGCTGCGCTTCGAAGCACAGCTCGACTACCGCACCATCGGCCAAGTGGTGGGGTGTACCGAAGGTGCGGCGCGTGCACGTACGTTTGATGCCATTCGAAATCTTCGCGCCCGATTCGTGGAGGAACCATGAATTGCCCTACGGGAGACACATGGTTGGCTTTGGCCTCTCGAGAATTGAATGACGCTCAGGGCGCAGAAATGCGAGCTCACGCAGCCGGTTGTACTGAATGCGAAAGAGAACTGGCTTTTGCCGATGCGCTCAATGCGCGCGGAGTGGACAGCCAGGTCAATGTGACGCACTTCACCAAGAGGGTCATGGAAGCGACTGTTCCACCGACGCAGAATCAAATGCGGATTATTGGCTTGGCCGCAGCGGCGCTGGCGACGTTGATCGGAGGAGGCGTAGTCGGGTACCAGTTTCAAGGCGAAAGAGTCACCGCTCGAGGCAGCGCCACGCATCAATGGCAAGAACGAGTGGTCGCAGAACTGAGGCCCGTGGAAAGCGTGGTGGCTGCAGTTGTTCAAAAGAAAACATTTTCAACCGAAACCCAGTGGGCGCTTTGGTATCGCAATGCCGAGACAGAAAGGCCGTTGTATGTGTTGGCCTATATTGTTGATGCGGCAGGTGTATTGCATTGGCTGGTGCCGGCCTTTGAGGTGAACGGGAAGGAACCTCTCCCTGTCGTTCTTCCTGCCGCGCTTGCGCCACAACTATTAAGTGAAGTCGTTCGATTTTCTGAAATCAGCTCAGGGGAAGCAACGTTAGTGACAGTCGTTTCCACCGTGCCGGGTTCGGTGTTGTCTTTTGAGTCGGCGCCGAGGCTGGCGCATGAGCACCCTGAATCGCTCCTTCCCGGCTCCGTTGTTTGGCGGCGCTTTGTTGTGCTCGCTCATTCTTAATGAAGATGTCTTGAAAGAATAGACCATGATTATCGCTTCGTTATTTGCCCTTATTTCTGCGTCGACTCCAGACAGCTATGTGGTGGTGGTTGGTAACAACCAGAGCCCTGTGTTGGGGCGGCCGCAATTGGCGTATGCCGATGACGATGCGGTGCGCGCTGTGGAAGTATTCGAGGCACTCTTGGGTAACCCCACTGTCGAGCTCTTTACCGAGCTCGATGCTGACACGCAGCGTCTGTTTCCTCAGTTTGTGGAACGGGCCACGACTCCACGCCGGGCCGCGGTGGTTGAGGCGTTTTCGCGGTTGGCGAATTGGGCCAAAGAGCGCCGCGCGGCCGGGAAAAGGACACGTGGCTATTTTGTCTTTGCTGGGCATGGAGACATTGCTGGAGGCGAGGGCTTCATTGAGTTGCAAGACGGGCGTCTGACAGCAGGCGACTTTGAAGCACTGTTGACGTCGGCGGGAACCGATGAGCTGCATGTGGTGCTGGACAGTTGCAATTCATGGTTTGTATTGAGCCCGAGAAAACCAGGTGGGCATCGTTTTCCCACTCCGGCCGAGGCCACTCGTTCACTGACGGAGCGGATGCCAAACGTCGGTGTCATTCTTTCCACCAGTGCGGAAGCAGAGGTGTACGAGTGGTCTGAACTACAGTCGGGAATTTTTAGTTATGCCCTGCGCTCAGGTTTGATGGGCGCAGCCGACGCGAATGGTGATGGTGATATTGCCTATGATGAGCTGGCAGCGTTCATTGATACCGCGACGCACAACATCAAGAATCCGAATTTGCGTCCTCGCATTTTCGCCCGAGCTCCCGGCGGTGGAGTGCGGGGCGCATTCGCTTCGCTCGCTGAGGCTCGCGGCGTCGAATTGGTTGTGAAGAGTGATGAAGCAATGCAGCTGCGGGTGCGCGATGGCTCTGGAATGCGTTGGTTTGATGCGCATCTTGCGCCTGGTTCAGCGAAGCTCCATTTACCTCGGCGGTTGGCGGATGAAGGTGGTCTCGTCGAGCGGAATGGTGACCGAGGGTGGAGTGCTTGGACCCTGCCGGTAGGCCAAGCCGAAGTGCAGTTGGAAAAACTCACGGCCGCGACGAACTCAGCGGCAAGCCGGGGAGCAACAGAAGCATTGCAGACCCTTTTCTCGACTCCGTATGGGTTGCAGTCAGTCATTGCATGGAATGAAGCGGAAGTGCGTGGTGCCGAGACCGCGGCACTTGGAATTTCTCAAGCGACTGTGGACCGAATGGGCTTCCTCCTCGGTTTGGCTGAAAAACGTGATCGCGGTTACCGTATTACCCGTTCTGTTCTTTTCGGTACGTTTGGTTTGGGGGGCGGAATTAGTTTTTTTGCGATGCAGAGCTCATTGCCTGAAAGTTCCCCCGGGCGTGCTCTTGGCTACGGAATGAGCGCAGGGATAGGGGTGGGATTCTTGACTGCTGGCCTGATTGGTTTGTTTATTCCCACAGAATGGGAACGCCAGGCGCAATCGTTTTCCAGCCTGGTGAAAGACGGGCGTCCGAACGAGGCGATGTTCAAATTAGATCAGTTTCTTGATCAGCGAATGTCGTATTACAAGACGACCATTGTTTTGACGCGCATTTTGAGCGCCGTAATATTTGCTGGGGGTGCCAGTCTCGTCGGCATCGGTTTTGCTGCAAATTTTGGCCCAGAAAACGAACAGCTCCGGCGAATCCTCCCCGCTGTTGGGAGCCTGTACGCCGCGATGGGTGCAGGGCTATTCGTGAGTACATTCTTTTTGCGGATGCCAGAGCAGGACCTCTACGACGCTCTCCGCGAAGAACGTCGGGTCAGCGATCAACCCGTAAGTCTTAACTTCAGTATCACTCCGTTGCCTTCTGGTGCAGGCGCAACTCTCAGTGGCAGATTTTGACATTGAGAGCAGACGGGGAAGACGACCGCTCATACGCATGAGAGAGTCACAGATTTCGGAGGCTCATGCAAATGAAGACGCTCGCTGTCATTGCGCTGTCCTCCGGGTGGTTTTCTTCCTGCGGCGATTGCCCAGGGGTTTGTTCTCCAAAAGTATTTGTGCGGCTCGTCGACAATGAAGACAAAGCAATTCAGCCGACTACCGGTACCGTTACCATTAATGGAATACCCACTGCCTTCTCGTGCCGCCGCGCAGGTGAGGTGCTCGATGGAGAGTTGCTCCACAGAGAAGTTGCTTGTTCAGGCTCCACTCTCGAGTTCAACCAGGGCTCGTTTGAGTCCTTAAGGGTTGTTATCAACGATGAGCTGGGGCGGACTTTTGACGGCGAGATCCCGCTTAGGTTCGTTGAGTCGGGCAGCGTGATTTGTGGCAGCAAGTGTCGTCACGCCAAAGCAACTGTAACGGTGAAATAGTGCCTCAATCATCATGAGAACTCGCACGGCGAAATAGAAGCGTGACGAGAGATTGCAATTGCTCCGGAGCCCACTCGTAACTGCGGCTCGCTCGGGGAAGCATTCAGCCTTTCACTCGTCAAAGACGCAATTGAACAGCGAACCAAAGCGAATTGCCTAATAGCCATTCACCCCATTGGACACTACCAATATGAAAATATACGCGGTCATTGCACTTCTCTTGTTGTCTGTTGCTGCATGTGGCACCTGCCCACAGGTTTGTTCTCCTCGAGTGTTTGTGCACCTCGTCGACGATGAAGGCGAAGCAATTGAGCCGACTACCGGTACCGTTACCATCAATGGAACGTCGACTGCCTTCTCATGCCGTCGTGGAGGTGAGGCGCTCGACGGAGGCTCACTCAACGACAAAGTTGTCTGTGCGGGTTCTGCTCTCGTGTTTACCAATGACTCGTTTGATTCATTGAGGCTTGCAATTAATGATGATTTGGGCCGGACTTTTGACGATGAAATCTCTCTCACTTTCCTTGAGTCTGGCAACGTAATGTGTGGAAACAAATGTCGTTACGCCAACGCAACTGTGACGGTGAAATAGCAGAGCCTCAGTGCATGCTTTGGGCAGTATTTCTGAGCTCTTCTCCATCTGAAGTTCGATTGTTGGCCGGTTCGAATCGCCCCGAGCGTCTGGTGATTCGTTCGATGGGAACAATTTGAACTCAGCAAGTCTCGAGCAAACCTACCAACGCTACTTCCCCATCATCCGCGAGCGATGTCGGAAGCTGCTGGGTGATTCAGAAGAGGCCAATGACGTGGCACAGGAAACCTTCATTCGATTCTGGCGCTCCAATGAAGCACATGGCGAACCTCGCCA
>JAYUVR010000231.1:0-4188 GCA_043753955.1 Archangium sp. | reverse complement strand
ATGGCGGAGAGGCTCACCTTCAGGTGGTCACCATCACGGCCTCTGCGAATGACGAACTCATCTATGTGGGAGGCTTAACCTACGGGGAGCTTGTCTATCCAACGCTTGAATTGGCGGTTTCGAGCTCTACAGCATCGGTTCAATCGAGGAGCGGGGAATTCTTTCCCGCTCCCGAGTGCCCCTCGTCTGTGTACGGACACGCTCAATTGTCGACCGATTTCACGACCATTGTTCTCAATGGCTCGTTCTCAATTCCCCTGCAAGGCGCAGATCGTTTCTGTACAAGCGGACAATTGCCGAAGAGTTACCCATTTTCGTTTGAACTGACGCGCAAACAGTAGGCAGCGGTCGAACTGCCTGCGCATCGAGGCATTCACAAACGCTACAGCGCGAGTGCTTTTAATGCGGCATCAACGACGGCGTCTGCGGCCGAACTTGTGGCCGTCACGTAGGCCTCCACGCCTCTCGCAGCGAGCGCTGCTGACACCACCGGGCTCGTGGAGACAATTCTGCAATGGGAATGGCCTTCAATTCTTTGAACAGCAGGCACCAATTGCGGCACATCGCAGCACGCGGCATGAGTCGATGAAGATGTCACGCCTTGCGTCACGTCAAGCCACGCTTCCCCTGCGGCCGCCGAATGGACAATCACCACGGGCGAATCGAATGGCACCACCGCATCTGTCCAGTTCGTCGACTTCACGGCCACATCCGTAAAACTGACCGCCGCTGCATGAAGTGCGTCGGTGAGAATGTCAGGCACTTCGCCATCATGCAGCACCAGCACCTCATCTTCTGACGTCAGCAACCCGCTGACCGCAGAAGTCCACTTCCCATCTCCCGGCACCCTGGCCACACCACCCTGGCGTTCAATGGTTCGAGCAGAGGAAGCATCAGCACACAGCCATTGAATCTTACTCAGCATGCGTCGCGTGCCTGCCCGATGCAGCGCTTCTAAAAATGCAAAAAGCGATGGACGACTCAACGCAATGACCGCGGTCAACCGATGCGCTTGTTCAGCCACCGCTTGCAACCCAGGCTGTATTTCTGCGCGATCACCCAGAATCGGCCAAAAGCACGCCTGGTGACCCTCTTCTTCCAGAAGGAAACTCACATCAGCCGCCTGTTCAGGCGGGGTTAACAGGAGCACTCGAGCCACGGCCTAGAGCTTGTCCAAAATGAACGCGGCGAGAAGATCAGCCTCAGGAGAGCCGGTCTTTTTCTTGGGCTCACCCTTCCCAGCCGCTGGCGCTTGAACCTCAGTAAGATAGCCTTCAGCGACCTCGTAGGCCGTTTCCCCAACCAGGCAGGAATCAGCGAAATGCTCGGGATTCAGAGGGGAAAGTTGAGCCATCGTCTTCACCCGCCCGACCAAACCGTGCGTGTCTTCCCCCGAGACCAGCTTTTGGAAATAAAGTGCCGCCGTTACGGGGTGCGTCGTCTTTCCTTCATTGACGACGAGCTTCCCATCTTGGAGATCAGCTGTTTCAGCGACCGACCATTCCTCAAGCGTTTTATGCGGCAGAAAGAGCTTCACATAATCTCCCTTACTCATTGCCCAGCAACTTAAGCGCTTCAGTATTAAATCCCCAGCGATACAAAGTCGAAAAGTCGCCCTCACGTTGCTTCAAAAGGAAATTGCCCCATGAGTAAAGACACCGTTGTGGTCCTTGATGCCACCTTTAAAAGCGAAGTGCTCGATTCTGAAACCCCCGTCTTGGTGGACTTCTGGGCCACTTGGTGTGCACCCTGTCGCGCCATCGCGCCAGCGCTTGATGAATTGGCCACGCAGTACAAAGGCAAATTGAAAATCGCCAAAGTCGACGTCGACGAAAATCAACAAGTGGCCCAACAGTTTGGGGTGCGCTCGATACCAACGCTGTTGATGTTTAAGGGCGGCAAAGTGGTCGAACAATTGGTGGGCGCGGCGCCCAAATCGAAGCTCGAAGACAGCATCAAGAAGGTGCTCTAGATCTCCTTTTGAAGTTTGGGGGCATTCGTGCTCGGCCATCTGCTCAAACCCGAGTGCGACGAGCTCATCCGCAAGAGGGACTGGGAATCGCTGCGCGCAGCGTTTGAAGAAGTCGACCCCGCTGACATCGCGGAAATATTGCAAGACCTCCCGGCTGAAGATTCGGGGCTCATCTTTCGCATTCTTCCCCGTGCTTCGGCGGCGGCATCGTTCGAGCATCTCCCGCTCGATCAACAGACTGAAATCGTACAGACGTTAGGCAGTGAGCAGCTCAAGAGCGTGCTCAACGAGATGGCGCCTGACGACCGCACGCGCCTCTTCGAAGAGTTGCCTGCTGAGGTCACCAAACGCGCCCTTGAACAGCTGTCGGCTGACGAACTGCGCGTCGCCCGCACGCTGCTCGGCTACCCAGAAGACACCGCTGGCCGCTCGATGACGCCCGAGTACCTCTCGCTGAGGCCCGCGATGACCGCTCGCGAAGCCCTCGATTGGGTGCGTAAAAATGGCAAAGGCCGCGAAACGCTCAACGTGCTTTTCATCATCGATGACAAAGGCGTCTTAATCGCCGACCTTCGGCTGGCTGATTTGGTGATGGCCGAACCTGACGTCCGCGTGGGTGAACTTCCCACCCGGCCGCTCGTTGCGATTCCCGCCACGGCACCCAAAGACGAGATCATCTCGACCTTTGAAAAGTACGACCGAGTGGCCCTGCCGGTCACTGATTCGCATGGAGCGATGGTGGGCATCATCACTGCCGACGACGTGCTCGACGTCGCTGAAGAACAGGCTACTGAAGACATTCAAAAGATGGGCGGTATGGAAGCCCTCGATGCGCCCTATATGGAAATTGGCGCGCTCGAGATGTTGCGTAAACGCGGTGGGTGGCTCTCGGTGTTGTTGGTAGGTGAAATGTTGACCACCACCGCCATGACGTACTTTCAAGGTGCGCTCGAGCGAGCCGTGGTGCTCTCGCTCTTCATTCCGCTGATTATTTCTTCCGGAGGGAACTCAGGCAGTCAAGCCACCTCGATCATCATTCGCGCGTTGAGTGTGCGCGAGATTGATTTGAGCGACTGGTGGCGGGTGCTCGTGAGGGAACTGCGCAGCGGCATCATGCTGGGGCTCCTTCTCGGCGTCATCGGCATGCTGCGAATCGTCGCGTGGGAAGGGCTCTACAACGTCGGGGTGATTCACTCGACCTATGGAGAACACTACCTGCCCGTCGCGCTCACCGTAGGGGTGAGTTTGATAGGCGTGGTGTTGTTCGGCTCTGTCACGGGCTCGATGCTCCCGTTTCTGCTGCGGAGTCTTGGTCTCGACCCAGCCACAGCCTCTGCCCCCTTCGTCGCCACTTTGGTCGACGTCACCGGCATCATTATCTACTTCACCGTGGCGATGCTTTTTTTGGGGTCGAGCTTACTGGCTTAGTTCGAGCGGTCAGCATCACATCGGGCCCCACACGCGAGACATCAAGCACATCGAATTCGAGGGCATGAGACGGTTTTTGAACTTCGAGCGCTCCGCTCCAAGTCAGCCCTGCGTGCCCGAAAAGACGGGGTGCCATAAAAAGCACCATTTCATCGACCACCCCTGCTTCGAGAAATAATTGATGGGTGGTCGCACCGCCCTCGACCAACACGTGAAGTGCACCTTCTTTGACCAGCCGTTTAAGCAACGGCTTGAGCGCAAGACGTTTGCGCGTTCCTCGCATCGACCACACATCAACCCCTCGAGCAGCCAAGGCGTGAGCTCGAAGTGAGTTGAGGGGCTCAAGAGTGGCGACAATCGTTCGCGCTACCGCGGTGTCGTAGATGGCCGCTTGGGGGCTGGTACGCAGGGAGGGATCGAGCACCAAACGAATCGGGTTTCGAGTGCCCACCCTTGAAAGCCGAACGGTCAACTGGGGCTCATCGGCCACCACTGTCGACGCGCCCACCACAATCACATCGACGAGGTCACGCAGCTGATGCGCCACCTGTCGAGACGCTTCTGAACTGATCCACTTCGAGTGCCCCGACGCCGTGGCCAATTTTCCATCGAGCGTGCTGGCTGCCTTCAGCGTCACCCACGGCAGACCACTGCGCATCACTTTAAAAAAAGGCTGATTGAGTTCGTCTGCGGCCTCACGCAAGACGTGAGCAGTCACTTCAATGCCCGCCTCTCTCAAGCGCCGCACACCTTTGCCATTCACCATCGGGTTTGGGTCACTCGAAGCG
>JAYUVR010000230.1:0-14402 GCA_043753955.1 Archangium sp. | reverse complement strand
CCTCAACCACACCGGGGATACAAGGCCAAGAATGGAAGCAAGCCAACTTCCACAAAAACTTCAATGCCTCCAACCCGTTGGTAATGAACACCACCACCGGGCGTTGCAGCACCTGTCACCTGAATCTCAAACCAGGCGCTTCTTTCGCCGCCTTCAATCATTCGAGTTTTACGGCAGTCTCGGGAACACCTGATTGCAGTTCATGTCATTCATGGCCCGGCACAAACACCAGTACCCCCAATTGGCTCGGAGCTGCCGCGATGCCCGCCTTCATCGCGGTCGGCGGCTTCACCATTCCTTCCCCGCCAGCAACCGGCTCGGGGACATTGCAGACTGGCATTTCCAATCTGCCTCACCCTACCGTCGCAGCCGGAGTCGTCTGCACCACCTGCCACACAGCCGTTTCCGGAGGCCGTAAGGCGACGGGGTATGACCACAAGTCGACACTCATCAATTCAAATTGCAAGGCGTGCCACGAAAGCGGCAGCGATTTGGTGGCCGTCTCGTGGAACAGCACGACGCATGGCGACACCCGCCCCGCCATCGCCGTCTTGGTCAAAGGCAAAAATTGCAGCCCCATTCATTTTTACCCCACCGATTGCAAAGAATGTCACCGGGTTCCAACGGCAAACGGCACCTGGACATCAGGCGCTACGGCCTTGAGTAGGTGGAACTTTTCACACTCAAAAGGTTCCCCCATGACCACACCCGCCACTTGTAACAAATGTCATAGTTCGTCGCCGGTGGGGTGCGGTATCCCAAACTAGACAATCACCAACTGGTCGGTCGATAGTCTTTGAGAAATTTTCCGTATGAAGGCTCGGCGCCGTTGGCCACGGTGAAAACAGGGTCAATCACTCGCGCAGCCCCATCGACAATGTCCAGCGGAGGCTGAAAACCCAAGTCATCTTTCTTGCGCGCCGCGTGTTGCGCTGGGTCTTCGTCGGTGACCCAACCCGTGTCGACCGCATTCATCAAAATGCCATCTTTGGCATAATCAGGAGCGCTGGTCAGCGTCATCATGTTCAGTGCCGCCTTGGCCATGTTGGTATGCGGGTGTTTGTCTGTCTTTGTGCCTCGAGAGAAGCTTCCTTCCATAGCAGACACATTGATGATGTGGCGTGCGCCATTTGGGCTCTTTTTCATCAATTCTCTGAGTCGGCCCGCCAACACGAAAGGTGCCACTGCATTGACCAATTGCACTTCGAGCAATTCAGGGGTCGAGACTTCATCAAGCGTCATGCGCCACGAATTGATGGTACGCAAATCGATTTGCTGCAAGTCAGCGTCAAGCCTTCCTTCAGGAAAGACATCCATCCCGTAGGCTGCGTCTTCATAGGTGTATCGCACCTGGCTCAACTGCGCCGACAACGCCACTCCAGCACCGGCACCGTGGCGAACATGCCAACTCGAAAGGCCCGTGACATCGGGAACACCAGAACCCAATTGAGGGTTGGCGCCGAGAGCCGCGAGACACGCCTGCCGTGATTGAAGTACTCGCTGCGCGCCTACTGGCAACGCAGACATGGGTTCTTCTTCAAGAGCCATGAGGTGAGAAAAGAAGCCCACCGGCCGGCGCACGGTTTGAGCGGCATTGTTGATGAGCAAATCAAGCCTGGGAAGATGCCTCGACAACCACCGTGCAAACAATTCGACAGAAGGAGAATGGCGCAAATCGAGCCCATGCACTTCGAGGCGATGACCCCACTCACTAAAATCTGGCTCTTTCGCGTAGCGAATCGCCGCGTCATGAGGGAAGCGGGTGCTGACCAGTACTCTCGCGCCCGCTCGTAACAACATCAGCGCCGCTTGCTGACCAATCTTGAGTCGAGCTCCCGTGATGAGCGCCACTTGCCCATCGAGACGCGCCGTCTGAAAACGTTTGGCGTAATTGAAGTCGCCACAACTCGCACACAGAGCATCATAGAAATGATGCAAGGTGCGATATTCGATTTTACAGACATAACAGTACCGTGACTGTTCCAGTGTCGGCCCTTCTCGCCGTTCCCCAGCAGGCAATGGCAGCGGGGCAGTAAAGACAGTTTCTCTGCGCGCCACTCGAATCGCGGTGCTCTCGCGAACGGCGCGGTCTTTCGCTTGACGAAGTTGCAGTCGGTCTCGTCGCAGCGCCTTGCTGAAGGCCTGAATCTCGTGCCTCAACGGGCTCGCGGCTCGACCTGCAGCCATGAGGAAGGCACGCCGAACTTCGTCAGGCATGTGGGCGAGTAACGAGCGGTCAGCAACGACCGCCTCTAACACTTCGGTAGCAGACTGAAGCTGCTCAACAGTTAAGGCGCGGTGCGAATTCATCACCCACAGCCCATACTCTAAACTCACTGCGTGTCGGACAAGAGACTCGCGTTTCTTCCCCCAATCGACCTAAAGGCAGCCGTATGCCCTCTTCCTTCAAAGGCTACGTCCTCCCGGGCCCTGTTCCCCCTGGCTTGCCGAGTGAGGAATACCCAGAAGGCACCTCGCTCGACGCGATTTCGGGTCAATTTAAGATTTTTCAGTACCTCAAAGGCCACCGGTTCTCGACCGATGATGTATTGGTCGCTTGGTACGCCACCACCCATGCGCCCTCAGCTGCTCGAGTGCTCGACTTGGGGAGCGGTATTGGCGCGGTGGGCATGGTCGCCGCGTGGCGGCTGACGGGCTCGAACTTCGTCACCATTGAAGCCCAAGACATCAGCGTGGCCTTGGCAAAAAAGTCTGTCGCCTACAATGGCCTTGAAAAGCGTTACGAAATTCGCCTCGGTGATTTTCGTGACGATGAAGTTCTTCGCCCTGATGAATTGTTTGATTTGGTGCTGGGGAGCCCCCCGTATTTCCCACTCGAGAATGGCATTCTCGGCGACCACCCTCAGAAAATCGCCTGCCGTTTTGAAGTGCGTGGAGACATTGGTGACTATTGCAAAGTCGCCAGTGCGCATCTCGCTCCCGGGGGGTGGTTTGGGTGCGTTTTCCCTATACAGCCGGCGCATCAATTCGAGCGCGTCGTGAGTGCAGCCAAGTCGGCGGGGCTCACCATCATCCGACGCCGCGCAGTGGCGCTCAAAGAAGCCGAAACGCCGTTGCTCGGCCTTTTTGCGATGGGGAAAGCCGCTGATTTGCCTGAAGCCTTCCGAGAGAAGACATGGGTAGAACCGACCCTCACCATCCGCACGAGTGATGGGTCAATTCACCCTGAGTATGCGGCCATCAAGCTGTCTTTTGGCTTTCCTCCTTAAAGGCGTCGCAATCACACTGCGCCCGCCTCGTATTGCCGCGCATGAGTGAGATCAGCACCAAAAGCTGCCCTTCCTGCTTCAAAGACATCGACCGGCGCGCGCTGCGTTGCCCTTTTTGCTCTCAAAGACAAACCGATGTCGTGGGCCTCTACCGCGATGTGCCGGGTTACGCGCTGAGCGGTGTATGCGCCGCCCTCGCCCGCCACTTCAATTGGGATGTCACCCTGATGCGCATCGCCTTCATCGTCAGCGTTGCCTTCACGGGCTTCCTCTCGGCTTGGGTCTATGGAGCACTCTGGCTGATGACGCCGTTTGGGCCCGATGAACAAGCTCCACTGAGCCGAGGGGTTGATGCGGTAACTCGACTCTTCTCAAAGCCCAGCGCCCTCGACAGCTCGAAGTAACGCAGGGCATTCGCATCAGAAAATACTAGACAGATTCAGCCGCTGCTCAAAGATGGCGGCCCGAATGAACAAACTCATCGTGTCCGTGGCCGTCTTGACGTTGATGGCCGCTTGTCCGAACGCGCCGACCCACACTGTCCGCGTTTCGATGGATGCCAATGTCACGGTTCGTCGCGGCGACACCAGCCTCATCAATGGCGAGTCGTTCACCATCAATAATTTAACATCGCAAACATTCTCTCTCACCGCTTCTCCAGGTCACTCATTGTCGCCGACGGTGGGTGGAACTTGCCCTCAAGGACAATGGGACACGAGCAGTCAGTACACCACTGGCCTCATCATCGCTGATTGCAACATCGAATTTACAAGCGTGGTTGAAACGAAACCCACCTATGTGAGTTCTGAGCCGGCTGATGGCGCTGTTTTTGCGACCATTCCGAATTTCATCGCCGTGACCTTTTCTAAACCCGTCACCACGAATAATTCGTTCACATTGAGCGGAACGTGCACGAATAAACCAATCATTACTTCGGTGACCGGCGACGGTAGCTCGACCCTCACCATTCATCTCGATGCCACCAACGCACACTGTGCATCGTCAGAGACACTGATTCTCATCACCGCGATGGACAAGGTGGTTGATGCATTTGGCAATGCCGGCATCGGCACCCACACCGTCACGCTGACTCGACACATTCAAAAAATCTACG
This sequence comes from Archangium sp., assembly GCA_043753955.1. GTDB lineage: Bacteria > Myxococcota > Myxococcia > Myxococcales > Myxococcaceae > Archangium_A. The sequence goes on along the minus strand of JAYUVR010000230.1, from coordinate 10,058 downwards.
TCACCGCGGGTTCCTTCAACGGCAATCTCGGCGGAGTCATCGGAGCCGACGCCACCTGCATGAGAGACACAAACTACCCTGGCACAGGGAACTACAAAGCAATGGTCGTCGACGGAACGACTCGGCTCGCCTGCGACCAAGGCAGCGGCAACGAAAATTGCACCACGTTTATGCACCTCGATTGGGTGCTGACGCCCAACACTTCATACGTGCGACTCGACGACAGAACTGTCATTGGCACGACCAACAATCACGGCGTCTTCCTCTTTAACGGAGGAGCCACCCTCACCAACGCCATCAGCACCACCACGACCAACGTCTACACGGGCCTCAACAGCGATTGGACTCGCTATAGCGGATGTGAAGGGTATTGTAACTGCAATGGCTTTACAGACGGCAGTGCCAACACGTCAGGCACCACCGGCGAATCGACAGCCCTGAATGGAGGCTCGATTGAAGTCGGAATCAGCCCATGCAACACCATGGCCTCGCTCTATTGCGTCGAGCAACCGCTTTCACCAGCGCCTACTCTTGTTGGCTCAAGCCCGGCTGACGGGGCTGCTTTTGCAATCATCCCGGGCTCTATCTCGGTCATCTTCTCCCAAGCCGTCACTCAAACTGGTGCCTTTACCTTGAGTGGAACCTGCAGCGTCAAACCAACAATTTCGTCTGTCTCGCTTTCAGATGCAGTCACACACACCGTCAATCTCAATACCTCAGGTGCCAGCTGCGCATCAGGCGAGACGCTTATTCTGACGGTCGAGATGGATAAGGTGTCGAGCCTGGCAGGCATCGCTGGCTCAGGCACACATACCATTGCGCTGACCTACCAGTCTCCGCCCACTTTTGTCAGTTCCTTGCCCGCAGATGGGGCACTGTTCACCGCCATACCCAGTGCTCTTACAGTGACTTTTTCAAAACCAGTCACTCAAAGCGAAGCATTTACAGTAACCGGCACTTGCATTGCCCTGCCTACGATTTCGACAATACTGGGTGCCAACACCAGCACACTGACTGTCAATCTCGACTCGTCAACTGCAAGCTGCATCAGCAATGAGACCTTGGCACTGACCATTGCGATGGACAAAATCTTTAACATGTATGGGAACGCAGGTGCGGGCACTCAGACAATCACGCTCACCTATCACCCGCCTCCGACGATACTCAGCTCCACGCCCGCAGATGGAGCCAGCATTGGCACCATTCCCAATTCCATCGCAGTCACTTTCTCAAAACCAGTCACTCAGATCGATGCCTTTACAATCACTGGCACCTGCGGCACCAAGCCAACCATTTCATCGATTACGGGAACAGACTCAGAGACCTTCACTGTCAATCTCGACACGACCAATGCAACCTGCGCTGAGGGCGAGACGCTCATTCTTTCCACAGCTATGGATAAAGTGACTGACTTGTTGGGCATCGCTGGAATCGGGGTGCAAACGGTTACGTTGACCCATCGAGTCTCGCCCACCATTCTCAGTTCTAGTCCTGCAAATGGCATGACCTTTGGGGCCGTGCCTTCAACCCTTTCACTCACGTTTTCCAAAATTGTTTTTCAGAATGATGCCTTCACCGTGGGCGGAACCTGCGGCACTGCACCGGTCATTTCTTCAGTGACCGGTGATGGCACACCGACCTTGACCATCAATTTTGATACTTCCATCGCGAGCTGTGCCACAGCGCAGACCCTGACTGTCACCGTGGCCATGGACAAAATCGTCGATGCTTTTGGCTATGCAGGTACCGGCACACAGACCGTCACCTTGACCCGATACGCCAGAAAGATTTTTGTGACTGCACTCGCCCACAATGGAAATTTGGGCGGCATCACCGGGGCCGACGCAGCCTGCATGGGCGATGCGAACTACCCTGGCACCGGCACTTACAAGGCACTGGTGGTCGACGGAACCAATCGCCTCGCGTGCACTCAAGGCAATGGCAATGAAAATTGCACCGCTTCGCAGCACATCGACTGGGTGTTGACGTCGAATACAACCTATGTCCGCCCTGACGATGCAACGGTGATTGGGGTGACCAACAGTGAAGGCATCTTCTCTTTTACCGGAGGCGCGATGCTGACCCATGCAGTGAGCAGCAACACAAGGACAGTCTTCACCGGCCTCAACAGCGATTGGACGCGCTACGGAGGCTGCGGGGCCTTCTGCAATTGCAACGGCTTTACAGACAACAGTTCTGGCAATGCGAGTTCCGTCGGAGAAGCTTCTGCACTCAGCGGAAATTCTATCTCAACCAGTACAGGTGCATGTGACACCACAGCCTCGCTGTATTGCGTAGAGCAATAGCTGTTCCTGGTGAAATAGTGCGCAGGTGTGCCTGCCGCTGAGGTACACCGCTGCCGTGCATCATTTCCCCCTCTTGCTCTGCCTGCTCTCTACGGCGGTCTTTGCTCAGACGCCATCGAAGATGCCTGCATTGGTCAAATCGGTTGAACCTGTCTTTCCCTCTTCACTTTCCGACGCAGGCATCGGCGGAACGGTGGTGATGGAAATTGACATCGACGTCGATGGCCGAGTGATGAATGTGAACGTCGTCGAAAGTGCGGGCTCAGAATTTGATTCCGCGGCCGTCACTGCGGCGCGCCAACTCGAATTTACGCCTGCAGAATTTGATGGGAAGCCAACGCCAGTACGCATTCGCTTCAGCAGCCGATTCGTGGTGCAACAGCAAGCGGTAGAAGCGCCAGACTCGGGCATGCCGGTGCTGAACTTTTCAGGACAGTTGCTCAGTGCAGGCACCCGTGAGCCCGTGGTGGGCGCCACCATTGCCGCTGCGGGAATCAGCACCGAAAGTGACTCGCAAGGTTCCTTTACGTTTGCTGATATTCCCGTGGGCGTCGTTGAAGTGAAAGTCATCGCCCCGGGGTTTGAGCCATTTTCCGCACGCGAAGAATTCAAGGACCAAGAGCGCACCGTCGTTCGGTACGTGCTGCGAGCCACCGATGACCCCAATGTGACGGTGATCCGCGGCAATAAAGAGCGCCGTGAAGTGACCCAAGTCAAATTGACACAGAGCGAATTTCGAATGGTCGCAGGCACACGCAATGACGCCTTTAAGGTGATTCAAAATCTGCCCGGAGTCGCTCGATCTCCATTTGGAGGTTCAGCATTGGTAGTGCGAGGAAGCAAAGCGTGGGACTCGCGGGTGTATGTTGATGAAATTCAAATTCCCCAGCTTTTTCACTTCGCGGGTCTCAACGCGACTTTTAATTCGGCCACCATTGAGAGCATTTCTTTTCAACCTGGCAACTTCGGGGTCGACTTTGGTCGCAGCATTGGTGGTTTGGTTCAGGCCGAAGTCAAAACACCCTCAAAAAGCGGTTTACACGGCGCAGTCGATGTGAATTTTTTCGACGCCTCCGCCAATATAGAAACACCGCTGACTGATACATGGAGCCTCAGCGCCGCTGGCCGTTATGGCCTCGCTCAGCTCTCAGTGCTTTTCGCCATCGACACTTTTGCACCCGCGTCGGTACACAATGCCTTGGGGTTTGCACGGGCCCCGCAGTTTTGGGACTACCAAGTGCGTGCCGAAAGACGTCTGCCCAATGCGAAGAATCGCTTCTTTGTGGCTGTATTTGGCTCGTCTGACCGCTGGGCCTTTTTGCAACCGAACCCTTTCATAGACAATGACATTGAAGGCAATCGAGGGGCGGCTGGAAATTCTCAACTGTACAACCGGCTGGTGGTTGGCGTTGATCAAAAGCTGAGCGAAAGAGTGTCTTTTACGTCGCGCAACGCGATTGGCTTTGATGTCAATGAGCAGCAAGGCGCCACGTCCGAAATCTTTTTTCGCTCTTCGCAAGTTCCACTTCAATTTCGTGAACGCTTTCGCATCGACCTTCCAGAAGCCAATCTGGTACTCGGTGCAGGCCTCGACGCGCTCATCACCCCTTCGTTACTCGACGCACAACAGCCTCCACCGTTTAGTGCCAATCAGCTCCCCGACCCCTACGTCACCAGGCGGCTGATTGCGCAAACAGAGCAACGCACCTACGTCGAGCCTGGTCTCTTCGTCGACGCAACCTGGTCGCCGTTGGAATCGGTGCAAATACGCGGAGGCCTCCGTTTCGATGGCGAGCTCACCACCATGAAAAAAGTGTGGCTCAACCCCCGACTGTCTGCCCGTTGGGCCATCACTTCAAACGTGGCCCTCAAAGCCGGAGCCGCCATGTATGAGCAACCACCCGACTACCGCACCGGCCAATTGTCTCCCGTATTCGGCAACCCCGACCTTTTACCTGAAGGGGCTTGGCATTTTATGGCAGGCGCTGAAACCAAACTCTTCGAGCTCTTTGAGCTCAGCCTGCAGGGGTATTACAAACCGCTCTTCAATCAAGCGCGGGCCACGTTGGCCAGCGGTCAAGGCAGTGACATCAATATCGCCGGCAATGAAACGCACTACACCAGCGCAGGGTATGGCCGCGCCTACGGAGGGGAAGCGTTGTTGCGTCTGCGCCCCACTCGCTACTTTGTGGGTTGGGTGGCCTACAGCCTCAGCCGCTTCGAACGAGACTATTTTGGAGGCGTCGATTTTGCCCCGGGCCCGTTGGATCAACCTCACAACCTCATCATCGTCGGCAGCGTCAAACTGCCTGCAGACTTGAGCTTGGGTGTTCGTTTTCGCTACGCCTCAGGGCCCTTGGTCACACCCGTGCTGGGTGCATTGTTCGATGCCAACGGCAATTACTCAGTGCCGTTGCCTGGGCTACCCTGGAGCCAACGTTTGCCCGACTTTTTTCAACTCGACGCTCGGCTCGACAAACGGTTCGTCTTCGATTTGTGGACATTGGTTGTCTATCTCGACATTCAAAACGTCACCAATCAGCAAAACCCGGAAGCGCTCTTTTACAATCATAACTATTCCCAATCAGCATTCGTGACGGGAATACCCATTCTGCCCACGCTCGGGCTTCGAGGAGAATGGTGATGCACGCCAAGAGACTCATCGCCCTTTGTGTTTTTGCTTCATCCTGCGGAGTGCAATTTTCACCAGAAACTTTGGTCGACTCGTTGCGCATTCTTTCCATCAGCGCCGAGCCGCCGGAGGTCGCTCCTGGTGAACCAACCACCCTCAAAGTGCTCTTCGGTGACCCGAAACGTTTAGGTCAACCCAACACCGTCATCTGGGTTGGCTGCGAACCTGACCCAGAAGATCTCAATCGCAGTGCCTGCAATGATGCCTCGCTGCTCATCAAACCCTCACTCATCACAGAATACCCACCGGGCCTCAGAATCTTGGGCTTCGACGCACAAAACACATCATATGCCTCGAGCCCTGATGTCTTTAGTGTGCTCGCTCCCGATGACGTCGTTCGACAAAACGGCAGCGTTGGCCAAGTGATGGCGATTGTCATTGCTGAAGAAGTGAAACTGACCACCATGGGCGAAGAGCTCAATGCCATGTTTCGACGTATTGAAAATAAAGAGACATCAGCAGCGATTGGGCTGACGCGGGTGGTGGTCAGTGAGAAGGCGCAGAAGAATCACAACCCTGTCATTTCAGCCTTAACCTTTGACGGAGCACCGCTCCCCCAAGGTGCGCGCTTACCGCTTCGAGGAGGGCAACAGCTCACGCTCGGAGTCGAAGTACCCGCTTCATCTCTCGAGCAATACATTGAACAACAGCCTTCGGGCCCGGTGGAAAAAACCGAGACCGTGGTGGGTGCTTGGTATTCGAGTGGCGGGCGATTTAGTCGAGAACGTTTCGATGTCACCTCGAGCGACACCACCACTTATTTTGCGCCGGGTTCGGCAGAATTTCCCGAAGACCCAGTCCCCGAGAGACGCACCGGCCAACTGTGGCTTGTGGTGCGCGACAATCGCGGAGCTCAGACCTTCGAGCGCTTTTTCTTTTACGTCTGCGACGAGTCATTGCCCACGCCTGAGGCCACAGCCATTGTTCCTCCGGCGTCTGAGAGCGATACGGTGCTGGTGACTGGCAGCAACATGTCGAGAGTGTTGGATGTCATCATTGGCGGCATGGCACTCACTTCGAGCAGCTACAGCAGCGCAAGCGAAGGGTTCATTGGCTTTCCTCCGTCGCTCCCTGCGGGAACTTACCCCGTCACGCTGCGCGGACAGAATTGCAGCACCGTCAATACGGGTTTATTTTATACAGTGCCGTAAAGGCACACAGGAGCACAGTGCAAGGGAGCTGCCTCGTGGCACCTGGGTAAAGTTTTGAGGAAACGCTGACCCTCCTCACCCTGGAATCGCAAATTCCAAAATTCATGGTATTTTGGAACTATGTATTCCAGGCATCTTATTGCGCCAGAGGGGGTCAGCTTTTTTCTCTTTGGGCCGCGTGGCGTTGGCAAATCTTCTTGGCTTCGAAGCGAGTTCCCAGATGCGATTCGTGTCGACCTTCTCGATTCTGAGGTTTATCGAACCCTGGCCGCTCGCCCGGAGCGTCTTACCGAAATCATCCCCAAAAGGTTCAAGGGCACGGTTATTCTTGACGAGGTACAACGAATTCCAGACTTGCTGAATGAGGTACATCGGCTCATCGAAGAACGCGGAGTTCGGTTTGCCTTGTCTGGCTCAAGCGCTCGAAAACTGAAGCGCTCTCAGGCCAACCTTTTGGCAGGGCGAGCGCAAACCCTGGCCATGTTTCCACTGACGGCGGCCGAACTTGGCAGAGCATTTAACGTTCGCAAATCGTTGACGATTGGCCATTTGCCTTTGGCTTACGCCAGACGCGATCCAATCAAGTTTCTTTCTGATTACATCGGAACGTATCTCCGCGAAGAAGTGTATCAAGAGGGGCTGGTACGCAATCTCGAAACGTTTACCCGCTTTCTTGAAACAGTTTCCTTTTCGCAGGCGCAGCCCATCAATGCTTCAGAAGTGGCTCGTGACGCGGCAGTCGAGAGGAAGACGGTAGAAAATCATTTGGTAGTACTGGAAGATCTTCTCTTAGCCACCCGGCTCCCTGTCTTTTCAAAACGCGCAAAGCGTAAATTATTGGAACATCGAAAATTCTTCTTTTTCGACGTCGGTGTGTACCGCACATTGCGTCCCAAAGGCCCTCTCGACAACCCCGAGGAAATCGATGGACCGTCTCTGGAGACCCTCGTGTTTCAAGAGCTTCGCGCGAACAACCACTACCTCAATCTCGGCTATTCCATCTATTTCTGGCGAACTTCATCCGGGGAAGAGGTGGATTTTGTTTTGTATGGCGAACGAGGGCTCATCGCTATTGAAGTCAAACGTGCCAACCTTCTTCGAAGTCGCGACTTCGATTCACTCAACGAGTTCAGGGCCGACTACCCCATGGCAAAATGTATTGTGATCTATGGGGGAACTCGGCGCACCACGACGAATGGAATTGAAGTCTGGCCGATTGGTCCTGCACTCAGCCGAATTCAGGAGTGGCTAAAGTAGACATATAGCCACAACTTTTCGCTCTACGTCGGTCATCGTTTATATTGTCTAAAATGAAACACTGAATCTAAATTTCAGGTTCTGCTACGGCATAGCTGCACAAAATAACCGCCGCCGTGACAACTAACGTGCTCAACACCAGGGTGAGCGAACTCATCAGCGAATGCTGAGTTGAATACAGTACCTCACTCAACGGTTGCCGCAAAGGCGCAAACATCAACAACACACTGCAGAGAATTGCCCCGCTAATCACTCCCACAGTTTTGAACCACACAACGTGGGAACGAGCTGGGAGATTGTCGATGACCCGCTGGGTGAAACCGTCGTCGTCGATGTATTCGTCGGCAGCGGTCAGAAACTGATCTCGTTGCGGGTCAGAGGTTTTCATAGCGCGGCACCCACCTCATTCATGAAGTGACTGCGCAATTGATCTTTCCCGCGCAGGACATTTGTTTTCAAAGTGCCCAGAGGACACTCGAGAATTTTCGCGGCTTCTTCGTGCGTGAGCTCTTGACCGTAGGTCAAAGCAATCGCAGCACGTTCTTCCGGCCTCAAGGTAAGCAATGCCCGCTCGATGTCTGCACGGGCAATCGCTCTGTCGAAACGGTCGGCATCAACCTGACGCTCGCCCTTCAGCAGCATCGAGCGATCTGCGTCATGTCGATGCCGAGCACAACGGGCATCTGAAAGAAACGTGTTCCACGCAATGCTGTACAACCACGTTGAAAAACGTGAACCACCCTTAAATTGTCGCAGCCCCTGCCAGGCTCGCAAAAATGATTCCTGAGCGAGGTCATCAGCGAGCGCAGCGTCACCTCCGACGAGTCTGCGCAAGAGCCCACGCAGCGACGATTGGTAACTCCGCACCAGCGCTGCGAAGGCCACGCGGTCGTCGCTGAGCAAAACGCGCGCAATAAGTTGATTCTCAAGTGACTGCATTTGCCGTTGTGAAAGCAACGTAACTCTTAGGCCACCCTGCGAGCGGTGTTCTCAAACTTCCAGTTGATAAGCCGCGCCAGTCCCACAAGAAGGGGAATCAAGCCCGCCGCCCAAGTGCCATCAGCACCGGGGAGCAACGCCAACATGGCCATGACGCCCATACCTATGGCGATTGCGATCAGCCCACTGCGCAAATCAGAATGCGGTCTTTTCGGGGTGAGCAACAGGTCGGGCGGCACGGTCATACCTTTCTCAATCAAAAGACGCATCGTTTGATGTCTTTCCTTTTCTTTGCGCAGCCCTGAAAAGAGCGTCAATGCCACAATCGACAACGCCAATGCAAACGAACCCAAAGGAACGATTATTGGAGTGAGCTCGGCAAGGTACTCAGGCCCAAACCCGCTGTGCCGAGTGTGTTCGGGCTTCACTCGATTGGGGGTCGCACCGTTCTGAGCATCTTCGACAGCTGAGTCAGCGCGTTCATCTGCCTCCGGCTGAGCCAGGGCAAGGCAACTTGTAAGAACAATAAGAAATATGGGCATTTTCATCGGCGCCTCCTTTAGGCGTTTCAAAGTCGAGAATTGCTTAGACGTGCTCACCCCCGCATTTGGATTCAAGAAAGAACTCGGAAGTTCAAATGACCCGCGTAGCCATTGAGAAGTGCCGAAAACAAGCAAATCCCGGGCGCTCGTTCCTTTCGACGCAAACCAGGCGATGTTTTCCCGAGTGTCGTGCTAGTCGCCGCGCCTCATGCGTTCATTCATCAGGTTTGCACCTTTGTATCTTGTCATTGTGGCTGCCGGCTGCGTAACGAACTTTTCGTCGTCGGGTCGCACTTTCCCTCCTCGTAGCCCAAACTGCGCCTTCGAGATGTTCTCCGTTCCTCCAATGAGCGGGTTCGACGAAGTTGGAACCATCGTCATTGAAGGTGAGCAACCCTTCAATATGAGCGAACTCAAAGTCAGAATTGCTGAACAAGTTTGCAAAGCGGGCGGAGACGCCGTTTTTTCAAGGCCTAACGGGTATGGCGCCTACGTCAACGCGACGGTCCTCAAGCGCATAGAGGGCTCTAACGCACCAGGCTTATCTGGAAGTGGCGCAGATTCCGGGTGCCAGAACGACGCTCAGTGCAAAGGCGATCGACTGTGTGTCAAACACGAGTGTGTAGACCCGTCAAAGTAACACCTGCAGATAGCCCTTTCTCCGGTGCCCACCATGAATGCCGACGAATTGGCTGCGCTCGAAAAACGAGTTCACCTCATCACCCGACCCGAGCCCGCATTATTGTGGATGTATTTACTCAGCTCGTGCGCACTCTTATGCGCCGCTCCCTTCGCCCTTGTTCCTCCCCCCTGTGGTACCGCTTTGAAGGCAGCTCACCTACGCGCGAATGCAAGACATTCCGCTTTCTCAGAACATACTCGGGCGTTGGTAGGCATTGGCACCATAACCATTCAAACCGTTGGCTCGACAGGGTCAGTGGTAACTGTTTGAAATAATCAACTCCCCGTAATAGCCCGGGTGGTACTTGTTGAGACGACCGTCTTTGCGATTCGACGACTTGGGAGAACGCAGAAAGCGCACCGGCCGAACCTGCTTTCCCTCGACCTTCAGCGTGTCAGTAATGTCGGAATCCGAGTCGCCATAGAAGACATCGAGGTCGAGGGCCTTGATGCGATCGGTTTTCCCGGCAGGGTTTCCCGGCTGATCGTT
>JAYUVR010000229.1:0-4863 GCA_043753955.1 Archangium sp. | reverse complement strand
GCAAGAATTTTGGAACCTGCCCAACATGCTCACCGTCGGGCGAATATTTCTTATCCCCCTCTTCGTGTGGCTTCTCTACGACGGAGACCCTTGGTTTTCGGTGCTGGCTGCCGCGGTGTTTACCTTGGCTGCGATCACCGATGTGGTTGATGGCTTTTTGGCGCGTCGGTGGAACATGATCACCGTCACGGGCAAGTTGCTCGACCCACTTGCAGACAAATTGATAGTCGCCGCGGCGTTGGTGATGATGGTGCAGCTGGGCCGAGTGCCGGCGTGGATCGTCACGATTCTTCTGTCGCGGGAATTCATCGTCAATGGGTTACGCCAAGTGGCGGCCAGTGAAGGGCTGGTCATCGCCGCCGGGCAAGAAGGCAAATGGAAGACGGCGCTGCAGCTGGTGTCTATCGTCGCTTTGTGCGTTCACTACACGCACCCGGTCTTTTTGTTGAGCGGCTGGTACCAGGTCAATTTCAACGTGATTGGGAACATTTTGCTCTTCTCTTCCACCGCATTCAGCGTCTGGAGCGCAGCCACGTACTTCCAGGCTTTCTTCAACAGACTGGGTCAGAGAGGTCACTCGGAGCAGAAAACCGCTTGACGCTCTGGCAGGCCACAGGTAATTCGCCTTTCCGGTGTTGCCGGAAAGCATTTTGAATACGCGGGAATAGCTCAGCGGTAGAGCATCGCCTTGCCAAGGCGAGGGTCGAGAGTTCAAATCTCTTTTCCCGCTCAGAAGAACCAGCCGAACTCGCTGGAAAATTTCCACCGAGTTCGGCTCTTTTGTGTTCTGGGTCTGGCGAGTTCACCAACATTTCAGCAAGCGGCGCGAAATCGGTGCCAGTGGCCTCGATGACCTCCGGCTCTTCTGGCGTCGCGCGTACGGGGTCGGCTGGCCGTGGTCTTCACGGCCTCGCGAGGTCAACGATCGCCGAAGGTGCAGCCTTGTGCGAATGTCGGCGTGCCTCAAGATCGCTGTTCGACGATAGGCTACGAAACGCTTTTGCTCACTCGGATGTGCAGCAACTGCTCAGTTCGCCTCATCTGGGCCTTCACGGGTTCGCCTTCATTGAAAATGCCACCTGGCGCATGAGCATAGGGGCTACCAGGCCGAGATGTAGGTTGTGTCATGGCGCGTCAGGGATAGTTGCAACAAACTGGAGTGTGACTTATAAGTTACGAAGGAGAACCAATGCCTCGACGACCCAAAACCGGATTTGACCGCTACTTTGATGCTCGGACGAAAGACCCCGCGTTTGGCCAAGAGTACGTCGCGGCGCGACGTGAAATTGACTCTGTTGATGGGTTGGTGCGGGCACTTGATGCGGCGCGTGAGAAGGAGGGCCTCTCGAAGAGTGACCTCGCCCGCCGCGTTGGCATGAAGGCCGAAGTCGTTCGACGACTCTTCACCGTCGATGAGCCCAACCCGACCCTCGATACGGTGGTGAGGCTGGCCAGCGCGTTGAACTACTCGCTCGATTTGGTGCCGCGAGCGACCGCAAGACGAGAGGCTACTCGCGCCGCCCGCCGATAGACTCGACATGATCAGAATCGATACGTCGGCAGTTCGGTTCTACTCGCCCCTCGACGAAACGAACTTCTTCGAATGGAGCAAACAAATGCCGTGCGTGAGAAGTATCGACGGCGGCCTTTTGCACATCAGGTCGAAGCGGCTCTTTGGAAGCAAACCTGCGAGAGCTGGTTGCGCTGATGTGTCGATACCAAGTGCCAATGGATGAACTACGAATGTTCTGCACCGAGGAGAGCGCGCACTGGTTCAAATCACCGCAGATGTACTGGTTTAAACCGGTTTTCACGAACGGAGGCGGCTCTCGAAAAGCGCGCCGGGAGTAGCCACTACCGAGACACAGACCTTGGTTTTCGCTTCAGAAACTCCGCACCAAGCGCTCGTACTGCGGCGTAGTCGTTCTTCGAGAAGGTCGTTCTGAACGGCTTGCGCCCACCGGTGATGAGCACGATGCTTGGCCCTCCGAGACCGACTTGGTCACCATCGCGGTCGAGCATGCAGAACAGTCTGAAATGCTCCCGGTCTTTGCCGTCAGCGCGCGCCTCGTAGAAGCCCTTCATTTCGTCGTGCATCACTTCCCATTTGCCGCCGCCGCTGAACGCCGGTGGTGGTGCCTCGGAGACAGCCTTGATGATTGCGACCAGTTTTGCTTCGACGCTCACAGGGCAGTCGGTCAAGAACTCGCGCGCAGGTACAGTCTGCTTTTGATCGTCGTCGCGATGCCGTTGAAAAAAGTGAATCAACCACGAGCCGCTCCATGGAGACGTCGCCTTTTCAGCAACTGGAGTGCGTTTACGCCTGGCCTTCATCGATCAAGGGCACTACTCGATTCGCAGGCCAGCAAAACCACCGGTTTCGAATGATACTCATTCAGGGATCACCGATTGGGTCGCGCACGCCGCCCTTTGCGATGAACGCATCAAGATCGCGATGGCTCAACCTGATGCCACACGTGGGCCAGCTCGCCGAAGCGACTGTGCGAAGGGCAGGATCTGTTTTCGGGATGTGACGTTGAGAGAGAACATGCATGGTATTGAGCCGGGGTGAAAAAGCTCAAGATTGCCCTCGCGGTTGTGCTCGGGTTGGCATTGGTGATCAAGTTTGTATTGCTCACGGCACGCGCAATTCCCGAGGAGGCGCGCTTTGCGCTTGATGTAAACGCACTGAGAGAAGCTGGTGGGCCGCTCGATAGATGCCCTGAAAGTGCGCACGTTGAACAGGTCGCACAAATCGGTGCTTTTGGAGCTGCGGCTATCGCGGGTGGTCCATTCTCGCAACTCACCTTCGGCGTGTATTCATGGCAACTGCGCTACGCCGATGGAACGTCTGTGATTTTAGACCCGGTGCATTCGGCTCAAACCCAAGACAAACAAGCACACGGCAGCCCGTACGACACCGCAGCTTGGGAACGGCAGGAAAAAGCCATCGGCAACGCGAGCGTCATCGCAGCAACCCATGAGCACTTTGATCACCTGGGTGGTGCCGCTGATTCGGCGCATTTTGATTCTTTCGGCACCAAACTCAAACTCACGGCTGCTCAGCGTCAACAACCTCGTTTCGGAGCTGTCGGCCGAGATCTTTCGGGCGAGCCAACCCTTGAATCGGGCCCAGAGGGCTCTCTTCACAAAGTCGCAGCCGGAGTCGTCGCCATCACTGCTGCAGGTCACACCCCTGGTTCTCAGATGTTTTACGTACGCCTCAAAACAGGTGCAGAGTTTTTGCTGATTGGCGACATCGCTTGGCAAGAGGCAAACATCAAGCGTTTGAGTACCCGCGCCCGTTTCGTTTCATTGATTATGGGTGAAGATGATGAAGCCATCGTTCATCAACTGCGCGCCATCATCGATTTCAAAAAAGCCAACCCCGCGATCGACGTCGTCGTTGCTCATGACGTTGGCGGAATGGAACGGCGATTCAAAAGTGGCACGGTGAACAAAGGCTTGTGACTCTGTATTGCCTAGGTCAACCGCAGCTTCTCATCCCCTTCAATGAGGGCTCGCAAGCTGCGAAACCGTGATGACCGCTGAGAAAAAGCGCGGCTCCGGTTAGTTGACAACGACTGCGCTCAAATTGAAGAAGGTGGTCAACCCTTTCTCGATGACGGCGCCGTTGATCCGATTGGCTCTTTTCTTCAGAAATCGCGGTTCCTGAAACCGAACGTGCACCCCCACGCAACGTATGAAGGAATGAGGACGATACAAATACACTATGCCTGTGTCCGCGCTGAGGTTCGCACCCGTTTCCACATCATTCGCTCGGCGCGGGCGGATACTTGATCTTCAGAAGTCGTTGAAGTTGCACGGGTTCAACCCAGGTGCTCTCGATGGCATTTGGGGACCTCGAACGCTTGCGGCACTCAAGGAGTTTCAGTCAAGCCACGGGCTGCGTCGCGACGGTATTCTTGGCCCCAAGACGCAAAGGGCGTTGCATCACGTGCGTGTCGCTTCTGCAACTCTGGCCGTCAAACCCAACCGCGAAATTCGGGGCATTTTTCTGCCAGAACTTAAACAATTAATGCCTCGCCTCTCGAATGCAAAGGCTGTGGCTTACATCCCGTTCATTAATTCGGCCATGGTCGAAGGTGACATGCTCACTCCCGCTCGCCAGGCCGCGTTCCTGGCTCAGCTCGCACATGAGTCCGGAGAGCTGAAATACATGGAAGAAATTGCCAGCGGAGCCGACTACGAAGGTCGACGCAGCCTTGGCAACACGAAGCCAGGAGACGGAAAAAGATTTAAGGGTCGCGGTCCACTTCAACTCACGGGCCGAGCCAACTACACCGCAGCGAGCGCCGCATTCGGGATCGATCTCATCAATCACCCTGAGTTGGCAGCTGAACCTGAATTGGGTTTTCGCATCGCCACTTGGTTTTGGCGTACCAAAGGCCTCAATCGCCTCGCCGATGCAGGCAAATTCGAACGCATCACCCAAATCATCAACGGTGGGAAAAATGGGCGGGCGAGCCGAAATGACTACTACGAGAGTGCTCGTCGCATCTTGAGTTGAATGCTCGCACGAATCTATGGATTCGCCTCAAGTGCCTGAGCCCGCTCTTTGAGCGCCTTTCGCGTCTCTTCAGGTACATATTGAATGTAGTTATTCTTCACCTGCTGCAAAACGTTCTTCTCGGTCGTTTCGCCTGAACCTGAGCCCTTTTTCAACAGTCGCCCCATTTCATAGGCCACGCCTTCCCCTGGAGCTTGAGCTTCGGCTTTCTGAAACAGGTCGCGCGCTTGTTCTAACTCGCCTTTGGAAACCGCTTCGAAACCGTCATTTTGCAATTTCTTTGAAGTGACTCTCGATTGACGAATCATTTCTCGACCGACTTTGCCGACCTC
>JAYUVR010000228.1:0-4653 GCA_043753955.1 Archangium sp. | reverse complement strand
GTACGAGGCTCCATTCCCACTCCAGGTCCACGGACCCGCCGCTATGGGGGCAACACTTCATGCGTCGAGGTGCGCGTAGGGAAAACTCTGCTGGTTTTCGATGCGGGCACAGGCATACGCGAATTGGGCGTTCAATTGCTGCGCATGCAAGCTGCGAATGAGCAATTGACGATACATCTTTTTCTGTCACACCCGCATTGGGACCACATTCAAGGTTTCCCCTTTTTTGGCCCGGCCTACGTCAAATCAACCACCATGTATGTCTATGGTCCAAATGGAGATGATAAAAACTATCAATTATTGTCTGGCCAAATGGAAGACGCTTATTTCCCCGTGCGGTTCTCGGAATTGGGGGCCAATATTATTCCGCGAACTTTTCCAGCGGATGCCATTGAGTTGGAACACGTTCGGGTCAAGGCCTTTAAACAACAACACCCCGGTTCAAGTTTAGGTTTTCGAGTGGAAAGTGGCGACAAGAGCGTGGTGTTTGCCACTGACAGTGAGCTCGACCAGGTGTTGCTTGAACCTGAAGTGGTGACGCGTGCGCCGAATGCATTGCGGAAACTCCCTGTTGAATTGGTCGATGCCATTCGGGGCTCTCATTTGCTCATTGCCGATGCGCAATACACTGACCAAGAATACCCAACCAAGGCCGGCTGGGGGCACCCCCGGGCAACCACCACGGTAGACTTGGCAGTACAGGCCGGAGTGAAACAATTAGCGCTGACCCATCATGACCCGATGCATTCAGACCGCGATGTCGATGCCTTGGTAGTGCAATGCCAAGAGCGAGCGCAGATGCTCGGAGCTCAACTTGAAGTATTTGGGGCCCGTGAAGGCATCACTCTCAAATTGTGAGGGTCAATTGGTCGAGGTTCGATTCACGAGGGACATTCTCAGCCGCCCAGGTAAGCGCCTTTAAAATTTTCGCCTCATCGCGCACCGTCCAGTGGGAGCTCGGCAACACCACGACAGGAAGGAGATGAATTGAGCCATCTGCCTGTTCCTCTTCCCGAAAATATTGACCAACAAATCTCTTACCGAGAGATATTTGACCGCTTCTTCCAACTCTTTTGATTTCTACGTCCAAGCTCATACTCATGGGGTTTCCTTTTCAACATGCGATCGTGCAGTCATGCAAGCATGCCATACATCAATCGTGCCCATAAAGATGGTGCTCCAAATACTTGATTTTGTTGCTACAAGCCGGACCAATGAACCGACTCCTCATCTGCGCATTGTTCTCGTTGCCTGCCTTGGCTGCAATCACCACGAAAAAAATCCCCTACGAGCTCGACAAAACCAAGTTTGAAGGCGTGTTGGTGTACGACGACGCCGCGTCTCGTAAGCCGGGCCTGGTGCTGGTGCCAAACTGGTTGGGCGTTACAGCAGCCAATATCAAACAAGCAGAACTGATTGCAGAACGAGGGTACGTGGTATTCGTGGCTGACATGTATGGCGTCAATGGCCGCCCGAAAGACCAAGAGGAAGCAGGCAAGCTTTCGGGTGCCGTCAAAAACAATCGCCCTCTCATGCGGCAACGGGTGAACAAGGCGCTTTCAATGTTGCTGGCCCAAAAGGGGACACCGCTTGATACCGGCTCTGTGGGCGCCATTGGTTTCTGCTTCGGTGGAACGGGTGCTTTAGAACTGGCTCGAAGCGGCGCCAAAATCGCGGGAGTGGTTTCTTTTCACGGCGGCCTCTCTTCTCCGACACCCCATGACGCGAAAGCCATCACGGGCAAAGTCCTCGCGCTCCATGGAGCCGATGACCCCTTCGTTCCTGCTGAAGAAGTGACTGCCTTCCAAAGCGAAATGCGAGCGGCCAAAATAGACTGGCAATTGGTTGCCTTTGGAAATGCGGTGCACAGCTTTACAGACGTCGACGCCGATATGCCTGGAAAGGCGAAGTACAACAGTCAAGTGACGACGCGTGCCTACGCGATGATGGATGCCTTTTTTAATGAGGCGTTTCACGCAAAGAATCACTGACTAACCTCTCCGCGGGGCGTTGAATGGAGCGCCCTGTGGAGATGACATCGAAGCGCTCATCGGCACTGCAACTTGCAGCGCTTTGATGGAAAGACCGATTCGTCGTCGTGCTTCATCGACTTGGAGCACTTTGACTTTGACGCGGTCACCTACTTTGACCACTTCAGAAGGGTCTTTCACGAAGCGGTTTGCCAATTCACTCACGTGGACCAAACCGTCTTGATGGACACCCACATCGACGAAGGCTCCAAAGGCAGCCACGTTGGTGACAATTCCGTTCAATATTTGGCCGGGTTTCACCTGACTTAATTCAGTGACACTGGCATCGAACCCGGCATCAGTGAATTCAGCACGCGGGTCTCGCCCTGGCTTTTGCAGCTCATGCACGATGTCTTTGAGTGTGGGCAGCCCGATTCCTTCAGAGACGTCGACGTATTTCGAAGGGTCTACTTTGGTTGCGATTGCCTCATTGCCAACCAAGGTGGCGCGGGGCACGCCTAAGTCTTTGGCCATTTTGTTGACCAGCGCGTAGCGCTCAGGGTGAACGGCTGAAGCATCGAGAGGCTCGTCTCCTCCGCGAATTCGTAAAAAACCTGCACATTGCTCGAAGGCGCGCGCGCCGAGACGAGGTACTTTTTTGAGTTGAGCTCGACTGCGAAAGGGGCCGTTTTCAGCTCGGAAAGAAACGATGGCGTTCGCAAGTGCAGGCCCGAGCCCAGCGATGAAGCGGAGGAGCGTGGGTGAGGCGGTGTTCAGGTCGACTCCGACTTGATTGACGACGCTTTCCACCACGCGATTGAGGGACGCGGTGAGGGCGGTTTGGTCAACGTCGTGTTGATATTGGCCAACGCCGATGCTTTTGGGGTCTATTTTGACGAGTTCGGAAAGTGGATCTTGCAGCCGCCGACCGATGGACACCGCGCCTCGCAAAGTGACATCGAATTGAGGGAGCTCTTCTCGTGCAATTTCAGACGCTGAGTAGACCGAAGCACCCGCTTCGCTCACGCTCACCACCCGAAGCTCTTTGGGCAACACGCCGGACGCTTGCATTTTTTTGAGGAAGGTTTCGGTTTCACGACCAGCGGTGCCATTGCCGAGCGCGAGCGTCGCGCTGGGGTTCGACTTGATGAAGGCGGCCATTTGCAGAGCCGCTTCAGATTCTTTGCCAGTGTGAGGGTAGATGGTGAGGTGTGCGCGAACGTCACCCCGCTCATCGAGAGCCACCACTTTGCAGCCGGTGCGCAGCCCAGGGTCAATGGCAAGCACCGGCTTGCCCCCGAGTGGAGGGGCCAACAACAACGCGTGAAGATTTTTGGCGAAGACGGAAATGGCTTCGTCGTCGGCCCTTTCTTTGAGCGCTCGGCGTCTTTCATTCTCGAGCGAGGGAAGAAGCAGACGCTCGATGGCATCAGCCAAGGTGAGTTCCATTTCTTGAGCGAGCACCGGAGCTGAACCACGTTTCACCACCGCGGCTCGAACCCGTGCAGAAACGAGAGCCATGGGAAGCTCGAGCGAGACTTTAAGCAGCCCTTCCGCCTCGCCGCGTTCAACAGCGAGCAACCGATGCGACGGCGCTTTTGAGGCCTTCTCACGGCGCCCGACGTGGTCTTGATATTTCGCCAAGTCAGGCGCTTTCGCCTTGCCGCGAGCCACTTCAATCACCAGGTCTGCTTCATCGATGAAGAGCTGCCTCAGTTGAGCGCGCAATGACGCTTGTTCAGCCACATGCTCAGCGACGATGTCTCGCGCACCCGACCACACGGTGTCTGTATTTGGGAGCTCTTTGCTGACATCAATATACGGAGCTGCCAGCGCTTGCCGCGAGGGAGAATTCGACCCCTGAGCCAACAGCACATCGGCCAAAGGTTGAAGCCCTCGTTCACGCGCTGTTTGAGCCCGAGTGCGGCGCTTGGGGCGCCAGGGCAAATAGAGGTCTTCCAATTCAGCCAAAGTGGCCGCTCGAGCGACCGACTTCCCGAGTTCAGCCGTCAAAACCCCTTGTTCTTTCAAACTCGAGAGAATGCTGTGGCGTCGAGATTCACGCGCTTCAACCACCTGGGCATGCTGCGCGATGCGAGAAATGGCTTCATCATCAAGTGCACCCGTCGCTTCCTTCCGGTAGCGCGCGATAAAAGGCACCGTAGCGCCTCCGTCGAGGAGTTCGAGCGTTCGAGTGACTCCCGGCAGGGGTAAGGACAGTTCACGGGCAACATATTGGGCGAATTGAGCGACGTCGGTAGGCATTTCGAGGCGTCACTTACTCTGGTTGTCACGGGTGGGCATTGCCCAATGGTGGTGCCGATGACTCAAAATGACAGGGTCTCGTTGTACGAGCGTGCCCGTGCCTACGACACCCCATGATGCACTGTTTCGTGCGATTTTTTCTGATCCAGCAAGCGCGGCGAGTGAGCTGCGCCACTGCCTTCCGGCGGACGTCTCCACGTGCATTGATTTCACGACGCTGAAACTACGTCCCGGGACATTCGTTGATGATGCCCTTCAGGAACGACACACCGACTTGCTTTTCGAGGTGAAGGTGTCGGGACGCGACGCCTTTGTGTACGTCTTATTCGAGCATCAGAGCAGCCCCGACAAATGGATGATGCTGCGCATGGCTGGCTACATGGTGCGAATTTGGGAAGACTTTCTCAAGAAATCTCCA
>JAYUVR010000227.1:0-2684 GCA_043753955.1 Archangium sp. | reverse complement strand
GCAACGGACCTCAACACCCCGTGCACCCTCGTCAGACGCAACCCCGACGGCGGTTCGCCCTTGCCCATTTCCGAAGGCGAAGTTCGCAATACCCAAGGGCAGAACAAAGACTTCATCGCGTTGGGCTCGGTGGAATGTGAAGATCTTCTCTGCGTGCGTGACTCATTCTTCTCAAGTTCCGCAGTCGGTGCGGGAGCCCCCGCCGAGGGCTACTGCTCAAGATATTGTGTACAGGGCTCAGTGTGCTCATCAGCAGATTCCAAACTCGACAAAGGCCCGCAAGCATTAAACTGCCGAGCTCTCCTTCTTTCGATTGAGACGCTCGCGGCTCTCTTGGGCACCGATGCCGGGCTCGTTGGAGTCAAAGATCCCTTCGTCTGCGCTCGCGGCAGCCCCGACGGCGGCATGTAGGCAATCGTCGCAAGCGGGTCTTTCATTTTCGTTCAGACCGAAGCAACCGCTCAAGCGTGTAACCCACCTCGAGGTCACGCGCCCATGTCGAACGTCGCTGTCATTCAATTTTCGCGTCGTGAAGTTTTTGAACGCAACGTCACTCGAGCGCTTGGCGCTGGAGCATTCGCTGGGATGATTGCGTTTGCCACCCCATCATTTCACTGGCCGTTACCGCTGCTGGCACTCATCGGCACCTCTCTTGCTTTTGTGCGCGGAGATCGCGTTGATCAATCGCTGCTGACAGTCCTCTCCTTTTCGCTGCCAACAATCCCCTGGCTCTTGGGCCTTTCCTTTGAATGGACGGTCGCTCTCACCGGCGCCATATGCGGAACGTTGATGGTGAAAGCGACGGTGGCCGAACGGGGCGAAGAAGGGAGCGTCGGCGCAGAACGACCTGGTGCAATGCACTACGTCGCCGGTGCCGTGGCCACGGGCATTCTGAGCGTCATCGGCACCAGCGTCGCTCAAACGATTGCGACTCGACTGCTCATGTTTTCCGCCCCAGCCTTCTTTAGCTTCGCGCTCAACGGCCTCGTTATCGCGCTTTTCGCGGGCATCGGTTCACTCGCTTCACATCTCGCGCTGAAAGCAGACCCCATCGAAGCGCGATGTGAAGCGTTGATACCGCTGCTGGCTGAAGAATTCGCCACTCAAATCAAGCGCGCATTGATGTTGTACCGCTTCGCAGGAACTCAGCTCGCTGCGCTCCCTCGCGATGCGGCCCGAGAAGAACTGGCGCGTACGCTTCAAAAGCTAACGCAAGATGCAGCCGAGCTCGCCTTTGAATGGGCGGGAGTGGAAACACAAATGCACCACAGTGCAGATGCAGACCTCAAACACGAGATTGAAAAGCTGATGATTTCCGCAGCGCAATCGCGCGATGCACCCGCCCGTCAACAGCTTGAGCTGGCCGCCCGTTCGCTCGAAGAAGAATTGGTGACCTTGGATCAACTTCGTCTCAAACGTGAACGCGTATTGGCCAGGCTGCAGTCGCAAGTCGCGCTGCTCGAGCGAGCCCGGGTCGCTTTATTGGGAATGCGTTCAACGCATGCCACGGTACGCGCTGCAGAAATGTCATCGGTCTCACGCAAACTTGAAGCATTGGCTCAGCAACAGAGCGACTTGGCGCAACTGGGCCATGAAGTCGCCACCGGAAAAGAGCTCACAGCTCGGGCTTGATTCCTTGCATGCCTTGCAGCTGAACCTTGAGGCCGCGTCTCAAGCCTATTTTTTCGCTCCAGCCAGACGGCACTTCCAACACGTACATTGAGTCTTCTTCAGGAGCCCGAGCGGTCAGCGTCTTCGGTTCTGCCCGCTGCACGATGCCCACGATGGTGAAGTCAGACCGAATGAAGATGAGATCTAAAGGAATGAGGGTGTTCTTCATCCAAAACGAGAGTCGTGAGTCTTGGGGAAAGATGAAGAACATGCCTTTGCCTTCAACCAATTGAGTACGCCACATCAGCCCGCGAGTTCGTTGATCTCGAGTCGAAGCCACTTCAACTTCGACGGCGTGACTGCCTCCGAACGCATCGGTCAACAGCACCCGCGCTTGAGGCAACTGGGGCATGACATAGTCTTGAGCAGTGACATCAGTGACAACTGGCTTGGGTGCCTCGACGGCAGGCCTACCGCCCCTCGATTCACACGCGGCCAACGCCAGCGCCAAAGCACAGAAAATAGAAAAGGAGCGTTTCACGATTTGATGGGCTTATTCAGAAGGCGGCCGGTGAGATCTGCACCGAGACTGTCGCTCATCAGCTGCTCAACCACGGCTTCAAAATCAGTGCGTTGAGACACATCAGAATAGACAAACTTGATGCCCATGCCAGGCTCGTCGCCGTCGACCGTCGCCCACACCACTTCGCCTATCAATTCAAAAGGAACGGTTCGAAGGGGCACAGACAATTTGAAAAGAAATCGCGTACCGATGGGCAATGGCTTCTTCGTCTTGATGAAGGTGCCACCCTTGCTGATGTTCTTGGTGTAGTCCGCAAAGAATGAATTGAGCTTTTTGTAGTCGACCCGAAGCTCTATTGGCGCTCGAGAATGCACACGCCCGTCAGGTCCCGCTTTCTGATCAGCTCCCATGATGAGGCAGAGTATATGTGCGAGCCATGAGCGAAGTCCTCTTCCACGTCACAACGCTATTCTTCCGCCGGTCGATATGGGTGCGGTGGTTGGCACTGTGCAGTGTGGGCATTGCCCTCACGTGGCTTCCGCTGATGAGA
>JAYUVR010000226.1:0-3820 GCA_043753955.1 Archangium sp. | reverse complement strand
CGGTCTGCCAGAGAAGACGCTGAGCAAAAAAAGCGTACAACCGACGAGGCGAAGAGAAGAGCTGAGGAAGAAAGAGACGAGAAAGCTCGACTTGCCCGAGAAGATACTGAGCAGAAAAAGCGTGCGACCGAAGAGGCGAAGAGAAAGGGTGAGGAAGGAAAAGAAGAGAACGCTCGGCTTGCCCGAGAAGACGCTGAGCAGAAAAAGCGTGCGACCGAGGAGGCAAAGAAGAAGGCTGACGAAGAGCGTTTAGCCGCAGCGTCGGCTCTGAAAGCTGAAAAGGAGCGGTTGGTACAAGAAGAGGCACAGCGAAGGAAAGAAGAGGCAGAAGCCAAGAAAGCCGCTGAAGCGCAACAATTGGTTCAAGCGGCCGCACAAAAGGCGCAGAAGGAACGTTTGGCCGCGCAAGTCGCTGAAGCAGAGCGTTTAGAGCGCGAAGAAGCGGCAGAACGCAAACGCCAAGCGGCAGCCGACGATGCGCAACAGAAGATGGCTCAAGAAGCAGCAAAAGAACGGCTGGTACGCGAAGAGGCGCAGAAAAGGAAGGCCGAAGCCGAACTGCAGAAAAAGGCCGAGGAAGAAAGAGTGGCCCAAGTCGCTGCCGAAAAAGCCCAGCAGCTTCGACTGGCCCGTGAAGACGCTGAGAGGCGAAAGGTCGAGCAGCTCCGTCTCGCCCATGAAGAAGCAGACCGGAAAAAAGCCGAGGCCCACGCCGAGGCACAGCGGCTGGCCGCCATCGCGGCGGAACGCGCTCAGCAGGAAGAACGAGCTCGGTTGGCTCAAGAAGAAGCCGCTCAAAAGAAGAAGGAAGCCGAGGCTCAGAGACAAGCGCTTGCTCGAGAAGAAGCGGAAGCGAATCGGAAACTTGAAGCTGAACGCTTAGCTCAGGTGGCCGCTGAAAAAGCGGAACAAAAGCGAGCGGCGAAAGAAGAGGGAGAACGGAAGCGGCGTGAAGCGGCCGAAGAGCGCTTGGCACGGGCTCAAGAGATTGAGCGCAAGGGTCGTGAGGCTGAAGCCCAGGCACGAGCGGCCAAGTTGGAAGCTGCGCGAATGGCTCAAGAAGAATCAGAGCGTAAGCGCCAGGCACAATTGGCTCGTGCTCAAAAATTAGCAGCAGAGCGGGTAGAAAAGGCCGCTCACATGAAGGAACAGGCAGCTCGAAAAAGGGCTGAAAAAGCAGAGCTCGCTCGCCTTCAACGAGAGAGGAAGAAGGCTCGGCTCGAAGCCAAAAAATTGGCGGCAGTTGAAAAGGCTGAAGAGGAGAAGAGACAGAAGGTGGCTCTCCTTGAGCAACGAAAGCTTCGCGAAGCCGAAGACGAGGCCCAGCGTAACGCTCGACAAAAGAAAGAACTTGAGACCGCAGCGCTCAGTACTCCGTCGCCTTCTGAGTTGATGGCATCGGGGAAGCCTGCTCGCATGACGTTCGTCGGCTTCGGTCAACAAGGAGGAGTGGGGCGCGTTTTCTTTCGCACGTCTTCACCGGTGCGGTACCGCGTAGGCGAAGAAAACAATCGCAAAGTGGTACTTACCTTAGAAAATACCGAAATAAGTCTGCCCAACAATCAGCGCCTTATTGACGCCTCTTTCTTCGACACCGCCATTTCGCTGGTGCGCCCAGAAGAGCGCGACGGCTCAGTCATCGTCACCATTGTGCTCAAAAAGTCTGTCGCTTACCGGGCAAGTCAGAAAGGCAATGAGCTGACGCTGGAATTTGAAAGGCCTGAGTGACACAACCCTCGCCGCATGCTCGGGCTGTGGCTAGCAATCGCAATCACCACGTCGGCCGAAATGGCAGAAGTGGAAATCACTGCCGAGCGGCAGCTCCATGACGGAAAGAGGAAACTCGAAACCGCAGAAGGGAATGCCTCGCTCGTGACTGATGGCATGGCCATCGACGCTGAGCGCATTGTGTACGATCGCACGCAGAACGTCGCCACCGCTGTGGGTCATGTAGTCGCTCGCATCACCCAGGGTGGCAAGATTGCGGTGATTGCCGATGTAGTGACAGTGCGACTTGATGAGTTCAATCAGGTTCGAGAAGTGTTCATCAATGATGGTCAGGCGATTTCGAAAAAAGACATTTCGGGTGCCGCACTTTTGGGGGCCAAGACGGCAGAAGCGGTCGAACGCTTAGGGAATACTCAAGCGCTCATGGCGGGCAATCACCTGGTCCGTGACGGTTCGCAATGGACGGTTGATGAAATGGAATTGGTGCCTTGCGAATGTGATTTTAAGAACCCCTCGTGGTCGATCTCTTCGAGTTCAGCCACTATCGACACGGAGGCCGAGCGGGTAGCGGTCACGGGTGCATTGATACGAATCAAACAAGTGCCCATACTCTGGCTGCCTTGGCTTTCGCTTCCCTTGAGCCAACGTAAGAGTGGGTTGCTTTTTACGCAGCCCGTTTACAATTTTCAAAACGGGTTGGTTCTCAATCAGCCGTATTATCTCACGCTCGGGCGCAGTGCAGATCTCACCGTGACTCCAGGCTTCATCACCGGCAGCACGGGGAGCGGTGGGGCCTTAGGAACGCTCACGGGACCCAGCCCCATCGGAGTCCAAGGGCCCCGTCTTTCCACAGAGTTTCGATACATGCCGTCGAGTCGAACCACCGGCAAAGCCCTCATTGGGTTGCTCTACGACTTTCGTACTCGGAGAGATGTTGATGCCCCGACTTTGCGCCAAGAAGGTACACAGCGTGGACTCCGCGGGGAATTCAGTTGGCAGCACACCCAAGACTTCGATGCCGGCTTTGGAACCCGAGTCGACCTCAATGCGCATTCAGATGGCGACTACAACCGAGACTTGATCGTCGATGTCATCGCCAGTTCGGCAACCTATTTGCGCAGTACCGCCTCGGTATTTCATCGCGGTGATGACCACTACTTGGGTCTCGATGTGGGGCTTCGACAAGACATTCAGTGGGGCTACGATTTATTGGGCAGACAGTCAGACGAAGCTCGCACCGTCGCCAAGTTTGGCCCTGGCACGCTGCAGCGACTTCCAGCTTTAACATTCGGCTGGGCACCGACCAAGCGGTTGGGACCGCTGCGTTTTGAACTGGAGGCAGAAGCGGTACGCTTAGCCCCGCTTTTCTCAGCCACTGGTGACGAAGGAATTGAAGCTGAAGGGGGCGCAATTTTACCCGAGGCGTTCTCTGTTGGCGTAGCTCGGCTATTCATCCCGAGCCCTACGAGCCTTTCTAGTCGTGGCATCGGCGATCGCGTGTGGCAGCCCGGAGAACGCGAAGCCCGCGATCGGCTGATGGTCATGCCGCGACTTTCCATCGCTGGGCAACCCGTAACCGGGTGGTCGACCAGCGCATTTGCCGCTTGGCGCCAGTTGGGTTGGGTGGGCGAAGTCTCGGGCGGCTCGTGGAGCCGTGGGTACCTCGTCTTGGGCGGTCGCCTTGAAACTGAAGTGTCGAAGACATTCGCTCAAGGCAAGGTGCGACATGTCATTCAACCGCTCGTCGAAGTGCGTGCCATCCCTGCGGGGCTGTCCGGCGCAGCACCGGTGGCTTACGACGCGATAGACGCTGCAGTTCCCGATGTCACCCCGCGTTTTCAGACCATCGTTGAACTGCGGCAACGGCTCACCTTGCGCGACGGTACCGAATTGCTCAGGCTCGATCTGGGCCAAGGCGCTGAGTTGAATGGGCCCGATTATTCGAAGCTCAAGGCGACGCTCTCTGAATCCTACGGACGGGTGGGCACACGAATCGGTTGGTTTTCGGCGCAGGGTTTGCTCAGTCTTGACCCTCTGAGGCATCGGGTCGCATCTGATGGGCTCACCCCAGTTGCTGCGGGTGGAGTGACTC
>JAYUVR010000225.1:0-6554 GCA_043753955.1 Archangium sp. | reverse complement strand
GGCAACGTCACTGAGGCGCACCGCGGCAATGTGTCTGTCGACGTGCTCGCCCCAGGAGCCCCGAGTTTCAGCCAGACCTTTGCTGCAGTGACTGATGCGCGCATCGGTCATGTGTTGGTGACCATCGATGCGCCTGCGACAACTCCGAGCTACGACGACGGCGTGACGCCGGGTTCTGGAGCGCACGCGGGCTATGACATTCGTTGGACCACCGAACGGCAATGGGTTGCCACCCTGGGAGCTCGTGCAGGGGCGCCTTGCTTAGAACTGAGCTCAGACTTCTTTGACAGCACCAAGGCGGTTGCGACCTCGAATGTGTCTTGGAGCGCCAGCGCCATACCTCAGCCCCTCACGCTGCCTCCGGCGAACCGCTACTGCATCGTGGTGAGAGCCACAGATGCTTTGGGGAACTATTCTACCTATGTCGCTCCGACGGTGATGAACAACGATGCGCGTGAGGATAACTTGGTCAACCCCACCGCGACTGCTGCCCAAGACTTTGGCTTGATGATGGCTTCTAACGGCAGTTTGAACAACGATGCTACCGATGACTTGGTGGTCTCTGGGCCAAAGCGTCTCATCACTTCCGCAAACGTAGGAGCGGTGTACGTGTACTTCGGGGGCGTCGGCTTTGGAGCCCAGACGACGTGCACGCTCCCCGCATGTCAGGAAATTCAGCCCTACGACACCGCAGCGAGCGGTCGCTTCGGTACTTCTCTCGCCGTGGGCGACGTCGGAGGAGATTCGTCGAAACCTGACTTGGTCGTCGGTTCTCCATTCTGGTCGACTTCGAAGGGCCGGGTTTTTGTGTTCTTCGGGTCTTCGACGCAGGCGACGCTCGACACCACCGCGGGCACATTCTTGGAATTCCGTGCGGCAACAAACAACACTCGCATGGGGGAAATGGTCGCGGTGATGCCAGGTCGTGCGGGTCAAACGCTCTTGGCGATCAGCGCTCATACGGAGCCATTTTCAGGAGCCACCGCTACCAACCAGGGCCGGGTCTATCTTTACCGCAGCCGCACTTTGGCGGAATGGCAGGCGCTCCAAACGGGTGCATTTATTCCCGTCAATGGGACTACGGCTGACTGGGTTATCGATGGCCCCCTGCCCGTTGACAGTGTCGCTGCTCCGGCCGCGGGAAATCAATTTGCTCGGGTCAGAGGTGGAGCGACGGGCTTGGGCGATATCAATGGCGATTCGGTGCCCGATTTCGCCATCTCGATGGCGAAGAACACCACGGTTGGCAATACGGTGTATCTCTACGCGGGCAAAGAGGCACAAGACGGAGGCACTATCGTCAGCGCTAATGCTGGAGTTTTGGG
Source organism: Archangium sp. (assembly GCA_043753955.1). Classification (GTDB taxonomy): domain Bacteria; phylum Myxococcota; class Myxococcia; order Myxococcales; family Myxococcaceae; genus Archangium_A. The sequence continues at coordinate 5,229 of JAYUVR010000225.1, read as the reverse complement.
TGCTGGAGTCCTCTCGTCGCTGACCACGACTGAGATGGATACGACCGAAACAGGCCTCTTGACCGGCTTTGGCACCCGCATTGTGGGCGGGGCCATCTTCGGGTTAGCAGCCCCTGACTTATTGGTAACCAAGCCAGACATTGCGAAGGCTTTTTTGTACCGCGACGGCACCGGTGGACTGATGGGTTCCCCTAACGTCACCATCACCGGAAATGAGCCGCGTAACTTCGGAACCTGGGCCAGCGTGGCTGACTTCAACGGTGATGCAAAGCCTGACTTGGCCATCAGCGAAAACGGCAATGGTGATTCCTCAGGCTGGGTGTTCTTCCAAAACGGCACCAATCAGTTTGACCTATCGGCGGGCAATGGTTTCTGGCAAGCACGCTTCCAGAGCGTGGCAACTGCAACCAACAAAGGCATCTGTACCGCAGCCGGAGACTTCGATGGAGATGGAGTGATGGATCTCGCGATGGGTGATTCCGGCAACTCGCCCGGGAAGGTATCTGTATGGCACTGACGCAGTCGGCTTCAACGACGAAGAAGAAATGGGTTTCTCCTCGTCTTTACACCCAACCGATGCTTGCGAGTCCGGGTCCACTCCTCATGTGCACGGCGCCTGAAGTGTCGTGTGCAGATTTTGGTTTCCCGAACTTGTGCGTTGCAGATCTCTGTCAGTGTGACGACAGCTGCTGAAACATCAGGCATCAAAAGAATGGGGTCGAAATGCCCCATTTTTCTGATGCCTCAACGCATTCATTCTTTGCCGTGACGTCAACCTTCGTCGACCTCGTTTGCGCCAACCAAGTGCTGCGGGTCGACGAATCGATTTGTCGCCTGGCGACTGAGCGAGTGCATTGGAAACATTTTGTAGCTCCAGAGTCAGCCCCGCCTTCGCTGGTGGTGCGTCGGCACGCGTCACTCGAAGGCATTTCCATTGATGCTCCTTTAGGCAAATGCACCATTCGCCTTGACGGAGAAACGCTTGATGTTTGCGTCGAAGATGGCGTGTACCGAGCAGAACTGATTCTCAGGCTGGCGTGGTACCTGCTCGCGTGTCGCCAAGGCGCAGTGTTAATTCACGCCTGTGCTTTGAGACACGGAAACACGGCCGTGGTTGCCGCTGGCAAAAGTGGCAACGGAAAATCGACGCTCGCTCGCCTGGGCTTCGAAGCGGGCTTGAGCTTGCTCACCGACGAGGTGGCGATGCTTTTCCCCGACGGGCGAGTGTGTGGCACGCCATTTCGTTCAGATTTTACGAACGCGGGTCAGCCCGGCGTGGTGCAGGCAAAATATTTCTTCGCTTTGGAAAAAGCGCCTCATGAAGAATTGAAGCCGCTGAATGCTTTTGCTGCCACTGAACTGGCGATGGCGCAGTGTTTTGACGTCGCTGAAGTCGCCTTGCCTCGCGCAGAAGTGCGGAAGCGACTGTTGAGTTTTTTAAGTCAGGTTGAAGTGAAGACGCTCGCCTTCCGCAAACACCCCGAGGCGGGGCATTTTGTGAAGGGGCTTATGAGCTCCGACTCCCCAGTGAAGTAGGGGGAGCCGGAAGCTTCGTTCTTAAGCTTGAGCCGCGGGAGCGACGACCGTGCTGGGCCCTGCCATGGCTTCCACATGCGCGGTGGCTTCGGCCAAGTACGCCAACCGCCGCATTCGAATTTCGTCAGGCAGTTCAGCGAAGGCTTTGAAAGCGTCGGTCAAGATGGGGCGATTTCCATTGCTGGCGATGTGCGCCAAGTCTTGGCTGGCTTCGACAGAATCGACGGCTTCTTCCCAGTTGTTGTCGGGCATGAAGCCGGCTTCCATCAGGGTGCTGAAGAGCTGTACCGCCGCCAGCTTCATGCGCAATTCACCCAAGAGGTCGAGTGCTTCCGCAGAGGCCTTCAGCTCGTGGAGCGCTCCGGTGATGCGGGGGTCGACATCAGCGGTGGGGTCTTCGACTTCGAGGGCTTCGCGCAGTGCCGCGTTGATGTTGTCGACAGCGCCTTCGCTGGGCACCACTTCTTCGCCCACTTCACGCAAGTACATCACCGAGACGGCTGCACCTGCGGCGCCAGCGGCGACGATTTCTTTGGCCTTCGCAACCGCTTGCATGTCGGGCACGGGGCGACGGCCTTCCATGCGCGTTTTGACCGCTTCACGGTAGAGATGTTCCATGCTCGCGCCCGGGGGCATACGCACCGGCAGAGGAGGGCGGAGCCCAGGTACATCGAGCACCCACGGCGGTGGATTCGAAATGTGCTTGAGGCCACGGAACAAGACCGTGCCGGGAGCGTCGCCGGGGCGGAAGGGAGGGAGGTCGCTTTCTGACGCAGTGGGACCCAAACCCATCACCGCAGAACGTTGTTCTCGGGTGAAGCTGGTGACGCCAACGGCCGGAGGAGGTGGAGGCGGAGGCGCGTCTTCCCCATCGAGGCCGGTGACTCTGTCCATATCGCAGTCGTCGAACTCGAGTTCTTCGAGCCCTTCGGCGTTGGTAAAATCACAGCGCAAGAGTTTCAATTTTTCAAAGGTGGCGCCGTCGAGCTTCGCTCCTCGGAAGTCGCAATCTTGAAGGCGACCTCCGTGGAAGTATGCGTTCGAGAGGTCAGCACCTTTGAAGCTGACTTTTGAGAGATCGCACTTTTCCCATTCTGTGCCGATGAGCGTGAGCCCCGAGAGATCGGCGTTGGCCGAAAACAATTGGGGAAATGTTGCTCCGGTGTGATCGAGCGGAACCTTGTTGTCCTTGCGGAGCTGGTTCCACTGCTTCGAGCCGGACTTGAGCAATTCTTCGATGCTGACCTGCTTTGCCATGGGGCGCCTTCTAGCGTCAGCTTTCGGTACCTTCCACAACTGCGTGTCAGTGAGCTACAGCATTCTTTAAGATGCTCGAGTACCGCGTCACTGATGACCACACCGGGGTTCGCCTCGATAAGTACCTTAAAAAGACGCTTTCGAGCGTTCCCTTCAGCCATCTGTTCAAAATGATTCGGGTGAAGAAGATTCGGGTCAACGGCAAACGGGCCACGCCAGAGCAGCCCTTGGTCGAAGGCGATGTCATTACCGTGCGCGGCACCGATGCCCAGCTGCTGGGAGATCGCGAAAGAAAGCCGGCTCCGCCACCCCCCATCGACCTCTCGACGCTCGATATTCTCTATGAAGACGATTGGATATTGGCCTTGAACAAGCCTTCGGGCATGGCCGCGCACACCGGCAGCGGCATCACCGGAGGCACCGTGGTCGACGTCATTCGCGCGTATTTAGGGCCCAAAGCCGAGCGAAATGGTTTCTCGGCCAGCCCCGCGCATCGACTCGACCGCGAAACCTCGGGAGTCATCATCGTGGCCAAACGCCGGCCCGCGATGGTGCACTTCACCGAAGTCTTCACCGAGCACAAAGCGAAGAAGAAGTACTTGGTGTTGGTGAAAGGCACTTTGGCTCAGCGCACCGGGCTCATCGACTTGGCGTTGCAGGAGCATCAACAGACTGCAGAATCGCGCGAGCGCCGCGGGGTGAACATGCAAGAGGCTCGCACTCGCTACCAGGTGGTAGGCCAGACGAGCCTGGCCGCCTACGTGCAATGCACGATTGAGACTGGCCGAACGCACCAGATTCGGCGACATTTCGCTGCCATCGGCCATCCCGTAGCGGGAGACCCGAAGCATGGAGATTTTACATTCAACCGAGAAACGAAAACGCAATGGGGGCTCAAGCGGTTGTTTCTTCATTCTGCCCGACTCGAATTTCCGCACCCAGAAGATGGGCGCAAGATGGTGGTTGAAGCGAAGCTCCCTCAAGAATTGGTGGAAGTGCTTCAACGGGCGGGCTTGGAGCAGCCTTGAGTCGTCAGTCAAACTGAAGGGAAGCGCCGTTGGTCAAAGAGCTCAAGAAGCGATGGTGGAAGACGTTGGTCAAAGCGCTGGCCGTGCTGATGCTCGTGGCCTGCATCGGAGCCCTCGTCGGCTACGGCTTCGTGTCGTGGAAATATGCAGAGGGGTTGCCTGACATTCCCAAGGTTGAGGCGTATCGACCTCCGATTCTCACTGAGGTGTTTACCGTCGACGGCGTCTTGGCTGGCGAGTTCTACAATGAGCGCCGCAAGGTGGTGCCTTACGAGCGCATACCCAAGCGGTTGGTGCAGGCCTTTATTGCCGCTGAAGACGCTGATTTCTTCGACCACTTTGGCGTCGACCTCGTCGGTACTGCTCGCGCGGCTTTTAAGACTGCGATGAAGAAAGTCAGCGGCCAAGGCAAGGTGCAAGGCGGCTCGACCATTACGCAGCAGACAGCCAAAGCGGTGCTCATCAGCGCCGAGGGCTACAAAGAATCAACCGCGAAGACCATCAAGCGAAAAATTCGAGAGGCCTTGTTGGCCAAACGGTTGGAAAGTGAACTGACCAAAGAAGAAATTTTGTATTTGTATTTGAACAACGTTTACTTGGGGCATCACAGCTACGGAGTGCAGTCAGCGGCTGAGAATTATTACCGCAAAGATGTGAAAGATTTGACGCTGGCTGAAATGGCGTTGCTTGCCGGGCTTCCCCAGGCGCCGTCGAATTATTCGCCTTTCCGCGATGCTGAAAAAGCGAAGAAGCGCCGCCAGTATGTGCTGGGTCAAATGCGAGAGAAGGGCATGATTAGCCGCGCCGAATTCGACGAGGCTTCAAGCGCGCAAGTGAGCGTCTTCCCGGTGGAAGATGTCTTTCATCAGTTTGCCCCGTATTTCACCGAAGAAACCCGTCGTGATGTGGTCGACCGCTTTGGCAATAAGACGTTGTTAAATGAGGGGCTCACCGTCTTCACCACGATGGACAGTGAGAAACAGCGCGCGGCGCAAGAGGCGGTGTTGTGGGGTCTTCTCGCGGTGGACAAACGGCAAGGCTACCGCGGCCCCGTGATGCGGCTGACGACGAAAGCCGAGCAAGACAAGTTTCGCGAGCGTTCTAAAAAAGTGTTGGCGAATAAGGACATCGAACCGGGCCGCTATTACGTGGGTTTGGTGAGTGCCATTGAGAAAGATGGCTCGAGCGCTGATGTCAGCATTGGGAACAAAGTGGCGAAGTTGCCAGCCCTGGGCATGCGTTGGGCACGTGAAGTCAACGGTGAGCGATTTTACCCTTCGGTGCTCATCAACAGCGTCAAACCGTTGAACGTTGGCGACGTCATTGTGGTGCGGGCGGTGAAAGACAAGAAGGGTTTGACTGACGATCGAGAAGCCTGGAGCGAAGCTTTGGCTCAAAGAGTTCCCGA